>JAPLNX010000098.1 GCA_026400935.1 Planctomycetia bacterium | reverse complement strand
CGGTCACCCCTCAAAACATGCGGCGTGTCGAAATTCTTATGAACGACCGCCCGCGCCGCTGCCTCGGCTACAAAACCCCAAGAGAAGTTTTCCTCGAACAAGCCTCGATTCGATCTTGCGTTTGAGATTCATGACCGCCCCGAGGTCACACATCATGCGATGGAAATACTTGCTGCCCGGCCTCGTGTTGCTGAGCGTCATCGCGTTGGTGCGATTTGTGACCGCTCAACCATTGAAGGGGATCGCCACTGACGAGTACTCGCAACCGTCAGCCGCGTTGGCGGAATCAGTTCAAAGAGTGGATGAGTATTTCACGAAGCGTTGGGCGGAAGAAAAACTCACTCCCGCGAAAATGGCAGATGAACTGACAACGTTGCGACGAATCACGCTCTCCTTGATGGGGACGGTGCCGTCATTGGAGGAACTGCGAGCATTTGAAGCAGATAGCGGAGCGGATCGACTGCAACGTTGGACCGCTCGTTACCTGCACGACGCTCGATTTGGTGATTACTTCGCCGAGAGGTTGGCTCGCAGTTTGGTCGGTGTCGAAGACGGCCAGTTCATTGTGTATCGCCGCGATCGCTTCATCGCATGGTTGCGAGAGCAGTTGCTTTCCAATCGCCCATATCCCGAAATGGTTCGCGACATGGTTGCCGGAACCGGGCTTTGGACCGACGAGCCACAAACGAACTTTTTGATTGCTGGTTACACAGACGCGGAAGGCTTCAACGAAAACAAGCTCGCCGGTCGCGCCGTGCGAGCGTTCCTCGGTCAGCGAATCGACTGCGCTCAGTGCCACGATCATCCGTTCGATCATTGGAAGCAAAACGAGTTCGCGGGACTCGCGGCCCATTTCGGGCAAGTCAAAATGACTCCAGTCGGTGTGCATGACGATCGTAAACTCAAGTTTGAAATCGAAGACCGGAACACGCATGAAAAAAGAGAAGTTGATCCGGTCGTGCCGTTTCATCCCGAATGGGAACCGAACGAAGGTGGCCGTCGAGAACGGCTCGCCGTCTGGCTGACGCATCCAGAGAATCGCCGTTTTGAGCGAGCGATCGTCAATCGCATTTGGGGACTCGTCTTCGGACGCCCGTGGATTGATCCGGTTGATGATCTGCCAGATCCGCCAGGCGAAGAAGTGGCGTCAAACTCGCCCGAATGGAGCAAGCACGCGAAGGGATCGAAAGCCAGTGGATCCGACTTGCTAGAACTGTTGGGAGCCGATTTCCGCGAGCACGGTTACGACCTGCGTCGCTTAATCGAAGTTGTGATCGCATCAAAACCATTCCTGATGTCGTCACAGCATGATTCGGAGGACGATCAAGATTTGGATCGGCTGAAGACTCACTTTGCGATCTTTCCGCTCACGCGATTGCGGCCGGAGCAGATGATCGGAGCGATCTTGCAAGCGGCCTCGATTACGACTGTCGATCAGAATTCCCACTTGATCCCACGCACATTCAAGTTCTTCCGCTCACGCGATTTCGTCAAAGAGTACGGGGACCTCGGTGAGGACGAACTCGAAGACCGCGCGGGCACAATTCCGCAAGCGTTACTCCGCATGAACGGCCAATTCACTCGAGACGCATTGAATTCATCACCGCTCAACGCACCGGGACGAATCACTGGGATGGCGAGCAATGACAACAAATGCCTTGAACTCTGTTTCCTTGTCTGCCTCACGAGACGTCCGACTGCCGAAGAGTTCGACGCGCTGTTGCCAATGCTGAGCGACAAGCGACCGCTTGGTGACGACTATTCCGTCAGCCGTGGTAGCCGTGTTGAAGACCTTTATTGGATTCTGATTAACTCGCCGGAGTTCGCGTGGAACCATTGAGACGAGTTGAAGTTGTGCGAGCTTAAGAAACCCTGACCGGGGAGGATCACCACGGAGACACGAAGAAACGCGAAAAAGAAACTCAAATGAGTGGGGACAGAATTTTGTGCCTTCGTTCCTTTGTGGTCGGTGGTCCGACTGACTACGTAGTTCAACTGGAATGGTGGAAAGCCAAAACCTCAATTTTCCTAAATCATCTCTCCCTGATCTCTGTGTCTCCGTGGATGAACTCATCCTGACATTTTCAAAGCCCCTGACTGATCATTGACCAAACTCACAAGGAAGTTGCCATGTCGCAACCCAATTCGTTCTTGTCCCTCTCCCGCCGCGACCTTCTCAAAGCCGCAATTGCAGGCGGTTTGTCGTTTGCCGTTCCGGGGCTTGATCTGCGAGCGGCTGAGCGGCGCGGTGACGAACGAGCAAAGTCACTGATCGTGATCTGGCTAGGTGGCGGCCCGAGTCAGTTGGAAACCTGGGATCCGCATCCCGGAACGATGATTGGTGGGCCGACGAAGTCGATCGCCACGAAAGTTCCCGGCCTCGAAATCGCAGACCTTTATCCGCGCATGGCCGAGCAAATTCACGAACTGAATGTGATTCGCTCGCTCGTCTCCAAAGAGGGAGACCACGAACGCGGAACTTATATGATGAAGACGGGCTATCGCCCCGATCCAACGCTGGTGCATCCGTCGCTCGGAGCAATCGCGTGCCGCGAACTGCCGAATGAAAAGCTGGAGATTCCGGATCACATCTCGCTCATCGGCGGACAGTGGCCCGCTCGCGGTGGGTTCTTGGGAGAAGTCTTCGACGCTTTTAAAATCTACGATCCCGGACACGGCATTCAAAATCTGAAACCACACGTCGGTGACAACCGACAAACGCAGCGACTGAAAGGACTCGAAATCGTCAGCAAGTCGTTTCAAATGAAGCGACGCGTGCAAGTTGAAAACACGCTGCATCAACTGACGGTCGAACGGGCCTTAAAGATGATGACGTCGGAACAGCTCAAAGCATTTCAGATTGACGAAGAGCCGAGTGAAATCCGCGAAGCGTATGGCAACTCGCTGTTCGGCCGCGGCTGCCTGACGGCCCGGCGATTGGTCGAGATGGGTGTCCGCGCGGTCGAAGTGACGCTGCCAGGCTGGGACACACACGCGAACAATTTCACTGGTTGCGAAACCCAAGCGAAGGAACTGGATCCCGCGTTCGCCGCGCTGACGCATGACCTCAAGCAACGCGATCTGTTGCAGTCGACTCTCGTATTGTGCATCGGCGAATTCGGTCGCACACCCAAAATCAACGGCGTCGATGGCCGCGATCATTGGCCGAAAGGTTTTTCGTGCGTCATTGGCGGCGGCGGACTTCGGTCTGGTGTTGTAATCGGTGAGACCGAAGCGACCGAGGAACCCAAGTCACCCAAAGATCCGATCGAAGTGGCTGACCTGTGCGCGACCGTCTTGCGACAGCTCGGTGTGGAATTCGACAAAGAAGTTCTCACCCCAATTGGTCGCCCCATGAAATACAGCGAAGGGAAACCGATCGAGCGATTACTCCCGACTTGATCTGACGTCACAGGCTTTGGTTTTCTCGTGGAAAATTTGCCACACAGCTCTCCCACAGTGTGACCTAGTTACGTCACTTAACCGCGTCGGCGCTGCATTGGGTTGTCAATGACGTGTTTGTTCGCGGCATCGGGGTCGTCGGTTGTGAGCAGTTCAAAACGCGCGTTCTCACTCGAATACGCAGAGATTGTCCCAGTTTCCAGTCGGTAGATCCAAGCGTGCAAAGCGAGTTCACCTCGCTGCAATTTGACGGCCACTGCGGGATGCGTCTGAATGTTTTCAACTTGCACAAGCACGTGTTCTTGGACGGCGATCTCTACCAGATCATCGCCAGTGATGTTGCTGTAATTTTCCTGAATGATGCGACGCGTCGTTTCCGCATGATTGAGCCACGCACTGACCAGCGGCATACCGGCGGCCTTTTCGGGATGCAGCAGCGCGTTCACCGCACCGCAGCGCGAATGACCGCAGATGACGATGTCGCGCACGCCCAGCGCCGCGACTGCATATTCAATCGTCGCCGATTCACCGCCGTTCGATGCTCCGTATGGCGGGACGATGTTGCCCGCGTTCCGCAGGACGAATAACTCACCCGGTCCCGATTGAGTGATGAGGTTGGGATCAACACGCGAATCAGAACAAGTCACGAACAACGCACTCGGACTTTGTCCCGCGACCAACTTGTCAAAAAAGTCCCGCTCACGCTGAAAGACTTGGGATTGAAACTGATGCACGCCGCTGAAGAATTCTTGCATGATGTGAATCCCTTAAAATGTGGTGTACGCGACTCGCGTGCGAGAACAAGATCGAAGACCAATGCACGCATGCCGCGTGCGCGACATCTTCTTCGGCAAACGACTACGCCGCCTTCGGCAACGAAGCCGGTTGCGAAACTCGCACGGACGATATGGCGACTTCTGCGTCTGATCGCCAGCGTTCAGCAATCTCCCACGGCGGCAACGCGACTGACGGTCGCTGCCAATCGTGTGGCAGGTTTTCAAACTGACGATTGGAAGTGAGCACGGTGGAAACGTGCTCCACGATTTCGTTCGCGATCTCAGCCACCAACTGCGGAACGAGTGCGAGCTTTGTCGGCCAAGCGGTCAAGCAGTTTCCTTCACGGCGAATCTGCACCGCCGCCGGTCGCTTGCCGCCGGGCATGATCGCTTCCGCGCGATCGACTCGATATGTGCTCCATTCGACCGGCGACAGGTCGATGCCGGGTAAGACGCTGACCAATTCTTGGCGAGCGTTTGCCATCAACGTCAGGTCATCGCAAGCGACTCCATCTTCCGCGATCTGGCCGCCCACTTGCCACACCGTACGTCCGGCGGAATCCACATCCGAGGTGATCGTCACACGCGTCTTTGCTCCGTCTACGCAATGTCCTTGAAACGGCGGCAGCGAACCGCGCAGCATGATCATGTGCAGTGGGCGACGCTGCATCGCTTCTTGATGCAAGAGGACGCTGCGACGTAACGCAGAGTTCCCTGCACCAGCAGTGAAGACAACCTGACGGGGTCGCAGTTCAAGCGTTGGTCCGTGGTCACGATGCAATCGTATCAGGCTCACGTCCCCCGCCGCTCGACAAATGAACTCAACTCTCTGCGGATCGACTTGTAACATCTGCTCGCGATTCCGAGTGGCGAGCACTTCGATCAGGCTGACTGTTGAAATGACTTGCTCCGGCAACCGCGCGACCGTTCCAGGGCAGCGTTGCAGCAACTCCGGTCGTTCGTCAGTCGCGACCGTTTGCGGAGCGACTCGCAAACCGAACTGCGCACCGAGCATTCCCAATCGGGAAGAGAGCGAGTCGGTTCGCCAGAGAAAACACTCGTCCGATCGGCGTCGCACGCCGCTCAAGTTCGGTTCGCTACGACCATCCAGGCATTCGCGCCAAACGTTTGGCATCTCGCGAATACTGGCCGCGGATTTCGTCAGTAAACCTTGCAGTGTGTATTTCAATCCGCCGTGAATGATCCCTTGTGCGGCGACCGTCTGCCCGGCGCCGAGCGCGTTCGCCTCCAACAACACGGCGTCAATGCCGCGACGAGTCAGCTCATCCAACAACCACAACCCGGCAGCTCCGCCGCCAAAGATCACGACATCCTTGTCCAAGATCAGTCACCCCCGTTTCACACCTCGTTTAACCTCACACGAAGACCGGCACATACCTCACTGAGCTTGTCACAGTGGATTCAAGGCTTCTGCACTAGAACGGTCTTTCCAGGCTATCGAAAGGACTCGTAGTGCAAAGGCCCGTTTCCAATGCGACAAGCTCAGTGGGGTTTGTTTCATTGTCGTGTGTGTGAGGAATCACCAACTCAGTCATCATGGCCGCGTTCTAGTCACTCGCCGTCGAACAGCGGAAGACGAATCTCGCGATTGCTAGAGCCGTTTCACTTTGATGTTCTTCCATTGGCACTTGGCTCCGTTGGGCCAGCCTTGCCCGCCGTGGACTTGAACGGAGATCGAACCGGCGGCTCCGAGCGTTTCAGCGACTTTGGCTTTGTCGTAGTTCTTGGCCTCGAATTTATTGCCATCGAACTCGTTGACTTTCAGGCCGTTGATCCAGGTCGTGATGACTGGAGGATTGCCGACGACGCGGACGCGAGCGGTATTCCATTCGTTGACCTTCCATGCCTTGAGCCATTCGTCGCTGGTGCAAGTGGGGGTCACAGGATTCGCAGGCTCGGTTGCCTTCGCGAACAACTTCACGAGCTTGCCATCCTTCTCTTCGCCAAAGATGTCATAAGGTCGAGTGTTGAAGCCGCCGGTTCCTTCGCCGTAGATGTGGCCGACGTTTCCACGATCGTGGTAATCCACCATCATCTGAAAGCACTGCCCCTTGTCGTTTGCTCGCACAAACAGGCCGGAGCAGACGCCCCAATCGGGCTTCATGTCGATGAGCAATTCAAAATCTTTGAACTTCTCGTCGGTCAGCAGAATGCCGCCGTTACCGCTGCCGGGAGGATCTTGCTCGCCAGAGATGACTCCGTTTTCGACCACCCATCGCCCGCCGGTGCCATGTCCGATCCGCTCCGGGTTTTTGTGCCAACCGGTCAGTGATTTGCCATCGAAGATCGAGACAAATCCAGCATCGTTCGTCGTCGGATCGGCCGCCATCGAAAGTCCCGAACCAGCGACCAATGTCGCAACAATCACCATCCAGCGCATCAGCATGTTGAAATCCCTCAATAAAAGTCCGCAAAACCTGACATCGTTCTCGAACGATGCGGAGCGGCACGCTATCGAGGGATCACCGCTCTGACAAACGAAGTGGGACTTCTGTCACTAGCCAAGAGGGGGCTGCAGACCGGACACTCTCTGGCAGTTTGTATGATTCCTTCCAACGTAAACCTCCCGCCGGTGTGATCCCGCCATGTTGATGTCTAGCATTGCTGCCATTCGACGAACGACCGTCGTTTTCGTTTGTGTCGCCATCGTTCAGACTGTTATTGCCAGCCAAACTGCCTCCGCCGCCGATCCGGCATCTGGTGCGGAACTCTTCGAGACGAAGATTCGCCCAGTGCTGGTGGATGTCTGCTTCAAATGCCACGGCGGTGAAAAGGTGAGTGGTGCACTGCGAGTCGATTCGCTCGACGCATTGCTCAAAGGGGGTGATTCGGGACCATCAATCGTCGTTGCAAAGCCAGGCGAAAGCAGCCTGCTCAAAGCGATTCGGCATGAAGACAAAGACTTCAAGATGCCGCCCGACAAAAAGCTTCCCGACGAAACGATCGCCGCGTTTGAAACCTGGATCGCTGCCGGAGCGGTCTGGCCGCAAAACAAATCGGGGCCGTTTGAGGTGAAACGACATTGGGCATTTCAACCAATATCAAGACCGGCGATTCCGGAAATTCGAAACGCAAAACACGAAGTGCGAAGCGCGACCGATGCGTTTGTGCTTCAGAAGTTGGAGGCCGCTGGCCTCACGCTGTCGCCACCGGCTGATCGTCATACTTGGATTCGGCGAGCGACGTTTGATCTGCACGGACTGCCGCCAACGCTCGATGAGCTTGCAGAATTCGACGCGGACAATTCTCCGCAAGCGTTTGAGCGGGTCATCGACCGACTGCTTGCCTCGTCACGATACGGCGAACGTTGGGGGCGATTCTGGCTCGATATCTCTCGGTATGCGGACACCAAAGGTTACGTCTTCATGGAAGATCGCAACTACCCGTTCGCCTACAAGTACCGCGACTGGGTCGTGAATTCATTGAACGAAGACCTTGGATATGACCAATTCCTCATTCGCCAGTTGGCTGCCGATTTGCTGCCCGAACCGGAGAAAACTGCGAATCTCCCGGCGCTCGGCTTCCTAACATTGGGCCGACGGTTCTTGAACAACATCAATGACATCATCGACGATCGCATTGACGTCATCTGTCGAGGAACGATGGCACTGACCGTTGGGTGTGCTCGCTGCCACGACCACAAGTTTGATCCGATCCCAGCATCAGACTATTACTCGCTTTACGGAGTGCTCCGAAGTTCGCATGAGCCGAAGCCGGAAGAGGCGAAGACGCTGATGGCGATGGCTTTGGTCGAAGACGAAAACCCGTTCGATCCGTATGTCTTCTTGCGTGGGCAACAGCACAATCACGGCCCGAAGGTTCCTCGACAGTTTCTGTCCGTTGTTTCCGGTCCTGACCGCAAGCCGTTCGCAAACAAGAGTGGCCGACTGGAACTCGCTCAAGCGATCGCCTCGCCGACGAATCCGCTGACGGCGCGAGTCATTGTAAACCGTGTTTGGATGCAACATTTCGGTTCGCCGCTCGTCCGCACGCCGAGCGACTTTGGTCTCCGCTGCGAACCGCCAAGTCATCCGGAATTGCTCGACTGGCTATGCACAGAACTCATCGCTCACAACTGGTCGTTGAAGTGGCTGCATCGCGAAATCTTGTTGTCGTCCGTGTGGCGGCAGGGAACTGAGGAAGGCGCCGACGAAGAAAAGCGAGGACGTATCGATCCCGAAAATCGTCTTCTCTCTCGCATGAATCGTCGCCGCATGGATTGGGAGTCACTGCGTGATTCGTTGTTGTTTGTGTCTGGCAAACTCGATCACTCGATTGGTGGAACTGCCACCGATGTGCTCAAGCCGCCGTTTGCGACTCGGCGGACGATTTACGGTTTCATAGATCGCCAGAACTTGCCACTCGTTTTGAGAACGTTCGACTTCGCCAGTCCCGACGCGCATTCGCCGTCACGATTCATCACGTCGGTGCCGCAGCAAACTCTGTTTCTTCGCAATAGCTCGTTCGTCATTGAGCAATCAAAATCGCTCGCCGCACAAACAGCAGACGGCAGCCGAGGCAACATCCCGGAACTGTTCCGAGCGGTTTACGGCCGCGATCCGTCCGCTGAGGAAATCACACTCGCCGAGCAATTCCTCGCCGACGCCACACATCCCACCGAAGCAATCGCTCCGCTCTGGCAATACGGATTCGGCGAATACGACGTCGCAGCAAAGGCGCTCAAGAATTTCACGACGCTGCCGCATTGGACCGGTTCCGGTTGGCAAGGTGGCCCGAAGTTGCCCGATGACAAAATTGGTTGGGTGTTGTGGAACGCAGCCGGAGGTCATCCAGGAAAGCCAAGTCACTCAGCGATCGCTCGTTGGACGGCACCGCAAGATGCGACCGTCGTCATCACCGGTGAATTGAAACACAACGCCGAAGTGGGTGACGGCGTCATGGCTATCGTTTGGTCAGCTCGACAAGGCGAGCGAGTTCGATGGACCGCTCACAAGCAATCGGTCAACACGTTCGCACCGGCGATTCAAGTCAAACGTGGCGAGTCACTCGACTTCATCGTCTTCTGCCAAGCTGATGAGAATTCCGACACCTTCAATTGGTCGCCAAAGCTGGCTTCCACCGACAAACGGTTCCAGAAAGTCTGGGACTTCAGTGCCGACTTCCCCAAAGGCCCGAACCTACAAACACCCGACACGCCGCTCACCCCGTGGGAACAACTGGCACAAGTGCTGTTACTCTCGAATGAGTTCCAGTTCGTCGATTAAATGCTGTCATCGCGTTCCCAACTTGTCCCGTCATGAGGTGCGATCATGCCTTCTCCGTTTCCTGGGATGGACCCGTTTTTAGAAAATCCGCACGTTTGGCCGAGTGTTCATGCCACACTCATTGCTGAAATTCAAGCAGCATTGAATGGCCAGTTGCGGCCAAAATATGTCGCGCGAACTGAGCTGCGAATCTATGTATCGGACCAAGACGATTTGGGACGTCGGGTGATGATTCCGGATGTCCGCGTTGTCGAAACACCCGATTCGTGGCGATTCGGTAGCGAGCAGCAACCAAACGAATTTGCTGGTATTGCGATCGCAGAACCGGTGTTGGCAACAACACTGCTCGACGAAGAAATCGAAGAGGCATTTTTGGAAATTCGCGACGTCGCGACTCGCGAAGTGGTCACTGTGATTGAAGTCATCAGCCCCACGAACAAGGTCGCCAATTCTCACGGTCGGGACAGTTACCGACGCAAGCGGAACGAAGTCATGCAGTCAGCGACACACTACGTGGAAATCGACTTGTTACGCGGTGGCGATTCGGTCATCACAGGTGATTTCGTTCCGAAGGGAGACTACCTGGTTCATGTTTCACGAGTCGAACAACGCCCGAAAGGCTTTGTCTGGCCGATTCAACTTCCGCAACGTTTGCCCGTGATCCCCATTCCATTGCGCAGTCCCGACCAAGATGCGAAGCTCGATCTACAAGCGTTATTGACCACCGTCTATGACCGCTCAGGCTACGACCTTGATACCGATTATACGAAGGAACCCAATCCGCCGTTCCCACCGAAATATCGCGAGTGGGCTGACGGCCTGCTTCGAGCCAAAGGGCTGCGGACATAGATTGCTTCTGTTCGCAATCCGCTGACATGATGACTCCGTCAAAGAAGTTTTTAGCAATGCACCCATCACTGTTTTCCCGCCGTGACCTTCTCGCCCGTTCTGGACTTGGTCTTGGATCGCTGGGCCTCGCGTCGTTGATGCAACAAGGGGGTCTGCTCAACGCCGTTCCGTTGAACGCTGCCGATGACAGCGGGCTGAATCCGTTGACGCCGAAGCAACCGCACTTCGCGGCGAAGGCCAAGCGAGTCATTCATCTCTTTATGAATGGCGGACCTTCGCATGTCGACACGTTCGATCCAAAGCCGTCGCTCGATAAGTATCACGGCAAAGAACTGCCGGTCACGAACCTACCGACCGAGCGAAAAACGGGAGCCGCGTTTCGGTCTCCGTTTCAATTCCGGCCGTACGGCGAATCGGGGATCGAGGTCAGCGAACTCTTTCACCACACCGCGCAGCACATCGACGACATCGCGGTGATTCGCTCGATGCACGCCGACGTGCCGAATCATGAGCCGTCGCTGTTGCTCATGAATTGCGGCGAGGCTCGGCTCGTGCGGCCCAGCTTCGGGTCGTGGATGACGTATGGACTCGGCAGCGAGAACCAAGACTTGCCTGGTTTCATCGCGATGTGTCCCGGCGGGTATCCGATTCAGGAATCGCAGAACTGGCAAGCGGGCTTTCTGCCGGGGGTCTATCAGGGGACGTACATCGACACCAACGCCACGCAGATCGAAAAGCTGATTGAAAACATCCGCAACAATCGGCTCAGCATTCCGCAACAGCGTCGGCAGCTTGACCTGCTGCAAGCGTTGAATCGTCGACACCAACAACAACGTGCGGGTGACGCTCAGTTGGAATCTCGCATTCAATCGTTTGAGCTTTCTTTCCGAATGCAACATGACGCCGAAGATGCGTTCGACGTCAGCCGTGAACCGAAGCATGTGCTCGACGCATACGGCCCCGGCACGCAGGCGCGGCAGATTTTGATTGCTCGGCGCTTGATCGAACGAGGCGTCCGCTTCGTCCAAGTCTGGCACGGCGAAGGTCAGCCTTGGGACAACCACGACGACATCGAAGTCAATCACCGCCGCCTCGCCAAGCAATGCGATCAAGCCATCGGCGCGTTGCTCACCGACCTCAAACAAAGCGGCTTACTCGACGAAACGCTCGTCATCTGGGGGGGCGAGTTCGGTCGCACGCCAACCGTCGAACTTCCTCAAAAGGGTGCGAACGCCGGCAAGATCAACGGTCGAGACCATAACCACCACGGCTTCAGCATGTGGCTCGCTGGCGGCGGAGTGCGCGGTGGCTACGTCCACGGAGCGACCGACGAATTTGGTTTCAAAGCAGTCGAGAAACCGGTCCACGTCCACGACCTACACGCCACACTGCTAAAACTCCTCGGCTTCGATCACGAACGATTCACCTACCGCTACGCCGGCCGCGATTTCCGCCTGACCGACGTACATGGCAAAGTCGTGCAGGAGTTGATTGCGTGAGGCTGATTCTATAGCGCGGCGAAGCCGCATGTACGATAGGGGTAGGAACGACCGATTGATTTCGGTCGCCCCTCCCTCCGAACCGGACGGGCGGGTTTCCCGCATCCGGCTCTCCGGTTGATGGTCTTACCTGCGAGAGGATTGAACGGCCAGTGCATGGGCG
>JAPLNX010000571.1 GCA_026400935.1 Planctomycetia bacterium | reverse complement strand
TCCTACGGACTAGCCGTTCTCCTCCCGTTGCTCTCCACCCCGTCTCACGACGACGCAGTTACGTTCGGATACAAAGTTCAAACCAACTTCGACGAGGACTTGCACCTCGCAGATTCAATCCACTTGCAAACGCACTAGCCTCCGCCACCGGTGGGCAGATCGAGCACCTGACCTTCTCCGCCCGCAAGCTGCAAATCGACTTGATAGTCTTCGACTTCGCCATCGGCCGCATATCCCGTCGCCGCCAAGCCACCGGTGGAACTCAAGCGGAACCGCATGAATGTCAGACCTTCGACCACATTGGGTCCGAAGTCCTGCGCGATCGTGAACGATACCCGCTTCAAACCGTCAGTCGATCCCAAGTTGACATTGTTGATGACCTTCTCGTTGGCATCGTTGAAATCACCGTCGCGATTCAGGTCGAGCCACGCATCCAAGTGGCTCCCGAGTGAGTCCGCATTCTGCAAATCGACATCGACGCTGGCGGTCGTAGAACCGTTGTCGCTGATCAACAAATCGCTCAGGAACGTGATGCCGTCTTCGTCGTCACCAACGGACGCCGCTCCCGCAAGAGTCGGTGAGTAAAGCACTGCGGAGTTTGAAGAGATGGCTCCTGTGCCTTCAAAGAATTCCACTCCAACAGTGCCATCTGAATTTTCAACACCGGCGACACGAGTGTTTCCATCCGTGAGTGCCAATTGGTAATGCACTTCAATGTTGTTCGTGGTTTCAAACAACTTGAATTGGAACGTGACGGGGAAGCCGCCGTCCCCGTCGTTGTAGTGTTGGATGTTGGTGAATTGAGCAATGAAGACCCGGCTGCCCACTGATCCCATTGTTTGGTAAGTGACTGTGCCACCTTCGGACGGATCAAGATCAACCCACAAACCGGCAATGAAATCGTTCGGAGTGCCGACGTCGGGGATCGACGTCGAGGAATAAGATGAATCGTCTCCTGAGAACGACAGATAACCGTCCGAGGCGATGAAGAGGGCGGACTTCGTGCTGCCAAAGAAGTCGAAATTGAACGGCAGCGAAATCGACGAACTGAAGGAGTCGTCGCTGAGCGAGACCGACGTCCCGGTGCCGGAAATATTGACAAAATTGTAGGCCGGCGTCGAAGTGGCATAGGTTGCGACTGCGGCACCGCCAAGAACACCAACATTAATGTCGTCACCCGTTGCGCTCGCATTGGGTAGGCCATCGTCCTCGAGATCAACCTTAGCACCCAGAGACGCGCCACCGGTTTCGTGCCGCGCACCGTTACTGGCTAGCAGCGTTCCGTAAGAGTCCGGTGCGTCGCCGAAATCGAGCGAGGTCAACACCAGACGATCTTCCAACCGCTCCACAGCCGAACTGAACTCCGCGGAATTCCCCGAGCCATTCGGCCCCACAATCCACGAGGCGGTCTGTGTGGCCTGCGATGTCCCACGTCCCGGACTCCGTCGCGTCCCCACACGATTCTTCGTGCCACGAACCGACAAACGACTTGTGAACGCATTGAGCCAGCGGGAAAGCAACATGTGGGAATCTCCGGAATGGTTAAGTGATAGAGAGAGTGAAAGTTGAAAGTTAATTGGTCAGTGGTCAGTGGTCAGAAAAAAGCAAACCCCACCGAGCTTGTCTCGGTGGATTCGGGCCTTTGCACTACGGGTGTCGTTCGTAGTGCAGAAGCCCGTTTCCACCGAGGCAAGCTCATTGGTCTCTACACAATTCGGTGGCTGTGGTATGGATCATAGGATGGAATCAAGATACGTCTGAAGGATGCACGGTTGTCGAAGCGTTGTGTGGAGCTTGTACG
>JAPLNX010000447.1 GCA_026400935.1 Planctomycetia bacterium | reverse complement strand
TGCCGAACATTTCATGCCGGACCTGATGCAACCGGCTGACCAAGGTAGGCTCATGACGCCGGCGTTCTTCGTCACAAATGCCAAAGGACGCACCGGCATGGAAGACGAAGACCGCCGAGCGTTGTTCGCGAAGTTCGTCACGTCTCCCACCAATCCGTGGTTTGCGAAGTCCTTCGTCAACCGCATTTGGGGCGAACTGCTCGGCGAGGGTTTCTACATGCCGATCGATGACATGGGGCCGGAACGAATGGCCCGCATGGGAAGCGTGCTCGATTACCTCGCTACCGAATTCGTAAAGCACGATCACGACATTCAATGGCTCATTCGCACAATCATGAACACAAAGACTTACCAACGCCAAGTTCGCTTCAATGAGCCAACCGAGAATCCGGTTCCGTTTGCATCAGCCGTTCCAACACGACTGCGAGCGGATCAACTCTTGAACGCAGTGGTCAAAGTCTTGGGGGTTGATGAAGGACCGCGACACTCGTCAGGTCCGCTACAGCGAGGTCGTCGCACGCCGCGAGAGCAAGTCGAAGCGTTGTTCGGTTTCGATCCATCGACACCACAAGACGAATTGCTCGGCAACGTCCCGCAAGCACTTTTCTTGATGAACCTGCCTCAGATTAGCAACGCGCTCAAAGCGGAAGGCAACACACGACTCGGACAAATCCTTGCCAACAACAAGACCGATAAGGGGGCGATCAGCGAACTGTATCTCGCCTTCCTCGCCCGCGACCCATCGGACAAGGAACTAGCGATCGCAGTCGATTACCTCGCCAAAGTCGGCGATCGCCGCGAAGCGTTTGAAGACCTTGCTTGGAGCTTGTTGAACTCGAGTGAGTTCTTGTCGAAGAGATAGTTTGTAGTGCCGCCTTCAGGCGGAATCAGTGGCGTCTAAAATAGAGTTGAAGATCACGTTACCGACTCAAGGCGGAACTACCAACAAGAGGCCAACCATGCTCGCCCATCACGAACAAGTCCGCTTCACCTCGCGCGGTTTGAGCCGTCGCGGGTTCTTTCACACGGTCACCACGAGCGCTCTTGCTGCTGGCACGCTCAGCTTGCGAGACATGATGACTCTGCAAGCGGCTGAACTGCGCAAGCAGGGGAGGTCGATGATTCTGCTGTGGATGAACGGCGGCCCCAGCCAGTTTGAAACGTTTGATCCAAAGCCGGAGAAAAAAGAAGTTACCGGCGAAACCAAAGCGATCGACACGGCCGCTTCGGGCATTCAGATCGCTAATGGTTGGGACAACGTTGCCAAGGTGATGAACGACGTCGCTCTCATTCGCTCGCTGACCAACAAGGAAGGAAATCATCCACGAGCGACCTCGCAGATGCATACAGGTTATCTGCCATCGGGAACCGTGAAGTATCCGTCGCTCGGCTGCAACATCGCCAAGATGCTCGGTGATGTTGAGCACGAACTTCCTTCTGTTGTGTCGATCGGCAATACAGAAGGTGCCGGATTCCTCGGTGTTGATTACGAACCTTTCGTCGTTGATCAACCGGGGCAGCTTCCACAAAACGTCGCCGCATCGGCGAGCGTTGCACGGTTCGATCGCCGACTCGGATTGCTCGGGCAGTTAGAAAAAGAGTTCTCTGATCGAGGCGGTCAAACCGTCGCGACCAATCACAAGCAGCTTTATTCAAAAGCATCGAAGTTGGTTCTCAGTCCGCAGACGAAACGCTTCTTGTTTGACGATGAGCCGCAAGCATTGCGAGATCGATATGGCAACAACGACTTCGGCCGCGGCTGTTTGTTAGCTCGACGACTAGTTGAGTCGGGCGTGTCGTTCGTCGAAGTCACTTCACAGCGCGGCGGCGGGAATTGGGACACGCACCAAGATGTCTTCAGCAACACGTCGCGACTGATTGGCACGGTTGATCCTGGCATGGGGACGTTGATCGCTGATCTCAAAGAGCGAGGTATGCTCGACCGTACTCTCGTGGTTTGGATGGGTGAGTTCGGTCGGACGCCGAAGATCAACGCGCGAGGCGGACGCGATCACTACCCGCGAGTCTTCAATGCGGCGATTGCCGGCTGCGGTGTGAAAGGAGGCCAAGTCATCGGGGCCTCCACGAAAGATGGGAGCGCGGTCGATCACGACCCCGTCACGGTTCACGATCTCTTCGCATCGATTTGCAAATCACTCGACGTTGATCCGGCCCACGAAAACATCAGCCCGCTCGGTCGACCGATCAAGATCGTCGATGGTGGTAAGCCAGTGATGAAATTGTTCTCGTGACTTGGCACTTTTGTGTCGCACGTGGTTTCACACGCAATGTGACGAACTCCTTTTCGCAGGTCGTTTTGATTCGCCGTGGGCTCGTTTGCTGATTGACACCCGGATGTCATACTCCGCCGCCATCACGGTGCGGTTGAGTTT
>JAPLNX010000222.1:19496-22110 GCA_026400935.1 Planctomycetia bacterium | reverse complement strand
TCGCAGCCCGTAGCTCGGTTCTGCCCACCGCACCGGCGCATCACCCGCACCACAAAAATCCAACAAGCCGCACTCCAAATCTAATGGCAGGTTATTTCTTGGTCGTGGCACTAGCCGTCATCGCTCCGCGTGACGAGCCGATTGCGCTCAACGCTTTGTGAAGAGACCGGCTCGTCACGCGGAGCGATGACGGCTACGTAAAAAACGCACCTTACGGCGCTGGCTTGAAGACTCGTTGCAGTTCTTCGAGAGATGTGCTCCCTTTGGCGACATGCCGCAGGGCGTCTTTCGAGAAGACGGTCATGCCTTCCGCGCGTGCTTGAGTGCGGATCGCATTCGCGTCAGCACCCTTGATGACCAACTCTTTAATCGCGTCGGACATCTCGATGTACTCAAAGATGCCTGTGCGACCGAAGTAGCCTGTGTCGTTGCACTTTTCGCACGGCGGCGGTTCCTCGACTTCGCCTTTTTCGTTCTCAGTGGCGACCGGTTTGCGATAAAGCGTTTTCGTATCGGATGGAAGTCCGACCTTGGCGATGAGTTTGGGGTTTGGCCGATACGCTTGCTTGCAGTCGGGACAGAGCTTGCGGATGAGCTTGCCGTTGATCACGCCCATCAGGCCATTGGCGACGATGTTCGGATCGCCGACCCATTGCACCAGTTGCAGGATTGCGGTGGCACAATCTTTGGCGGGCATCTCACTGAGAATCGTGATCTGCGATTGCATTGAGAGAACGATTTTCGCGATCTCGGTCGTATTGACCGGATCGGCGAAGGCCACATCCGACTCCACTCTAATGACTCGCATCAATGTTGCTTCGAGATCGTCACCTGGGTTCGCGATGAATTGGGATACGTTGATGACTTCACGCGTTCCGAGCGGGCGAAGGGCGTGAATCTGATAGAGGTAACAATCGACCCCGCGAAGCATTCCGAACGCCGTTGTCGTGAGTCCCGTATTCGGACCACCGACCGCAAGGCTGAGTCCTTTGTGCTTGCTAGTCCATTCGCGAATTCTCGTTCGCATTTCATCCGGCATGCCCAAGTCTTCGGGTGTGATCATCTTCTCTTTGAGGTTACGAATCTTAATCGTGAGTTGCTCGCCCCCTTCGATCGGTTTCGTTTGGACGATGACTTCCCAAGGTAGCTCTTTCCATTGAGCTTTCATCCCGCCGACTTGCGGCTGATTGCGAACTTTAATGTCCAAACCACTCAGCAGTTTGAGCATCTGCGTGATCGCGAGCCCCTGCGGCTTGGCCAGCTTGCCACCGGCATAAGGCATCCCATCGACGATGAATGCGACTTGCGAGCGTTCACCTTTGGGGTCAACTCGAATGGTTTCAGCCCGGCGAGAAAGGCCGTCGGTGACGAGTTCCTTCGCCGCGTTTAAACCGGCTTGAACAAGCTTTTGATTCTCTTTGAGGTTCGCCTCTTGGCCATTGAGCGCGCCTTGAAATAGAACAAGTTCGATTTCTTCTTCTTCGTCATCATCTTCCACTTCAGCCTTACGGCCAAAACCAAATACCACGGCGATTCTCCCCTTTGGAGTGCGGCGTCTAGACGCCGCTTTTATTTTGAAATCAAGAATGAAACTTCAACCAACGATGACATCTGAATTTCTCCGAGCTTGCCTCGGTTGAGCCATAGGGCACTTACAGCAGGCCATACTTCTTCAATGTGCCGATCAAACTCTCTTGCTGCTTGGCGTCGAGCGGCGTCAGCGGCAAACGGACTTCGCCCGTATCGCGACCGAGTAATTGCATTGCGGCCTTCAACGGGATTGGATTTGTCGAGAGCCCCAGCATATCGCGGCAGAGCGGGAACAGCTTGCGATGCCACGTTTGAGCGGTCGCGATATCACCCTTGTCCCAAGCCGCGAGCATCGCTTTGACGTCTTTCGGCACTATGTTGCCGACGACCGACACAACGCCGCGTCCGCCGAGCGCAAGCAGCGGGAGCGTCAAACTATCATCGCCCGACAGCAGCGTCAGATTGCTCAACGCCAGAATTTGTGAGGCTTGATCCATCGAACCAGTTGACTCTTTCACAGCGACAACGCTCGACAGTTCGCCGATGCGTGCGATCGTTTCAGGCTCAATATTCTTGGCCGTACGTCCCGGGATGTTGTAGAGGATGATCGGCAGATCGCAGGCTTCGGTGATCGCCTTGAAGTGTTGATAGAAGCCTTCCATCGTTGGTTTGTTGTAGTAAGGCCCGACGACGAGTGCTCCGTTCGCTCCCGATTTCTTCGCAGCAACGGTCAGCTCAATCGCTTCCGCCGTACTGTTGGAGCCGGTGCCTGCGACCACTTTGATGCGTCCGCGAGCTTGTTCGCAGACAACGTCGATCACGCGATGATGTTCGTCGTGCGAAAGCGTTGGACTTTCGCCCGTAGTACCGACCGGACAAATCACATCGGTCCCTTGCTCAACGTGCCAGTCGACCAGATTTCGCAGTCCCGCCTCGTCGAGGGTTCCTCCCTTAAATGGAGTGACCATCGCGACCGTCAGTCCCGCGAACATTTCCCCTTTGCTTGCCATGATCTGTTTTCTCTTTGTGTTTGTTTTCTGAGTTGCCTAACGAACCAAAGTAGTGCCGGGCGGCGTAAGCCCCC
>JAPLNX010000222.1:0-19466 GCA_026400935.1 Planctomycetia bacterium | reverse complement strand
TCGAATTCAAAATTGTCCGGGGGCTTACGTCACCCGGCTCGCCAAAACACGCGCGTCCTCACGATTGTTTCAATCGATGAAATTAACGTGCTTTCCAATCAATGTTCGACATCCGTGACAGCGCCAGTTGCAGCGCGTGGGTTCCTAATTTTCCGCCACCTTGAGCCTTTAGCGATAAGTAGAGTTGATTGCCTAACGCCAGTCCGGGCAGAGCAAGATTCATCCGCTTGGCTTCTTCGAGGGCGATGCCCATGTCTTTGATGAAGTGTTCGACGAAGAAGCCGGGATCAAAATTGTTCGCCATGATGCGCGGGCCAAGATTCGACAGCGACCAGCTTCCAGCCGCGCCGACCGAGACCGACTTCATCACGGTTTCCAAATCGAGTCCAGACTTATAGCCGTACAACAAGGCTTCGCAGACGCCGACCATGTTGCTCGCAATCAAAATCTGGTTCACCATCTTTGTGTGCTGACCGGCTCCAGGACCACCTTGATGGATGATCGTCTTACCCATCGCCGCAAAGCACGGCTGCAATGCTTCGACGATCTCTTTGTCGCCTCCAATCATGATCGACAGCGCGGCGTTCTTCGCACCGATGTCGCCGCCGGAAACCGGAGCATCGACGCTGAAGACTCCTTTCGCTTTCGCAGCGTCAGCAATCTCAACCGCGAGTGACGGCTCGCTGGTCGTCATATCGACCAAGATGTTTCCGGGCTTCGAACCTGCGAGTGCTCCGTTCGCACCGAGCATCACTTCACGAACATCGCTGGGGAATCCGACGATCGAAAAGATCACGTCGCATTGCTCGGCAAGGGCTTTCGGTGTTTCTGCCCAACCGGCTCCTTTGGCGATGAGCGCGTCGGCGCGGGATTTCGTCCGTGTATAAACCGAGACAGCAAACCCAGCCGCCAACAAATGACCGGCCATGCTGTTGCCCATCACACCCGTGCCGATCCAACCAATCCTCGTACTGCCCGGAGCAATCACCGGAACCGTCATCGCATTTCCTCTCTGAATAATTGTGGCAGCACAGGCGGCTCGACTGTGATTTCCGTTGCGACTAAGTGACTTCGTGTTTTGGTAACCCGGTTTTTCAAACCGGGGTCCAGTTCGCCCGGTTTGAAAAACCGGGCTCCGGAATCAGTCTTCCTCGCCTCAAGTCACAGGCGAGCCGCCTGTGCTACGTTTTGAAACTCGCTGCGTGCGAGGGGCGGGAGTATATCGGCGAGATTTCGGCATCTCTACCACGCCGTCAGCCGGCTCAACTGTTAACCATAAACGTAGCTGTTTCCGCGAGAAATGGCTGCATGATCGCGACGACAGGCGGGGGAATCCTGGCCTCCATGATCGCTCGATCCATCAGTTCAACCCAGCGATCACGAGCCACAAGCGAGATCGCAAACGGAGCATGTCGCATTCGCAATCGAGGATGCCCGCGTTCTTCGATGTAACGCTGCGGGCCACCGAAACGATACACGAGGAAGTCTCGCAGACGTTTCTCCGCAGCAGCCAGTTCGCCCGGCGGATACATCGGGCCAAGCAGTTCGTCGGTGGGAACCTGGCGATAGAACGCCGCCACTAAGCGGACAAATCCCGCTTCGCCGATCACTGGGTAAACCGAAGACATCGCCGCTTCGTCGGGCATGAATTTGAACTCCGTGAGTTATTTCGCGGCGAAGCCGCAGATATGTAGTCGTCACCGCTCCGCGTGACGAACCGGTCGCCTTAAGGTGCGTTGGCGAGCCCCCTGCTCGTCACACTAAGCGATGACGGCTACGTAGTTCGGACGATGTCCGCCTTCGTGCTTTCGACGATTGCCACCAACTCCACTCGCTCGGCAGGTGGGACTTGGAACTTGTCGAATGTCTGCTGCAAATCAATGAGGAACGCCTGCCATTCCCCTTCAGTGATATCGAGATGCACGTGCGAGTCGTGCATCGAACGCCCCGTGTATTTCTGCGGCCCGCCAGCCGCCCAGCAGACTTGCTCCGTCACCAGATACTTGAAGCCCGCTTTCGAGACACGGTGGTGAGCTTCATCCACCTTCGGGTTCGCGTTGAGTCGCGAGTCATTCATGATGCGATCAATAAAATCGTCAACGACCGCAGCGATCGCATAGACGCCGCCGAGTCGCTCATACAACGTAGGAGAGTTTGACATACTTGCCTCAGCATTGCGGCGTGGCCGCGTTGAAATGTTCGAGTTTCAAAACCCTATGCCCAATTACTCAAACTGAGCGTTTTCAGGGAAGGGAATTTCACCGCCTTGGCACAAAGCACGCGAAGAACCTCCCAAAAATCAGGAACATGGCCGTTACCAAAGTTGCCCTGCATCACGGCTATTGAGAACTGATTGGGGAGTGTTCCTTCGCGTACATTGCGCCTTGGCAGTGAAAACTGCTCAGTTTGAGTGATTAGACGCTCAATCGCTGCTCAGTGTCATCTTTGAATTTTGGGCATTGGGACTTCATTGAAGTTTGGGGGGGGGGACGTTTTCGCCATCTACTTCGCCAATCGATACAGCGCTTTATCCGTTCTCACAAACAACGCTCCGTCAACGGCCGCTGGCGTGGCCATGATCTGACCCTCAAGCGTATTTGTGGCGAGCAGTTTGTATTCCTTGCCCGGTGCGAGCACGAACGTTTGACCTTCGCGGTTGCCGACATAGATGCGACCGTCGGCGATCAAAGGTGACGAACAGAAGTTGCCGCCCAGCCGTTCGGTCCACAATGTCTCGCCGCTTTTCGCGTCCAACAGAGTCGCGACTCCCTTGTCCGCGATGACGAGCAACTCGTCACCAACCAACAACGGCGATGGCATGTTGGGGGCTTGTTTTTTGAATCGCCAAGCAATCTCCGGTGTGCCGTTCAGCTTCACGGCGAGAATTTCCGGCTTCATGAAACTCGTGCTGAAGAAGACCATGCCGTGACCGATCACCGGGCGAGGGACAATCGAAAAGCCTTGAGCACCGTAATTGAGCTTCCACAGTTCGCGACCACTCTCCGGGTCGTAAGCGTACAGCCAATCGGCACCGGGCGAGATCACTGTCGGCTGTCCGCCAAGTTCAGTAACGAGTGGTGTGCCGTAGGCCTTCTTCAATTGTGGATTCGGGTCCATTGTTCCGCTGCGCGGTGTTTTCCAGACTACTTTTCCAGTCAGTTTATTGAGTGCTGCGACGTACTGCGTATCACTGCCGTCGCAGTGAATGATGAGCAAATCTCCGAAAAGCATCGGTGTGCTTCCCGGCCCGTTCTCGTGATTGAGCCGCAGTTCGCGATTCGTCCAGGCGATCTTGCCCGTCTGCGTATCGAGACACGCGGTCCCGTTCGTGCCGAAATGGCAATACAGCCGACCGTTCTCGATGATCGGTGACGGGGAGGCAAACGAATTCAGTGCGTGAATCGGTTCCGGTGAATCTTCAGACAACACTTCGAGGTCGTGCAACAATTTACCAGACAGGCGTTCGACGCAGACTGCTCGCAAGCTGAGACGACCAGAAATATTCAACGGCTGATTTCCCGTGTTCGCTGCGAGTCGCTTCTTCTTCTCCTCTTCGGAAGCCTCCGATTCGATCGCCGTCGTCATCCAGATTTGCGAGCCTTCAATGACTGGCGATGACCAGCCTTTTCCAGGAATTGCGGTCCGCCAGACAACGTTCTCTGATTCACTCCATGTGAGTGGCAGATTCTTGGCCGACGAATGTCCTTGTCCTTCCGGCCCGCGCCACTGCGGCCAATCGGCTGCAGATGCGAATGACGTGATTAACGTCAATGTGACTAACAGCAGCGGAATAATTCGGCGGGTGAATTTCACGGTAGGTTCCTGAAAAGCGGAGAAGTGGGCGGGTGCTAACGTGGCCAAAGCGGGTCGCATGATGCCGCCGAGGACACGACAAATCAAACGTTTGCAGATGTGGTGCACGCGGTTCGCGTGTGTTCCTGCAAGACGGAAACGACTCATGGCGAAAATGACGAAGTCACAGGCGGGCCGCCCATGCTACGTCTTTTGAAACGGACAACGCCTTGAGTGTCCACTGCGCAGGCCGATAGAATCACAGCTACAGAGTTGGTCGCGATGTCATCTCGCAAATCGTGTCAGCACATCGTTAGAGAAAACTCGCAGAGGAGCTGCAAACATCGTGGCTGTTTTGGAAGTGCTTAAGGGAAATCGTCCCGGACAAGTCATTGCCGTTGATTCTGATCGAACTGTGTTTGGTCGGCATCCGCATTGCCAGGTCGTTTTGGATAACGCGGCGATCAGCCGTTACCACGCGCAGATTTTGGATTCACACGGGGTGTATTACATCGAAGACTTGCGCAGCCGAAATGGCACTCATGTCAACGAAGTTGCCGTAGATGGTCGCCGCGAACTCAAAGACAAAGACATTCTCCGTGTCTGCGATTTCGAGTTCCGTTTTCTTTTCAACGCGCCGCAAGACAGCAAAGTGTTGGCTGTCGGCGATGCCGCTAGCGACAGCAAACTCGTCGTTGGCCCACGACCTCCCGCGCCAGGTGATGATCGCGGGCGGACGGCCACGATCACGGAGGTCAATGAATCACAATTCCAGATTGATGAGGAAGATCGCTCGTCAATCATCAGCACGATTGAAGCGGCGGGGTCGTCTTCGGACATGCGACTCGCAGTCAAACCAGAAGCCAAGCTGAAAGCCATTTTGGAAATCGGCAAGTTTCTGGCACGCACGCTGAATATGAATCAGGTGTTGGACAAGACCCTCGATTGCCTCTTCCAAATTTTTCAGCAGGCCGACGAAGGCTTCATCATGTTGCGTGATGAAGACAAGAAGAAGCTGATCGTCAAAGCGACGAAGACGCGCAGCAAGAACGTTGATGGTGACGATCAAGTTCACGTCAGTATGACCATCGTTCGCAAAGCGATGGAAACTAGCGAAGGGATTCTGAGTGCCAACGCGCTCGACGACAGCCGCTTCCGAGCGAGCGAAAGTCTCGCTTCGCTCCGCATTCGTTCGATGATTTGTGCTCCGCTGATCTCTCGCGAAATCGGGCCGATCGGCATTATTCAGATCACGACCAATAACGCGACGGCTCAATTTCGACTCGACGATTTAGATTTGTTGATCAGCGTTGCTTCACAAGTCAGCCTCTCGATTGAGAACTCGACGCTTTACCAACAAGCACTCAATCAGCGCGATCTCGAACGCGATCTTGAATTCGCGACGCAAGTGCAGCTCGGATTTCTGCCGAACTCGCGACCCAAGATCCCCGGCTACGATTTCTTCGACTATTACGAACCGGCTCAGCGAGTTGGTGGCGACTACTTCGATTACATCCCGTTGCCGAATGGTCGCTTGGCAGTGACCGTTGCCGACGTGGCGGGCAAAGGTGTACCTGCCGCGCTTTTGATGGCTCGGCTGTACTCGTCGGTCAGATATCACTTACTTAGCCAGCCTGATGTTGCTGCCGCGATGACCGGTTTGAATGCGGAAATTTCGGTCAGCGGCTTGGGGCATCGCTTCATCACTTGCGCTGTAATGGTGCTTGATCCCGCGACGCATGAAGTGGTGCTCGTGAATGCAGGGCACTTGCCGCCAGTACGACGTCTGGCAGACGGTACTGTCGAGCCAATCGGCATCAAAGAATCTGGAATGCCACTGGGGATTGTGCCAGCTCAGGAGTTTCAAAGCTCCAAGTTCACAATGAGTTCCGGAGAATCATGGCTGATTTTCACAGACGGCATCACGGAAGCGATGAAGTCTCCCAAAGAGCTTTACGGAACAAAGCGACTGATCGACTACATGGCTTCTGACCCGACTCGCGTTGATGAATTGGTCAACGGATTGATCGAAGACGTCGAGAAGTATTGCGAAGGCCGAGCACAAAGCGACGATATGTGCGTCGTCGGTATGCAGAGGCTCTTGTGAATTTGGACGTGCGAGCAATCCTGGGTGATGGTGGTCACATCGCAAAGCGGCTGCCGACTTACGAGTCGCGTCCGCAGCAGCTTGAGATGGCCCAAGCGGTCGAGAAAGCGATTCAAGCGAAGTCGCATCTGCTGGTCGAAGCGGGAACCGGCGTCGGAAAGAGCTTCGCCTATCTCGTTCCGGCAATCCTGTCGCTGGCCGAAGCGCAGTCTGAACCGGCAAAGTTGAAACGTCCGCGCGATGAGGATGACGACGATGAATTCGGGGACGGCAAACGTCCGCCGAATCAGCCTAAGAAGAAGCGTCGCCGAGTCGTTATTTCAACGCACACGATCGCATTGCAAGAACAAATCTTTTCTCGCGACATCCCGTTCCTCAAAGCAGTCTTACCGGTTGAATTCTCGACAGTCTTGGTCAAAGGCCGGTCGAACTACATCAGCTTGCGACGCTTAAAAGTTGCGTTGGAGCGGGCCGGTCAATTGTTCGGCGATCCGCAAGAAATGTCGCAATTGTCACAACTCGCCGATTGGGCCAGCGAGACGGAAGAAGGAAGCACACAAGACTTGTCGTTCCGACCGCTCTCCAACATTTGGGACGAAGTGGTCAGCGATAGCGAAAACTGTCTCGGAAAAAAATGTCCGTCGCACGCGGACTGCCATTACTTCAAGGCGCGACGACGAGTTTGGAACGCTGACGTGCTGGTCGTGAATCACGCGCTTTTCTTTTCCGATCTCGCCCTGCGACGCGACGGCGTGAATCTGCTACCCGATTACGACATCGCCGTCATTGATGAGGCCCACACAGCAGAGGGAGTGGCCGGTGATCACCTCGGACTGACACTGACGAGTGGGCAGATCAACTATCAACTCGGCAAGTTGTGGAACGATCGCAAGATGAGTGGCTTGCTATCGCCCCCCGCACTGCTTGACGCACAAAAACTGGTTTACGACTTGCGACACCGAGTGAATCAGCTCTTCGCGGAACTCGAATATCATCAGTCGCAGTACGGTCGCAAGAACGGACGATTGCGCACGCCGCCGGAAATCGAAAACAATGTTTCGCCTAGTTTGTTGAAGCTCGCCGAATACTTGCGCGACTATGCGAAAGGGCTGCAAAAGGAAGAACAGCAACTCGAATACACGGCCCCTGCCACACGTTGCACGGAATTGGCCATGAGCTTGAAAGAATGGCTCACACAGTCGATCGAGGGGGCTGTTTATTGGACGGAGAAGTCCGGACAGAAACAACAAAATACGAAACTCGTTTGCTGTCCGATCGACGTCGGCCCAACGCTGCGTGACGAATTGTTCGCGAAAGTTCCGACCGTCATATTGACCAGCGCGACAATCTCGACCGGCCCGCGAAATTTCGATTACGTCAAAAGCCGTTTAGGTCTCACAAAGTCGATCGATCTGAAGCTCGGCAGCCCGTTTGATTACCAGCAGCAAGCAAAGCTGATCGTTTACGGACGGATGCCCGATCCGAGCGAACAAGGCCCGGAGTTCGAGTCACAAGTTTGCGAGAAGATCAAACAACACGTTACCGCAACCGGAGGCCGGGCCTTCGTCCTCTTCACGAGCTACAAGATGTTGCAGTCGTGCGCGAATCGCCTGACGCCGTGGTTCGCCGCGCAGAATTTCACGCTGCTGACTCAAGGGACCGGGATGCAACGCTCGATGATGCTCGACCGCTTCCGCAGCGATGACCGAGCGGTTCTGTTCGGTGCGGACAGTTTTTGGCAAGGGGTTGATGTGCCTGGCGACGCGCTGCAAAACGTGATCATCACGAAGCTGCCGTTCGCAGTTCCCGATCATCCATTGCAAGAAGCCCGCATGGAGGCAATCGAAGCCCGCGGTGGCAAGCCCTTCTTTGAATACTCACTTCCCGAAGCGATCATCAAGCTGAAACAAGGCTTCGGTCGCTTGATCCGTACTCGTAGCGATACTGGCCAAGTCGTGATCCTCGATCCCCGCGTGAAGACAAAACGCTACGGCCAACAATTCCTCGACAGCCTGCCAAAGTGCGAAGTGATCGTGGATCCGGTGTGATTTGGTTGGCGCACTCTTCGCGGAGCTTGCCTCGGTGGTTATTCCTCACGTGGTTTGGAATGACCCCGCTTCGAGCTTGCCTCGATGGGGTTTGAAAAGACTGGATGACTCAGCAAACTGGTGGCTCATCGGGAACCTCTCACTCGGAGGCGAGTTTATGCGTTTGAGCGTTTCATGCTTGCTGTTACTGGCTACTTTCGTGGCGTGGGCAGATGAGCCGTCTGCGAACAAGCCACAGGCGGAATCGACCGTCGACTTTTTTGAAAAACGAATTCGACCGTTACTGGCTCATCGATGCTGGGATTGTCATGGTGCTGATCTCGCGGAGAGCGATTTGCGGCTCGATACGCGTGAGGACATGCTCGAAGGTGGATCACGTGGCGCGGCTCTTGTGCCTGGCGAACCGACAAAAAGTTTGTTGATTCGCGCGGTCAATCACGCCGACACTTTGGCGATGCCGCCGAAAGAAAAGTTGTCGCAGCGCGACATCAGTGATCTGACGGCATGGGTGAAGGCAGGAGCCGTTTGGCCTGCTGGAGACGCACCGAGAACTGCGTCGAAGAACCCCACTCCGAAGAACGATGGCAGGCCGATGCAGTTCTCCGACGAGCAAAAAAACTTTTGGGCGTTTCAACCGATCGGCAATCCGCGACCTCCACAAGTGAACGACGAACGCTGGATTCAATCACCAATTGATCGGTTTATTTGGGCCGAGTTAAACGCTCGCGGATTGAAGCCAGCGGAGGTGGCAGACAAGCGAACGCTGATTCGACGAGCGACGTTTGATCTACAAGGCGTACCGCCGACTGTTGATGAAGTCGCGGAGTTTATGGCAGATAACGAACCTGATGCGTTCGCTCGCCTGATTGATCGGTTACTCGCCTCGCCGCGATATGGCGAACGCTGGGGACGACACTGGCTCGATGTCGCGCGGTACGGTGACTCGAACGGGCTGGATGAGAATCTCGCACACGCAAATGCGTTTCGGTATCGCGACTGGGTGATCGCGGCGTTCAATCGCGATCTGCCGTATGACCAATTCGTGCATGAACAAATTTCGGGCGACCTTCTGCCACCGGAGGGTGATCCGAATGATCCGACGATTGCCACGCAACAGGCGGATCGGCTGACAGCGACCGGCTTTCTCGTCATCGGTGCAAAGATGTTGGCCGAAGATGATGGTCTGAAAATGCAAATGGATATCGTTGACGAGCAAGTCGACACGATCGGTAAAGCGTTCATGGGACTGACGCTGGGCTGTGCTCGCTGTCACGACCACAAGTTTGATCCGGTCTCGACCGCTGATTACTACTCGCTGGCGGGGATCTTCAAAAGCACCAAGACGATGGAGAACTTTTCGGTGGTCGCACGCTGGCATGAGCGACCGCTCGCGGCACCGGTGGTCACGCAACAACTCAGAGAGCAACAGCGACAGATCGCAGCGATGCAGGAGGAGGCCAATCAGCTTGTGAATGCAGCGAACGAGGTGTTAATAACGGAAGCCCGATCGCGCGTTGCCGATTATGTGCGAGCGGCGGTTCGCGAGATGACTTTGGAACGAACAACGCGAACGTTCGGTGCGGACATGGAGAAGAAGGGGGATGCTGTAGGCCGAATTTTCAATCCGGTTGGACGATTAGAAAAACCGCCCTACGGTGTAGAGCTTCCCGAAGGTGTGCGAGTTATCGAAGCCGAAGACTATCAGCGTGGCTCGGCGTTGAAGCTGACGAGCGGTTATGGCGAAGGGATCGGCGTGATCCTCAGCGACGGCAACGGCGAGTGGATTGCTGAGTACGACATCAACGTTCCGGCGGGGACGTATCAGATTGAAACGCGATATGCGGCGGCTGGTTCAAGGCCGACTCAGCTTTCGCTCAACCGACAAGTCGTCAAGCCGGACGCTCTCACGGAAGTGACCGGCTCGTGGAACCCCGATACGCAGCGCTGGCATATCGAAGGACGTTTCGAATTCAAAGAAGGTGCGAACGTCGTGCGGCTATATCGTCACGAGCCGTTGCCGCATATCGACAAGCTATTGATCGCCCGCGTAGCTACGGGCGGCTCGCCTGTCGGCGTTGCGGTCACAGACCTTCGCCTCTCTCTCGTTTCGCAATGGAAGCGGTATTTCGAAAGAACGCTCAATGATCCGAACACACCGTTGATCGAATGGCGTGACTTGCTGGCAACATTGAAACCGCTGGATCAGTCGACAGTCGGTGTCGAATTGTCGGCGCTGGCTGACAAAACCGGCTCTGAGTTGGCACAGGTGGTTGAGGCTTGGTCACGGCTCAAAGGGACCGAAAAGACCACCGGAACCAAACCGGCAACAGAATTGCCGGATGCTCGGCAAGAGGCGTTACGGAAGTTGCTCTTCAACATGGCCGAGGGCTTTCCGTTCGCGGTGCCGAAGAACGCCGAAGAGTATTTCAACGCCGAAACGAAGACCGCGTTGCTGCAACGTCGCGAAGAGATCAAGCAACGGGAAGCTGCGTTGCCGAAGTTACCGGAAGCGATGGCGGTCAGCGAAGGCACGATCGAAGACTTGCCCGTTCACTTGCGCGGCAACCACACGACGCTGGCAAAGGAGAGACAACCACGACGATTCCCACGCATCTTCAATGGAGATCAAACCGCGTCATTACCAGCAGATCGCAGCGGACGAATTGAGTTTGCACGCTGGCTCACAGACTCGAAACATCCGCTGACCGCGCGCGTCGCGGTCAATCGGATTTGGCAAGGACATTTCGGTGAGGGACTTGTGCGCTCGCCTGACAACTTTGGTTTGCTCGGCGACAAGCCGACGCATCCGGCGCTGCTGGACTGGTTGTCGCGCGAGTTCGTAGGGCGGATTTCCAATCCGTCTGAACCGACGACGCTCGGATTGGAAATCCGGGCTACCGGAGCCTCGTGGTCGATGAAGTCGTTGCATCGCGCAATCATGCTGTCGTCGGCCTATCAAATGCAGACGACATACCGCGAAGAGTCGTTCCTGGCCGATCCCGACAACCGATTGTGGTGGCGACGCAACCGACGTCGTTTGGAGGTCGAGGCAGTTCGTGATTCGTTGCTGTCGGTGAGTGGGCGGCTTGATAACGAAATGGGCGGGACGTTGTTGCCATCGCAAAATCGCGCTTATGTGACGAGTACAGCGAACAATTTTCCGAACATCTACATTTCGAATCGGCGGTCGGTCTATCTGCCGGTCATTCGCAGTGCGTTGTACGAATTATTCCAAGTCTTCGATTTCGCCGAACCGAGCGTCCTCAACGGCAAGCGAGATTCGACAACGCTTGCGACGCAGGCGTTGTTCATGCTCAATAGCTCGCTCGTTGCCGAGCAATCACGCGAACTGGCGACGAAGTTGGTCGCTATGACGAATGCTGATGACGATTTGCGAGTTCGCCGCGCGTATGCGTTGGCATTTCAACGCGAGCCGTCATCATCAGAGATCGCTCGGGCAAAAGTGTTTGTGCAACAGTTCGCCGACTCAGCCATTACAGCGGGAATCACAGAAGAACAGCGACTCGCCGCTTGGCGCAGTTTCTGTCGCACGTTGCTGGCGGCGAATGAGTTTTTGTTTGTGGAGTAGTTTGGAGATTGCTTGTGAGCTTGCGTGTAGCCATGTTGGGGACTGGAGCGTTTGCTCTGCCGACGTTTCAGGGGTTATTGGATTCGGGGCATTCGGTGGTGGGGCTGGTGACTCAGCCGGACAAGACCGGTGCAGGGCATCACCAACATCGAAATCCGTTGAAGGAACTGGCGCTCGAACGAGGCATGCCGGTGTTTCAACCGGAGAAGGCGAGTGCGGCAGAATCGTTGGAGGTGCTCGCGAGTTGGCAGGCGGATTTATATGTCGTCGCCGCGTATGGTCAGATCTTGTCAACCAAATTGCTGAACACACCGAAGCTCGGAGCGATCAACGTGCATGCTTCGATCCTGCCGAAGTATCGTGGAGCATCGCCGATTCAACATGCCGTATGGCACGGTGAGGCTGAAACAGGGATCACGATTTTTCAGATCGTTCGCGAGCTCGACGCCGGTGCCGTGCTGACCATCGAGCGGACTCCGATTTGTCCGGAAGAGACGTCGGGAGAGCTTGAGGAACGACTGGCACATCTGGCGGTACCGGTGTTGCTGCGAGTCGTCGAACAACTCGACGCCGGGACGGCAATCCCGCAAGAACAAGATCACTCGCAATCCACTTATGCACGGCGACTGAGTAAAGCGGATGGTCAAATTGACTGGCGGCGAACGGCAGATCAAATCGCCGGTCATGTCCGAGCGATGCAGCCGTGGCCAAAAGCGTTCTCGTTTTGGGAACGTCTACAAGGCGCACCGCTGCGAGTCATCGTGTCTCGCGTCAGCGTGACAGCTGACAACAGCGAAGCCGCCCCCGGAGCAGTACTCGCTTCGCTGCCAGGGCAATTGGTTGTCAAAGCGGGACAAGACGCTGTTTGTATTGAGCAACTTCAGCCCGAAGGAAAGCGTGTCATGCCGACCGCCGAATTCCTCAAAGGACATTCGGTGAAGGTCGGACAATCGTTCGCGGACTTACCGTAAAGTGGTCAAGACACCAATTGATGGACCGCCAAAAGCCAGAAATACTCTCTTATCTTTCTGTTTTCCATTTGTCATTCCGAGCCGATTTTACGTAGCCGTAGCGTTCGCTTGGTGAGTTGGTCGGTCCCCAAATCGCTGCGTCCAAGAAAATTGATTCGCAGTGCTGCCGGTTTCCGAGTACTGATGAGCCTTTGGCTCGTTAGGCGGGTCGATGACTGGTTCGTAGGTCGCGGTTCATCGGCAATTCGTTTGATTTCTTTGAGTTCGAGTGTGTCTGCATTATGACGCGTGGCATTCTTCAAGCAGGTGATGTTGGTCAGCAGCCTGCACCGGTCCATTACATCATGGTGGTGGAGGACGATCCGGAAGTGGCTCGCAAAACGAAAGCGATTCTCGAAGCGGCCGGGCATGAGGTGAAAACCTTCAAAGATGGCGGACAAGTTCACGGCGGTATTTCGATGCAACGGCCAGACGTTGTTCTGTTGAAGTTGATCCTACCGGGCGAAAGCGGCTTTGAGATTTGTGAGCGACTGAAGAAACAAGACCGCTTTTTACCGATCTTGGTTTACACGGAAATTGAACTCGAAGCCTCACAGCAACTCGCGTCAAAGCTGGGAGCGGATGGATATCTGACGAAGCCATGTAAACCAGAAACGTTGATCACGACGATTCGTGAAGTCGCTGAATCAGCGTGGAAACGTCAGGCGGATGAACGTGGCGGTAAAGAAAAAGGGGAGATCCGATTTCGCTGCAAGTGCGGACAGCGACTGAAGGAGAAGTTGGAAAATCGCGGAAAGATGGTGACGTGCTCGAAATGCCAAGCGACGGTCCCGATTCCCGAACGCAGCGTTCATATCATGATCACGAAGTTGGCCGACGAAGCGAACACGAACACGTTAGATGATCCGACTCGTTTCCTGTCGGTGAAGTGTCAGCATTGCGGCACGTTCTACAAACTCTTCTCGGCAGATCTGGAAAAAGCACGCACGTGTCCGCAGTGCCAGAAAAGGCAGATCGGAGCGCTGTCGATCATCGGGGCACCATTGTCGCGGGCGGCACTCGCGAGTTCGTTGCGTGTGCTGCGCATTCTGACTGGGCAACTGAAAGGGAAGAAGATGATGCTCCCCGATCGCGAGATCGTTCTGGGAAGCGATCGGTCTTGTTCGCTGAAGCAATTTGCCGAAGGGATTGCGCCGAAGCACTGCACACTTAAGCCGACGCCGCTGGGAATTCTCGTGAATGATCTCAGTGGCGATCACGGAACGTTCATTGACGACGAACGGATCACAGGTGAAACACTGCTCGGTCCCGGAGGTTTGTTGCGAGTCGGTTCCATGAAGTACCGACTGATCGGCGAAGATCGAGACGTTAACGCGACGAACTTCCATGATCCGAAGAAAGCGAAAGCCGAACAAAAGGCGGCTCAAAAAGGGATCGCGTTGTTTCTGTCGGATCGTCCGACGTCGGAAGAAGCGGCATCGGTCATTCAAGCGCATTGGGACATCGTTCGTAAACGAGCGGGCCTGCAAGCACAACAGGACAACCTCGAAGGGGCGTGATGTTGCAACGCCCCTATCAGCACGACGCTCCAGCAAGTGGTCGGGTCCACTAATCCGTGTTTCATCTGTTTTCTATCCGTGGCTGAAATCGTTTCAGTGGTTTGGCCACGGCTGAAACACGAATTGAGCACGGATCAGGCGGAAGGCAAAGCAACCGCTCACTGGGTGTTCCTTCATTTGCCTTTGCCCTCTCCATGCGAAAGAGAAGGTCATCCCAACGATTCCAAATCGGCTGCCGACAAGAAGTGTCCGACGAAGCCGCAATCGAGACAGACAAAGGCGTTGACCTCGTGCCCCTTCGCCCAGGCACTGCATCCTGTCGGCCAAAAGCGTTGACCGACTTGGCCGTACTTCAGTGTTTGCGATTCGCACTCCGGACACTTTGCACCCGTTCGATGGGCGCGGTTGTTTGAGCCTTCAGCTGCAGTCGCCGACGACAATGCAACGGTCGTTGCTGTGGTCTCGGCGGAGGCGTTGCTGGCAGCCACAGAAAGTGGCTCGCGTTTGGTTGCATCTGGTGCTGTTTCCACAAAACGTCCCAAGCAAGTGAGAATGGTTGCCAACGGAATGGCTTCGGTGCCCGGCGTCAGTGTGTAAAGCCCGGAGCTGACAGTAATCAGCGCTTTCCAACCCCAAGAGAATCGGTAATAAGAACTGAGCCAAATTCCGACGACGAAGCCGATCGGAAAACTGGCAAACGGACCAACGGTGCTGGTCAACGATAACGCGTCAATTGAATCCAACGTGATGCCGGGGAGAGCCGGGCCGAGAGCTTTCCGAATGCGAGCCACGAGATTCAAAGTTGGCTCATCGGCCAATTTGGATTCGTCGGTTTGGTCTTCAGTGTTGATGCTCATGAGTAAACAGCCGTTGCCACAAGCTGCCAGGTTGTGGGCCTATTCAATACTGGCAAGCTGACAGCTTGCCGCTACGTGGTCGTTTCGTAATGCCCAGTGCTTCGCTCGTCGTAGGCCGAGCTTAGCAGGATTTTTCGGAGAACGGCAGAAGTCTGTATGCTCGTTGTCCGGTGAGTCTGCACGACCGGCGAAGGTTGTGACCCCTGTCATGCCTCCCTAGACTCCGACCTTCCGTTTTTAACTCAAACAGAAAAGGTCGGATCATGCGGTTGTGGGTGGCGATGATGAGTTTGGTGGTCGTGGTTGGTATCGCGGCCGCTCAAGATGATGAGAAGCCGACAACAAAGAAGGCTGCTCCGAAAGCTAAGAAAGAAGCCGAGGACAAAGAGACTGTGGAAATCGATCCAGCCAGTGACCCGAATCCGTTGGGGAAAAAAGCGGGTGACTCAAAAGAGATCATTGGTAAAGCGAGCTATGCCATTGGAACTCAGATCGGCAAGCAGTTGAAACAAGCCGGTGTGAGCTTTGATTTGGCTCGGCTGAAAAAAGGCTTGCAAGACGCACTGGAAGACAAAGAGCCCGAATTGACGGAAGACGAAGTCAAAGAAGCGTTGACAGCGTTTGATCAAATCGCACGTAAGACAATGGCTCAAAAAGCGAAGACCGAAGCGGCTAAGAATGCCAAAGCGGGCGAGGGTTTCCTGGAAGCCAACAAGGAAAAAGAGGGAGTCAAAACACTTCCGAGTGGTCTGCAATACAAGGTCTTGGCATCGGGCAAAGGCCCGTCGCCAAAGGCTGCCGACACGGTGCGAGTTCACTACAAAGGGAAGTTGACCAGCGGCAAAGTTTTCGATTCAACCTACTCTGGCGACGCACCAACAAAGAAGGATCAGCCTGCTGAGTTTCAGGTAAAGGGTGTGATCAAAGGTTGGACTGAAGCACTGTTGAAGATGAAGGTCGGCGACAAGTGGCAGTTGGTCATTCCTTCCGAATTGGCCTATGGCGAAAATGGTGCCGGCGGAGTCATTGGCCCAGGTGCGGTTTTGGTCTTTGAAGTCGAACTGCTCGAAATTTTGGAGTAACGACGAATGCCTGACCAGACGCCCTCTGAACTGACTCGCGCGCTGCGGCAAGAGTTGGAAGGCTGGCGTCGCGCGGGCCTGAGTCATTTACCAATAGCACCTCGCAAACGAACGGCAGCGGCAACAAAGCCGCCAGCAACACGATCAGCCGCAGTCGGTTCGCCATCCGCGCGACCGGCCGCGGCTGTGTCGTCTCGAACTGCGACCGTTGCTTCAAGCACGAACGTAATGACAAAGACTGCCACACCACCTGCGGTTGCGGCGGCCAGTCCGTCACCAAAAAGTTCTACCGCTTCGATCGCACATGCGCTGCCAGTGCTCGCGGCAGCGATGGTTCCTAGCCCACATCCGGCAGGCTCTGTCGAAGATCGCGAATGGCGGCTGGATCAACTCAAACAACGAGTCGCTCAATGTGTTCGTTGTCAGGAGTTGGCGAGCACTCGCACGCAAACGGTCTTCGGTGTCGGTAGCTCGATCGCACGCATCATGTTCATTGGCGAAGCGCCCGGAGCGGACGAGGACGCTGAAGGAATTCCGTTTGTCGGCAAGGCCGGCCAGCTCATGGACAAGATCATTGCCGCTGCGGGGTTGAAGCGCGAGGAGCTTTACATCTGCAACATCCTGCGCTGCCGACCTCCCGGCAATCGCAAGCCGCAACCGACGGAAGCGGCAAACTGCCGCGAGTATCTCGATGGCCAAATCGCGGTGATCAATCCCGAATACATCATCTGCTGGGGTGCCACTGCCGCTCAGAACTTGCTAGCGACGGAAGATGCCATCGGACGACTGCGCGGCCGCTTCTTTCAACACGGTTCAGCAAAGGTGCTTTGCACCTATCATCCCTCTTACTTGCTCCGCAACCCGTCTGCAAAAAAAGACGTTTGGGAAGATATCAAAATCTTCCTCAAAGAAGCGGGATTGCCTTTGCCAGAGTAATCCCGAACGCGGGAAACGACTGACACACCTCCACGGAGACGGACACGCGCAGGGCAAAGTCGTTAGGGATTTTGAATCCGAAAAATACAAGCCCAAAGCGATCAAATCCTTACCGGAGTTGCCCGCAGGATCACTTTCCAAGCTCATCAGCGAGCTTGCTCGCGTCGTAAATCTTCCGCATTGCTTCCAGCATGCCACCGGAATGAACTGAGATCGCTCGGCCTCCCATCGGCGATGAATGTTGGTATTCGCCACCGAGTGCCAGCAAGTTTGAATCAAAGATCAAACCAACCAATTCACCCTCGCGATTGACGACCGGGCTGCCGCTGTTGCCGCCGATGATGTCGCACGTGCTCGCGAAGTTAAACGGCGTTGCGGGGTCGAGCTTCGCTTTGCGATCGTGCCAGCGTACCGGGAGCTTCCAAGGTTCTTTCTCTCTGTGCGACTCGGAGTACTCGAATGCCTCGCCAAGCGTGGTCCACGCGGGAATGCGTTCGTTCGTGCCAGACATGGCGGCGTCGATTCCTTGAACCGTCCCAAACGATAATCGCAGAGTGAAAGTCGCGTCGGGATAAACCGACGTGCCAAACTTGGCGAAACGCTGTTTGGCGATCTCTCCGTAAGCCTGACGTTCTGGCTCTTCGACTGATGCTTCGAATTCTTTGCGAACCAATCGCGCGCGTTCGTCGATATCGCGAGCCAAAACAATCAGCGGGTCAGTCGAGGCTTCGATCGCTTTCCAACCTCCGGCGGCGATCCGCTTGCGTTCCTCAACATCCTTCAATTTCGTGCCATTGATCAGCTCCACCGCACGGACGACTGGGCCTTTGCCGGCAAGAGCTTTGCCAAGCACTTCGGGCTCGTGTTGCAGTTCCTCCAACAACAACGCCAGCGAATCGGCGAGCTTCGCTCGTTCGAGATCTTCGTAAATTGGAGCTGGAGAAAAGACCTTTCGCTTCAACGATTCACGACCTGAATCGCGGTACTCGGCCAAACGTTTCTCGTTCTGCTTTGTGTCTTCAGCAGCCATCCTCACCAGCGAGCGAGCGATGCCGAACAGGTCCGAATAAAAGCCTGCACCGAACTCAAGCAATAGATGTCGCTTGAAGAGATGTGCGTGATGCTCGTTCGCTGCCGAGATCCGATCCCACGGATCGACACTTCCCGCAGAACGGTTTTCCAAACCGTTCTGCTCCATGCTGTTCTTTTCCAAACCGCTTGGGCTGCCGAGAGTCGATGGTTCGGACGGTTTGGAAAACCGTCCGACAAAATCGCCACCAAATCGCAACTCCACTTCCGCGCGCTTCTTCACATCGAATAATCGCGGATCGTGCAAAGCTTGAATCATGCCGATCATGCGTTTGCGATTGTTCTGGATTGAAAACAAATCCTTCTTGGCCCGGCGAGCAAACTCGTCGCCGTCGGCAGCAAACTGCTGAAGCAGAATCTCCCGACGCCGGAGCAAATTCAATTGCTGCGGAACGCGGACATCACGCTGAAACTTCAACGCATCGACGGTGAGCAGCCGACTGGTCCGACCCGGATGTCCGCTAACAAAGATGAGTTCATTTTCCTTCGCGCCCGTGGCGGACCATTTTAGAAAGTGCTCAATTTTCGCGGGCTGACCGTTCTCATAAACACGGAAAATCGCCATGTCGAGATCGTGTCGAGGGTATTCAAAGTTGTCAGGGTCTCCGCCGAAGAACGCGATGGAAAATTCCGGTGCGAAGACCAAGCGAACGTCGGTGTATTTCTTGTAGCGATAGAGGTGATACGCCCCACCTTGATAGAGCGGGACGACATCACTTCGCAGCTTCGATTGCTCGGTCGACTCCTGCTCGATGCGGGCAATCTCGGCCTGTCGAGTTTGCTGCGCCTTGTCCGCCGCTTCGGCTGCGACCGCTTTGTTGATCCGATCGGTGACGTCGATGATCTCCACAAGCTGATTCAATTCCAAATCTGGAGCGGGAACTTCGTCGCCGTGCCCTGTGGCCAGAAAACCATCGCGATAGTAGTTGTGCTCTGCTGTCGAAATCTTCGCGAGCGTATCGGCGGCAACATGATGGTTCGTCAGCACCAGTCCGCTACTCGACACGAACGAGCCAGATCCGCCGGAGTTGAATCTCACCGACGACTTCATGAGCCGCTCGGCCCAAGCGGCTGTCGGCTCAAAGCCATATTTTTCTTTGAGCTGTTTCGTCGGCAAATGGTTGTAAATCCACATCCCCTCGTCGGCGATCGCGCGATGACGGACCAGTAAGGCTAACGTGAGCAGGACCAGGGGCGTCCAACAAGTTCGTCGCAGTATCAGTTGCATAAGTCGTTGATCCTTCGCATTCAGAACATTGGCGAACCGGGCGGCGTCAGCCCCCGGACTCCTCGTGCCGGGGGCTGACGCCCAATGGCACTTACTTTAAAAGACACTTGAGTTTGGCACGGCGTTTGCGCCCGGGAGAAAGACCTCTTGGAAGGGAGTCATTCTGGCATGGCGGCGAGAAAAAAGGTTGAGGTTGCGGTCGATCCTG
>JAPLNX010000563.1 GCA_026400935.1 Planctomycetia bacterium | reverse complement strand
TCTCCTCCCGTTGCTCTCCACCCCGTCTCACGACGACGCAGTTACGTTCGGATACAAAGTTCAAACCAACTTCGACGAGGACTTGCACCTCGCAGATTCAATCCACTTGCAAACGCACTAGCCGTCATCGCTCCGCGTGACGAGCCGTTCGCTTAACACGGCGTAGTCGAGAAATCGGTTCGTAACGCGGAGCGATGACGGCTAGGTGCAACGCAGACGACGCGGCGGGTTGCGTCACACGGATTCACGTCGCTTTTGTGGCTTGTCGAACGAACTGTTTGAGAAGCTCATTCGTGATCCGCTGGCTTTTGGGAGCCTGCTTGATGGTCTGCATCACAGCATTCAATTGGTCCTCGGTAAGTTCGTGACCAAGCTCCTGGAGGCGATGTGCGACGGCGCGGCGTCCGCTGTGACGACCGATCACGAGAGTTAGTCCGCTCGCGCCCACTCGTTCGGGACGATATGGCAAATAGGTGTCAGGATTCTTCAGTAAGCCGTCCTGATGAATTCCCGCTTCCGTTGCGAAGATGTTTTCGCCGCCAACCGGCTTGTTTTTCGCCAGACACAAGCCGGTCAGTTCAGCCACAAGCTGACACAGTCCATGCAGCTTCGTGAGATCAAGTTTGAAGTCGACACCGTATTGCTCTGGATGCAGCGCGAGCGCAATCGCGACTTCTTCGAGCGAAGCATTCCCCGCGCGTTCGCCGATCCCGTTGATCGTGCATTGCACAACGTTCGCACCTTCTGCAACACACGCCAACGTGTTCGCAACTGCGAGCCCTAGATCATTGTGGAAATGAACGGCTAACAGCGCCTTGCTGAGATTCGGAACGTTGTCCTGAATTGTCCGAATGAAATCGCGTGCTTTCTCCGGTGTCAGGATGCCGACCGTATCCGGGAAGCCGATCGTCGTGGCCCCTACGTCGATCGCCTCACGGTAGCACTGACACAAGTAATCGATTTCCGTCCGACTCGCGTCTTCGGGACTAAAGGCCACGATTTCAAACTTCTCCGAAGCGTAACCGACCGAGGATCTGATTAGCTCCAAGATCTCGGCCTGAGACTTTTGCAATTTGTGCTGTCGGTGCAGTGGACTTGTGCCGCAGAACAAACTGACGCCGCGCTTGTGTGGAGGGTTGCCGTCAAGCGCTGCATCCGCCGCATCAACGTCACCGCGAACGGTGCGACATAGCGCCGTCAACACCGGCTTCTTCACCACGCCAATCATCCGCCGAATCGCTTCAACATCGGCTTCCGATGACGCTGGAAACCCAGCGTCAATCGAGTGCACTCCCGCCTCTTCGAGTGCCAACGCGATCCGTAACTTATCTTCGGGATCAAGCGTCGCACCCGGCATCTGTTCGCCATCACGCAGCGTCGTGTCTGAAAACAGCACCGTGCCCGAATTCTTGTGACGCTGAATGATCGCCTGCTTGACGACCCCCGTCACTCTCTTTCGAGCCTTCTTGAAGAATCCAAACAACGCCATTATTCGCTCAACCTGCTGACGACACTACCTCTCTCAAGTCGCCTAGAGGATGACACACCGCCCGCGATTGCGGAAGGCTGTTCGCAAATCGACAACCGTTTGCACTGAGCTGGGTATTGGTCATGCCGATTACTCCTTACGAGATAAAATCAACGCTCGTTTCGATCAATCGAGCAATTCATCGGTCGTATCGGAATCAACTGAGACACCGCTTCACTCTACGAGAGCAAATCCGGGTTGAGCAGCCGCTCACTTTCATGCCACGAGCCAAGTTGCCCGTATTCGGCAATTGGTCATTCGCTCGTTTTCAGACACATTAAGTTTGCTCAAATGTCACAAGGAGGCGTAATGGGATCGCTCGTTGGAATTGATCTGGGAACGACAAACTCTCTGATCTCTGCGTTCATCGACGGGCAGCCCCGTCTGATTCCCAACGTGCATGGAACATTTCTGACGCCATCGGTTGTGGGTGTCCTTGAGGATGGCAGAGTTTTAATTGGAGATGCTGCGAAAGAGCTGCGAGTCACCAAGCCGGAGCCTTGTGCATCCACGTTTAAGCGGCTGATGGGAACCGATGAAAAACTCCGATTGGCCGACATGGAATTCACCGCGCGAGAGCTGTCGAGCCTCGTACTGAAGTCGCTCAAGCATGATGCGGAGGCATATCTCAAGTCTGAAGTCACCGAAGCGGTGATCACTGTCCCGGCCTACTTCAACGACAATCAATAATCGCGGGGTCGATGCTTTTGGGAGCGACCGCGATGTGATCCTCGCGATGCTCGATGCTTTTGGCATCTCGGTTCACGCTTTCAGGTACGAAGACGATATACCGAGCATCGTCGTCGATGCTCTTTGGTTTGACGGCGACCCTTTTTAGATATGTCGTCGAAGTTTTTTGCTCGAAGCACAGTGTGAGCAGGTGTGACGGCGATGCTTTTTGATTAAACCGCCAAGCTTTTTGATCGGCGGGCAAGCCGCATAACACCTAATCATTGTGCTAGTTACAGCTTCTCCAAGGCTTTCGTCGTCGAAAAGATTGCGGAAGCCGTGACAGACATTCGACGCGAGTCTCTCTTACTCTTCGCGGCAGCCGGGGCGGGGGTTGCGGACGCTTTGCTGCGGGCGAAGTATTTGCGGAGGACGTCGAGCACCACTTGGCCACCGGCGATTCCACGCTTCGCACCTTGTTGAACGCTGGCATAGAAGGCCAAGTACACCATGAGCATCTCGCAACCGAGTTCCATTTCGGTTCCTTCGATGTCGTTGAGCAATGATTCCAGCGAGAGTCGGATTCCGTCCAACTGCGAATGCAACGCTCGGTCTTTTTCCAGTTCATCGAGGCTGACGCACGCCGGGACGAAATCGGGGTGAGCCAGCATAAAAGCGTGAGCATCTTCATCCAGGGCCAACCGATTGTCTCCCAACTTCGGAAGCGTCCGTCGTTCTTCGTTGGTCAGGCTGAGCAAGAATGGCAGCTTCGTCCGAATTGTCTGAATCGCCTCTTAAACCGCCGTGACTGAAGCACTCGTCAACTCCGCCGAAATCCGATTGTCATCCGCCATGAAAAACCCTCTGGTCAAAAATGGAAAATGAAACGCTTCAAAACACAAAGTGAATAAACAACGCACTTGTCATCGTTTACACGAGCAGCGGGTTGGTTGACGATGAGTTACCGGAGTTCATGGAACTCCAGATGCCCGAGGTCAGCGGATTTCCTGGAGAGGCGGAAGTGCCAGATGAGCCGCTGCTGGTGTTTGATCCGGACGTACTTGAAGTGCCGGAGCCGCTGGATGACGAAGAGTTGCTGTATGTTGTCGATGAGCTGGAGTTGTTACCGGTTGAGTAAGTTCCCGGATCGCCGGATGAGTTGCCACTCGATGAACCGCCGCTCGAAGAACTGTTGCCGGAGATGGGCGGTGTGCTGAGGAGTGGATCGGGGGTTGGTGGGCTACTGTTGTAGGAGCCACTGTTCGTTGGCGGGATCACAGTCGTGTCTGGGCTGGGTGGGCTGGTGTTGCTACTGCTGTTGTTTGATGAGCCGCTGTTGGGTGGGGGTGTCGTCTCCGTGGTGGGTGGCGTCACTGGCGGTGAGGTCATCTCTGGTGACCAATTGGGGTTGAAGTGCGTGGAAGGGAGAGTCAGGTAAAAGGCCGATTCGTCAAAGGGGGCGTAACCCCACTGGTTGCTAACGTACAAGATGGTGTCGGCCACGCTGAGTTGGCTGGAGTAGGCATCGCTGGTGTCGTAGTAGGTGTTGAAAGTGAAAATCGCCTGTGATCCTGCCCAGCCATTGATCACTTCCGCGGTCGTCAGAGCTGCTTGGTATTCTTCCTCGGAAGTGGGGGCCAGCGATTCATCGTTTTCGGTGATGAGCGTCGAGGCAAATTGGATGTCGTCCATGGTGCCGCTAAACAGGCCAATCACATCACGCGTCGGCAAAGCCAGCACGGCGATGTGATCGGCCGGTTGCCAAGCGGAATTATCGGGGATCGCGACAGAAAACGTTTGCGTGCTCTCGACCCCGGTGAAGGTGAGCGTGAAATCTCCCAGCGAGGTGTAGACCCCCGACTGATCCACGAAGTTCGGGCTGATGAGGATGGTGATCGGGATCAGCGTATTCACGGCGTTCGGATAATTGACGTGAACCTGATACGTGGCGAAACCTCCCTCGTCCAGCGTTGAATAGAGCGGGATCAGTTCAAAGTGTGCCGACCAATCCGTGGTCTGCGATGGCCAGCTTCCCGGCCCATAACCGTTCGTCATGTCAAATGGAATCAGCCGAGGGTCATCCAAAGCAAAATAGCCCCAACCCAAAACGCCACCTTCTAACTCGCCATACCCGTACGTATACCCCCGCCCGTTGATGCCGATCGACCCGTCATCAAAGATGATCCCGTTATCCTCTGACTGAACCACGATCGGATCCGGAATGTCATTCGAGTTCGGATCGGCATCAGTTTCATGCGGCGTGGCTGGTGGATCGGTAACGCTGGTTCCTCGAAAAAACGACTCGTCGAACCACCAATCTGGATACTCGAACTGATCTCCGTCAGTCGCCCCGTCCGCCGACATCAAACACCGAGCCTCCAACACTTCCACTGCCTGGACTCGCAGCATCCGATGCCCATCACGGCGAACCAACGACTTTTGAACCCAGAGTGACAAGATTGGAAATGTCATTCGATTGTTCCTTTTGAATTAGGATTCTTCGATCAGAAATTGGCACATTACGATTGTTAGAAAAACGCTCTTACCCGAATTACTTTTCTTGGAGCAATGTCTCTTTCATGGCGGTCTATCGTCGGTAAATTCCATCAAAGGCAAACGCTCCGACTAACTCCAAACTCAAAAGAATTGACTGCTCAGAATTCAAAGTCGAATCCCAATCAAAGATTTGGCTCTACCCAAGCGCTTTGGCTTAAGGCACCCGCGATGAAAAGCTGCCCAACACGTTCGACTTCTCCGAAGGGAAGCGGAAAATCATGGATAACCTCTGGCTCGGCCCATTCCTTCCAAACTAACCGTGCGGTCGTTGTGTCGGCAGCGACAAGAACCAGGCCATATTGATCGACGATGGAAGACATCCCAATGTCGTCCATGTGAAAGACGTCACGTGATCGCCGGAGTGCCTCATCAGCGCTGCGATAGTCCGTCCGATAAAACCGCTCATAGACCGCATCAAAGATTTGAAGTGGAGTATCAATTCCGAATTTGGAATCGATTCGATCATTCTGATGCTGGCAGAATTGCGACATGTACCCAACGCTGGCCACAAGTGGAATCAGATCATCCCAACAGCCAATAGGCGAACCTCCGATCCAGAATCGAAAGTGTGAATACAACCTCCCGTCTATCACCGTTGGCTCTGCAGTTTCGATCGCGAAGCATTCTCGATTTCCAAAAATCATGGGCATTACTCTCCAAGTCGGTCTTTCGCATACCGCGTAATACTTCGGATGCCGTCACCCACATTATCAATTCCACTGAAATGTGCCGTACCATCATTTCCGTTTGAGAACCGATAAATCTGGCCGTCAGAATTCTTTCCGTACCAATGACGTGGATTAACTGGATCGTCAGGAACGGCGCGATGAAAGACCTCTTCAGCATCGTTCGCTAACGGTGTTTTTCCTCTACGAATTGTTCCCGAAGCGTGTTCCGGATTCACAAAGTATTTTGGCTTTGGCCCATCAAACCTGGGTAAGTTCTTTGAAAATTTCTTGACCGCTTTACCGGCAAGCGAGGGGAGCGCGATCGCGGCGGCACCGCAGACACTTGGCTTGTTTGCAAACTCGACAACATCTTTGGCCGTGTCCGCTCCTTCGGCAACGACCGAAGTTGCGATTTCTGCGACCGCGATGGTTTTAGTTATTCCGTCACGAAGTTGGCCAAATTTAGCGATGGTGTCTTTATCGAGGGCTGACTTCAGGGCAAGTGCTCGTTCAGCGTCGCTCCGGTAGGTGATCGTGCCGATGTACTCGGTCGCAGTAAGTGGAGAGAGGATGCTGCGATCAGAGTAAATGTGGATTGCCCCGGCACCCTTTTCATCACGGAATTCTGTGATATCGAGTCCGGTGGGATCGACGAAGTTCGTTGGCGAGTTTGCAGCGTAGCGTTGCAAATTGACATCACCCGCATCAAAGCGAATGGGGGTCTTCGCTCATCCATCGGCCGGTGGCGGGGTCGAACCAGCGTTTGCCGTGGAGTTGCTGGTTGAGGTCTTCGTCGAGGTCTTGGGAGGTGTAGGCCACGAACGGGGTTTTGTTGGGGTCGCTTTCGGAGGTGAGCTTGCCGAAAGGGGAGTAGGTCAGGTGGTTGACCACCGCGCCGCTGTTGTTGATGACGTCGCGGACGGTTCCTTGATTGTCGGTCAGATACCACATCAGGCCGTTGACGCTGTCTTCGTCGGCGAAGATTTGGTCGATCGCCGGGCCGTGGAGGAAGCGGTGCAGGACGGTGCCCGCCGATGTGGAGCCGTCGACGACTAAGACCAAGTCATCGCCGTCGTGGACGTAGCGTTCGGTGCGATCGAAAGTGCCGTCGCCGTTGTCGTCGACTTGCTTCATGACTCGGCGGTCGAAGGCGTCGTAGCTGTTGGCGACGATCTTTGTGGCTGGGCCGCTGGCGGTGTTGCGGTATTCGGCTTTGGTGAGCCGGTTGCGATGGTCCCACGTG
>JAPLNX010000037.1 GCA_026400935.1 Planctomycetia bacterium | reverse complement strand
TTCGACTGACCGGCAATCGTTTCGAGCGTCGATCGAACATCGGGACCAATGTCGCAGTTTGGCTGGACGGTGACGCCACATTCGCGAAGTTGGCGATGACTGAAAACCTATTCGTGGGAGGACATAGCGCGATCAACCTGTTCCTACATAGTCTGTTGCCGCCACACAGCATAAACATCAGCAACAACACCTTTTTTGAAGCTCGCAACTGGTTAACCTTCGATACCTTTCAGCCGACGCAGCCGATAGCGCGCATCGCAAACAACTTGATCGTCGGTGGCGAGCGAATTGAGTCACCCAACTTGGATGACGCGATCCGAAACTGGGAGTTCCGTTCCAACTGGTGGGAGCGCGGTTCTTCTTCGGACATCGATCCCGGTCGCGGTGGAACGATCGCGGAATCGAAGCCTGCAGGAAGCCTCCGTTTTCTGTCGCGAGACTCAAATCACAAAGACTTTCTGCGTCCCGCTTCCGACACTGCTTGGCTTGAATCCGGAGCAGACCCCAAATTCATAGGAGCCTTCGGTCCTCAACGAACACCAACACCATAACCAACCATCAAGCGAACGATACCTCCTGCTCCTCTGAGTTCGACTCAGTAGAATCGGGCTTATGCACTACGTGGCGTTTCAATCGAAGTCATGACCGTCGTAGTGCAAAAGCCCGCGAGCCACCGAGACAAGCTCGGTGGGATTCTTTTGGTTATTGATACTTTCTCTTCACTACAATGAAAAACAATCGGAGCGCCCCATTATGAGCACCCCATATTCCAGCACGACTTCGTTCTTGAAAACCAGCGTCAAACTTCCCGCCGCGAATTCGTATGGAAACCCTTATCTCACGCGCAGCGCGAACCTCAATACTCAGCAAGCCGCTCCCCCTTATCTCGCGGCGTTTCGTTCTCTGCAAACGCCAGATGGCCTCGCGCCTGCAGGCGTCGCCGTGAAGCAAACGCGAGCGATCGCAGGTGGTTATCCGATCGGCCCGGCAACCGCGCAGTTAGCGCCGTCGATCGGTGGCGGAGGCGGGAGCAAGCCGCTGCGCATGGTGCATGTCGGACCCTGCTTCGCTCGCGGCGGCGCGGAGCAACACATTATCGCGTTGGCCAAATTTCTGAATCCGCGACGAGCCTATATCGAACGTTGCTTGGTCGTTGATTCTGGAGCCGTTGATCCGGAAGTGGCCGCTGACATGCCTGCTCCTGTAGATGTCGTGCCGTTGAATCACTTGGAAGATGCCGTCCAAGAACACGACGTGATGCTGCATTGGGGTTTGGCATTGGATGAGTTCTTCCCACGTCAACGACCGAAGTTGAGTGTCTATTTGGCTCACGGCGATGGCTGGTGGACGTCAAGTGTTTTAGCCGGCTCACATCACGTGACCGACCATGTCGTCGCAGTCAGTCAGCGAGTTCGCGACGTCCTAGATCCGAGCTACGACACGACCGTGATCCTCAACGGCATTGATTCGGCGAGACTGGCCCACACTCGTTCGCGTCAGGAGAAGCGACGTGAACTCGGACTTGCAGATGGCGATTTTGTTTTGGGATATGTTGGCCGACTCTCGCATGAGAAGCGACCAGAGATGCTGATTCAATCGTTGGCCAGTCTGCCGCGCAATGTGAAGGCGCTCATTGTCGGTTGGGGACCGATGCGAGCGAGCCTCATGGAAATGGCAAACGATTACGCCCCTGGGCGTGTGATCTTCGCCACTGGCAGCAGTTATCTCGGCGACTTCTATCGCGCGATGGACGCTTTCTGTTTGCTCTCTTCACAAGAAGGCTTCGCCCTCGTCGCACTCGAAGCGATGATGTGCGGCGTCCCGTTGATTGCCACGCCAGTCGGTGCGGTCCCCGAGGTGATTCAGCACCGAGTCAACGGCTTGGTCGTTTCGCTCGATTGCAGCGACTTCACTCAAGCAGTTGGCGAATTGCAATCGCATCCCGAATGGGCCAAAGCCTTGGGACGCGAAGGACAAGCCTACGCCGATCAGCACGGCCACGCCCTACGGATGGCTCAGCAATACGAAGACTTGCTGGAATCGCTGTGGCAACGTAACTCCGGCGATGTCATGGCAACGTCGGTGTCGTGAATTCATAGGTCAAGTCTTCCAAAGTAGACCCGCTCGCCTGCTGAATGATCTCTGCAGGTCTACTTAGAAAACCTGACCCACAAAGGCCAACACATGCCTATTGGTTGTTACTCATTGGTGCCGCATGTCGCTCATCACGTCGCGATTCATCGTCCGGCGCGTGTGCTCGATTTGGGCATTGGGTTGGGAAGTTACGGATCGGTCGTGCGGCAATGGGGCGATCTGGGCGAGCGACCGTGGCGCACTTATTTGGTCGGCGTCGAAGCGTGGACCGCGTATCGCAATCCTTTGTGGGATCTCTATAACGTCGTCGCCGGTTGCTCGATTCAACAGTTTCTCGCGGAGCAGCGCGGGCAGTTTGATCTCGTCTTACTGACAGACGTCATTGAACACTTTGAGCGACATGAGGGGGAAGCGATCCTCAATCAATTGAAGACCGAAGTAATCGCACCTGGCGGAAGTTTGTTCGTCGGCACTCCCGGAATTTTCTGCGAGCAAGGAGCCGTCGGTGGCAACGAATGGGAGCGACATCGCTCGTTGTGGCTCGCTGAAGATTTCGCCGTGCAAGGTTTTCGAGTGATTATGGACGGCAGCTCGGATGCCTTCGGCAACCAAATGGTCTTGGCAGAGTGGTCGAACTCGCAACCGTAGAACAGGCGGCTCGCCTGTTTGTGTTCGCGAGAAATGTGGCAGGCGAGCCGCCTGCTCTACGAAAACTTCACAACCTCGGAGTGACCGGTCAACGTTAGGAAGCCTCTTCGATGTACGGCTCGGCCAGCGGCAGCGCGATGATTTGTTGGAAGCGATTTGTCGATTGGCTGGTGGAGCGAGAGAACCAGCCGGTACGGGACGTATCCGGCGGATGAAAGTCGATGGTGACTCGCACGGCGTTGGGCAAGCTAGTTGATGTGGCACTGTCCCAAGTGCTGGTCCAGCTCACACCGTCGAAGAATTCGAATTGAATCGACGAGACCTCCGGAGCGAGCAACTTCACATTTCCAGACATTGACGACATGTCTCCGGAATCGCTCGCCGCTTGCATTGCCATGCGATCGGCTTGCACGCGAGCCAGTCCGCCGAGTTGTTGACCGGGACGAGTCATCGCGGCGCTGGTCAACGCGCCGGAAAACTGTTGAGCCAGTGACGAACTCGATCCAGCCAGAAAGTAAGCAACCGATTGCAGATCGCTCGACGACAGTGCAACTCCCGCTGTTGCCGACTGACCTGTCGTTGCACTCATGCCGCTGCTGAATCGGCTCGGCAAGCAGACATGCACGACAAGCGAATCCGCGTCACCGAAGAGGCCGGACTTCTGCGTCGAGTAAGCATCAACCGGCTCCGTCGCAGTAGTCGTGGAATCGCTCGCAGAACTTGTTGAGCCACCCGCTGTGCTTCCGGTCGAACCTGTTCCAGCTCCGTTAGAACCCGTCGAGGCACTCGTACCTTGGCCAACACCGCCGGTGCTTCCCGTGGAGCCTGTCGAACCACTTGATGTTGCAGAACTGCCCGATGTGCTGCTACTCGCACTGTTGTCAGTTGTGGAACTTAGCGGTGCGCTCCGAAAGATCACGGAGCGAAGATCGACCTCAAGACGTCGAAACAGCGCACGAGCGACTTGAGCACGCTCCATCTCCACTTGTCCGACGAGCGAATAGCTCCAGTGCATCTGCAACGCGCTGTAAATCGCCGCCATCAACAAGCTCGACAAACCGAGTGCTAGTACGACTTCCAGCAACGTGAAACCAGAGCGACGTTGTTTCGTAGCCAATACAAGCCCGAAGCGCCAGCGAGCCAGTGAATTACAAGTCGCCATAGATTTGGTTGAAACAATCCTTCGCTCGTGCGTCGGACTAATCTTGAAACAAGTGGACACACCGAGCTTGTCTCGTTGGCTCGCGGGCTCTTGCACTACACCAAAAATGAACTCCAAGATCGTCGTTCGAAGTACAGAAGCCTGATTCCGCCGAGGCAAGTTAGGCGGGGTGATGCCGCCATCGCTTGATCGGGTGCGGGTATCTTCGAGCGTACTCGCGGGCCGTTGTCGCCTCATGGTTGCTGGTCCTCAGTCGTTGTCTGCTGAGCATTGACCCACACCTGACGGTCGCGAATCAAGCGACTGAGCTGGTGGCTCGATGAGGACAAGCCCCCCTGCCCTGGATGAGCGACATTCACCACGACCAACTTCAGGTCGGCATGATGTCCACGCAGCACTTGCAAGTTCCAAGTCCAACTCGCGTCATCTTCAAACGGTGTGTCACTCGTTTCTAGTAACGGGATCGCACCGGCAACCAATTCGCTCAGTTTTGATTCACACCGAAAGATCGCTTGAGTTCGTAGTCGCGATTGAACTGAAGCTCGCACGCCGCCGTACCAGATCTGACTGAGCACCGCCAACGCACCTAAGAACAAGCCCAGCGACAACAAAATTTCAAACAACGTAAAGCCACGTTGCCTCATTACTTCGCCGTCACGCTCCTCGTGACGAATCGAGTGCTTACTACGACCCCAATAACTCATAGGACGGGCACTCTGACCCGTCACCTCCCCAACGACGACGGGCCAGAGTGCCCGTCCTACTACCAATTTGCCAACGCTCCATGAAGCAAGTCGGCAATCTTGTGAAGAGTTCTGCTCATTACGCGGAGCGTGATGGCTACGTTGACACGAACGTTGCAAGTTTATCTTCGACACATGTTTTTTCATCGTGTCCGAGTCTCCATCGGAGTGACGACCACGCCGCCAGTCAGTCCACGAACAATCAAACGCATTTGCTTGTTACGTGCATCGACAACAGCCAACTCGGAGTCAGCCGTAGAGCCGTCAGCTTGAAACGTCAGCGGTACGCTCCAAGCCACTTGAGTCAGTTCGTAAGCGTTCGTTGATCCCATGACCAATTCCGCCGGGATGTGTTCGACTCCAAACGGAACACCGTTCATGCCTGGAGCAAAGACAATCCCTTGAGGAAGCTCGCCCGTTTGTGGACCTGATTCAGCCACTCCAGCAAGTGCAGTCGCTGACGGAGTGTTGCCACTCGTGGAAGTGGCGGAGGCTGCTGAGGATGCGGACTCTTGAGGCATCCACAGATAATGACGTCCGCCAGGCTCGAACCGAAACTGCCAAGCAACACTTGCGTCGAGCGCCTTGAATCGCACGTTCGCCAACTGCGCTCGCGCTCGCTCGGCCCCTTCCTTCAACGGCTGATCGGCCATCAAGCGAAGCACCGGAGGAAAGATCAACCCGCTGATAACCACTAACACCGCGAGCACCAGCAGGATTTCAGCGATCGTGAATCCCGAGCAACGTCGTATCGCACCGTGACGAACGCCGCCATGAACACAACCGGCGAGCGGGGCGGCGTCAGCCCCCCGGTTCGTTCTGGCCATCACCGGGGGGCTAACGCCGCCCCGCTCGCCAAAGGTAGAGACAGCGTTGAAAGCATTCCGAATTCCGCGCATCACATTGCCTCGCGGTCATCGCGTGATGAATTCACTCTCTGCAACCCCACCGAGCTTGTCTCGGTGGCTCGCGGGCTTCTGCACTACGAAACTCATGGCTTCAAGTAAAACAAGACGTAGTGCAAAGGCCCGAATCCACCGAGGCAAGCTCGGTGGGGTTGTTGGATATCGCTTATTCGTGGATTAGTTCTGCGCCCAATTGGTGACATCGTCTGCCGTGCCATCCTGCGAGTCAGGGCCGAAGGACCATATCTTGGGTTTCGAAAGACTGCCATCGTTCGTGTACTGATATTGCAGCGGCTTCTTCCACGCGTCCTTCGGCTCTTTCTCAAGGTAGGCAGGGAGTTGTTTGCCTGTTACTGGGTCAGTTCCTGGATTAATCATCTTTTCAAGACTATCCGGAAACGTCCCATCGTTCTCTGATGCGTACAACTTCACGGCACTTTCCAAACCGGCGATGCTCGTTCTCGTCGCTTTGATATAAGCCTCTTGTTGGCGACCCAATAAGTTAGGAATCACCATCGCCGCAATCACACCCAAAATTGCGAGCACGAGCAAAACTTCGAGCAGGGTGAAACCGGAGCGGCGAACGATGCGGAGCGTCTGAGAATGTTGGCGGGATCTGTTCATCACGGCTGGATCCTTCGATCGGCGGGAGGTCGCATGAGCGACAAACGGCAGAGGTCTTGAAGTCCGAAGCAAAAATTCGTCGCACTTCGGAGAACGTCGCGAGTGAGCGTATTCAAACAGGGAGCACATGAAAACCCCATGAAACATTGTGCTTTGCAAAGCAACTCCGGCTAAATCGGCACGGGGTGAAGATACCGATTATGCCGCATGCCTCAGCGCCGAATCGCTCGAAGACGCTGGTTCAATTCGATCTTGGCAGATAACGCACTCGCAGAATGAGGCAAATCAGCGATTGGATTCGACCTCGGACTCATTCGCTTAGGCATCAGGCTTATCGGTCAAGTCGCCGACTTCGGCTTCATTCCCTGCTCGATTTCTTTGAGTTGCTTCTTGATGACCTCGTCGGACGGGAACGAGCCTAAAGCTTGTTGTTTCCGGAAATCGGACTCGAAACCAAGCAATTTTGGTTCGAGCTTCATTCGTTCTTCCGGATCAAGCCGGTCAACGAACAGAATGCCGTCGAGATGGTCGGTCTCGTGTTGCACCACGCGTGCGGGAAGATCATCCAACTCCATCTCGAAGCCTTCGCCGTTTAGGTCGTATGCTTCGATGATAACTTCCTCAGAGCGATCAACGTTGGCGTACAAGCCGGGCAGACTGAGGCAACCTTCTTCGCCGCTCTCGCTTCCTTTTCGTTTTCTAATTCGAGGGTTGAGGAACACAATCTCCTCGTCGGTTTCCGCAGGGTCCGCAGTCACGTTGACCACAAACAGTCGGTAAGGCAAAGCGACTTGATTGGCCGCCAAACCGATTCCCTTCGCCGCATACATGAGCTCAAACATTTCGCGAACGATGTTTCGCAGATCGTCATTGATGGCTTGCACTGGTTTCGATTTCCAACGCAAGACGGGATGGCCATATTGGACGATTTGCATGAGAGAACTCGGCGGGCGGTCAGTGTCAGCGGCGATAACTAAAAACGGTCGGCGATTATAGCCATGACTCTCCGCCGGTCGAGCAGCCTGTCAGGTTGAGCTTGTTGGACCGAAATATTTCTTGACGCAAAAAAGAAAGCGCCTCGGTCCTTCCATGATTGGACCGAGGCGCTCAGTGCAAAACGAATCGCTCCGTCAGCAGTGTTCCATGTGTTTCGTCGCTCACGCAACTCACGTGAGTTGGTGCAGGCGAGCCGCCTGTACGCTACGAACAACCCAAGCTCGCACCACAGTTATGACAGAGGTAACAGTTGCCGTTGCGCACGGTGATCGCTCCGCAACTGTCGCAGGCCGGGGCGTCGCTCTGGAAGCGAGCGAATTGCAAGTTTCGGACTGCGGGACTATCGCCAGATTCTGGCAAGACGTTGAGTCCAGAACTCGCACTTGTGGAAGTTGAGCCGGCTCCGTTGACGTGCGTCTCGATCAACGAAGACAGCTCTTTGGTAACAGTGTCAGCAGTCGCACCGGCGGTCGCGGCAACTTGGTGACCGTTGCCATTCGCGTGACCGTTGTTGCCGTTGAATCTCGGACTATTCGCTTCGCGGAAGCCAGGAATGAACTCCATACCCAGCCAGCGGAAGATGTAATCGACCACCGATTTCGCGTGCGGGATGTCCGGGTTCTTGGTCCAGCCGCTCGGCTCGAACCGGCTGTGTGAGAACTTATCGACAAAGACTTGCACCGGCACGCCGTATTGCAGGCCCATCGACGTGAGCGTGCCGATGACGTCCATCAGGCCACCGATCGTTGAGCCTTCCTTCGCCATCGTAATGAAGAGTTCCCCCGGCGTGTTGTCCTCGAACAGGCCCACGGTAATGTAGCCGTCGTGATTGCCGACGCTGAACTTGTGCGTGATAGAGTGCCGCGTGGAAGGCAAGCGGCGACGAATCGGTCGGCCCGGAGCGACCTCGGCCGCTTCGCCCGCCTTCTTCTTGTCACCTTCCTTCGACGTGTTCAACGGCTGCGACTGCTTCGAGCCGTCGCGATAAATCGCGAGTGCCTTCAAGCCGAGTCGCCAACCTTCGATGTAGGCACTCTCGATGTCCTCGACCGTTGAGTCGGCCGGCATGTTGACCGTCTTCGAGATGGCACCACTCAGGAATGGTTGGGCTGCGGCCATCATCTTGATGTGCCCCTTCCAACTGATCGACCGACTTCCCTTGGCCGCTTTGAACGCACAATCGAAGACCGGCAAATCTTCGTCCCGCATATTAGGAGCGCCCTCGATCGTGTCGTTCTTCTCGATGTAGTCGAGAATCCCGTCGATCTGTGGCTGATCGTAGCCGAGCGACTTCAACGCGTTCGGCACGGTGCGGTTGATGATCTTCATCATGCCGCCGCCGGCGAGTTGCTTGTACTTGATGAGAGCGATATCCGGCTCAATGCCAGTCGTGTCGCAGTCCATCATAAAGGCGATCGTGCCGGTCGGAGCGAGCACCGTCGCTTGAGCGTTTCGATAGCCGTACTTGCGGCCGGAATCGAGGCACTCGTCCCACACCTGCTGAGCCGCCTCACGCAAGTAATCGGGACAGCACGGGTCGATACGGTAGGTCGCTTCGCGGTGCATCTGCATGACACGTAGCATCGGCTGCTCGTTCTCGGCATAACCGGCGAACGGCCCCATGCTACTGGCGATGCGGCTGCTGGTAAGATACGCCTGACCGTTGAGCAGAGCGGTGATCGCTCCGGCAACTCCGCGACCGTTGTCGCTGTCGTAAGGAATGCCCCACGACATCAACAAACTGCCGAGGTTCGCATAGCCCAGTCCGAGTGGCCGGAAAAGATGGCTGTTTTCGGCGATCGCAGGAGTTGGGTAGCTGGCATGATCAACCAAGATTTCTTGAGCCGTGATAAAGATTGCACAGGCTCGGCGGAACCCATCAATGTTGAACTTGCTGTCTTCGCGCACGAACTTCCGGAGATTGATACTCGACAAATTGCAGGCGGTGTCGTCGAGGAACATGTATTCGGAGCACGGATTGCTGGCGTTAATGCGGCCGGTGTTTGAGCACGTGTGCCAGCGGTTAATCGTCGTGTCGTATTGCACGCCGGGATCGCCGCAGTACCACGTCCCCTTGGCCATCTCGTTCAACATCGAACGAGCGTCGTACTCAGGGCCGGACTTGCTGTGATCCGTGACCCATTTGGTCTTCCACTTTTTCCCTTCAACAACGGCTTGCATGAACTCTTCGCTGAGACGCACCGACAGGTTCGCGTTCTGGAACATGATCGAGCTATACGCTTCACCGTTGAAATTCGATTCGTACTCACCGCTGTCGATTAGCAGGCGAGCCTTCTTCTCTTCCTTCGACTTGCACTGAATGAACTCCATCACGTCAGGATGCCAGTCCTTGATGCTCTGCATCTTGGCCGCACGGCGAGTCTTTCCACCAGATTTCACAACGGCCGCGATTTGGTCATAGACCCGCATGAACGACAGCGGCCCGGAAGGAACTCCGCCACCAGACAGCTTCTCTTTGGAACTGCGGATCGTGGAAAGATCCGTGCCTGTGCCAGAACCAAACTTGAACAGCATCGCCTCGCTGCGAGCGAGACGCATGATGTCCTCCATGTTGTCTTCAACTGACTGAATGAAGCAGGCAGAACCTTGCGGGTATTCGTAGGGCGTATCTGGGCGACGGATCGACCTGGTTTCAACGTCCCAGCGATAGTTCCCTTGCGAGCCTTTGACGCCGTATTGGTGATACAGGCCGACGTTGAACCACACTGGCGAATTGAAGCAACCGTGCTGATGCAGACAGAGCCACGCGAGTTCGCGATAAAATGTTTCACCATCCGCCGGCGTTGCAAAGTAGCCGTCCTTGATGCCCCAATCAGTGATCGTGCGGGCGACACGATGAATGACTTGTCGAATACTCGTTTCGCGTTCGGGAGTGCCGGGTTCGCCGTAGAAATACTTGCTCACGACGACATTCGTCGCGAGCGGGCTCCAGTCTTTCGGAACTTCGCAGTTGGTCTGCTCGAACAGGACTTTTCCGTTCTCGTCCTTGATGTGAGCCGTTCGATAGTCCCACTCAACCGTGGAAAACGGATCGACGTTAGCCGGGCAAAAATGAGGTGCAACCTTCATCGGAGTCGTCTGCGGAGTGAAGTGGGGGCGAGCCCCCGGTCCATTCTGCCCCGCGTCTCGCGACTGGCCATTGCCATTGTGAATGCGATTGGCAGAAGCGGACAAATAGTCAGAATCCAAGAGAGCGTTGGCGTTGTGCATCATGCACTCCTTTAGCCAAAAAGAATGGGAAAGCCACGGGGCGTCGTGACCGGCTCTTACTGGCCTCTTGCCAAAGAGTTGCCGCGAAGTAGAGACTTAATTCGGCAAAGACAAAAAGCGAACTGAAGCAAACTTACCACAATCAGTAGTGGGAGTTGGACAGAACGAGCCCCACATCTAGTGATCCAGAACTGAATAGGCAATATAAATTGGCGGCTCAGATTGTCAAGCTGATGCCGTCACTTTGAAAGGCATCGCGAACGTTGCGACGATCGTAACCTGTCGGTTCTGTGCCGACTTAGCGAGTTCGGGAAAACTAAAAAATCGTGAAGACTTGGTTCACACAACAGGCCCGACTTCCATTCGATTTGACGATCATTTTATGTTCAATATGAGGCAGGTTGAGCAAATCAAAGAAAAAACGAAATCTCCGCCCTGCGAAGAGATTCGCGACCGCGCAACAAAAAACCCGGCCAATTGACCGGGTTTGAAATCGAAATCAGAAAAACGAGGACATCGAGTTAGGCAGACGCTGTCGCCTCAACGATTTGAAGACCAGGCACATTCACGCTGGTGATCTTCACCTGCGTGTAACCCTGGCGGTGCCCCGTGTGTCGACGATAGTTCTTACGACGACGCATCTTTTGAATTTCAAGCTTCGGGCCTTTGACGATCGGATCAACAACTTCAGCAGCGACAGAGGCACCCGCAATCGTAGGCCGCCCAAGCAGACTCGCACCGCCACCGTTTGCCAGCAGAACGCGGTCAAACGTGACCGGATCACCGACTTTGGCTTCGTCGATGAAGTCAATTATCAGCGTGTCACCGTTGGAAACTCGATATTGATGGCTGCCAGATTCAATGTAAGCAAACATGATTCACTTCTCGTAAACTTGTCCGTTGGGAAAACAGGCTTGTCCAACCCACGGCGACGGAGGCTACTCCGTCCTAGCAAATGAGTCCCGACTCTTGCAAAAGAGTCGCGGAGTATAGTCACGGCCTATTTCGTTTTCGAGTCAACTCCCACAGGAATCTTCGTCAATAGGCCCCCCTCATCGGTCGTGTCACAATCGAGGTGGTTTGGGCTGACGTCCGTTCGAGCATTGATGTTGATACTCAAACCGATTGAGTCTTCCAAATGATTGATCTCTCGACGGCGTCGGTTGTTAAGGTAATGCGCGACACGTTCGTGAACCTCAATGCCGATCTTCTTGACGCCGGGACGCTGTGAAACGGTCACCAAAACACGCATCACGTCGATCGCGACACTTTCTGCAGTTTTCACAAGTCCGACACCCGCACAACACGGGCAGTTCTCAAAAACGGTTCGCCGCAACGACGGACGAATGCGTTGCCGCGTCATCTCGATCAAACCGAACGGACTAATTCGCAGGACTTTCGTACGAGCGCGGTCTCGCTGCATCTGATCGCGGAAGAAACGTTCAACGCCACGACGATGCTTTTCATCTCGCATGTCGATGAAGTCGTTGACGATGACGCCGCCGAGATCGCGTAGGCGAATCTGCCGACAGATTTCCTCAGCCGCTCGCAGATTCATTTGGTAGGCATTTTCCTCAGCGTTGTCTTCGTTGCGGAAGTTACCGCTGTTGACGTCGATTGCAACAAGGGCCTCAGTCTGGTCAATAACGATTGACCCGCCCCCCTTGAGTGGGACGTGTCGCTCGTGAATGCGAGCGATATTGTCTTCGATCTTGTAGTGATGAAAGATCGAATCCTTGCCTTCGTACAACTTCACCCGATCAGTGAAGTGCGGCGAGACGACGTTCATGAACTCACGAGCTCGCTCGAACGTCTTCGGCTCGTCAACCCAAACAGACTCGATGTCGTTGGTATAAATGTCACGAATCGTACGAATAATGAGATCGCTATCTTCGTAGATCCCAACGGGAGCCGGATACTTCTTAATTCTGCCGACGATCACCTTCCAGAGTCGTAACAAATAGTGCATGTCGCGCTGAAGGTCTTCTTTGTCTCGCTCAACACCGGCAGTACGAATGATGAAGCCCAGCCCCGGAGGCGGTTCGAGTCCTTGCAGCAGCCGCCGCAATCGCCGTCGACTGTCGTCGTCGGTGATTTTGCGACTCACACCAACGCGCTGCAAGCCGGGCATCAGAACCAGATAGCGACCGGGAATGCTGATGTAAGTCGAGAGAGTCGGCCCTTTGGTTCCGATCCCTTCTTTGATGACTTGAACAAGCACTTCACTACCGCGTTTGAAAATGTTCTGGATAGGCGGCTTGTTACGCACACTCCTCTCATTGAAGCCACTTCGAGGGCGCTCCTCTTCGGATTGAAGGTGCTTGTAGTATTGGTACTCGACATCACTGACGTGCAGAAAACCGTTCCGTCCGACGCCAAAATCAACGAACGCCGCTTGAATGCTGGGTTCGATGTTGACGACCCGACCCTTATAGATGTTGCCGGCGTAGCTCTCGATGCTATTCCGCTCGACGTACAACTCTTCGAGAGTTCCGTCCTCAACAATGGCAATGCGGCTCTCTTCTGGCTGCAGCACATTGACGAGCATTTCCTTCTTCATATGGCACCCTTTGCATGTTGCGGGTGCGCAAACTCGAGACTGTGCGCGATGGCCAAACCTGCTCAGTAGCCGATGACAAACCAATTGGTCCATCATGATCGAAGCTCGGTTCGCAAAGAGCGATCGCGCGGACTTCCGCGTGTGGCGTGAGGGCCACAAAGCACGATCGAAGATTTGCTGAATCAAGCTGCCTGTTCCGTTCGTCGTCCGTCTTTTCAGGGCGGACTCGGGACAAGACAGGCAATGATCGGCGATGCAATCTCGATGGTTGGTTGTTGGCCAACCGACCGAGATTGCTGAGCAAGGATTTGGACGTCGAGCACGGCGTTTGATCGACCTCACCGAGCGCAAGGCATCGGCGGCTGGAATTAGGCTTCCAAAAATCGGTGATCAACAACAGCGGTCCCTCGAAATCAGTTCGGTAGCCGGACTTTTCTCTGTGGCTTGAGCGAACAACAGCATCGCAGACGAGCATCACCCAGTCGCGCGACAGCGCGGCGGGCGAGTTGATCGCGCCGAGAGACTGTACCGCGAGTGATTTCTTCGCGGCATTTCGTGGTTGGCTGAAAACGCCTTGGGGACGAGCAAGCACCCTAGTGAAACCTGTTGTTGGCAATGTGGCACCCGCAGAGGCGAGCCACTTGTACGTGAATAAGAATTTCAAACAATCAGAATCGTTTTCGTACGCTCGCTGTCCCGGTATGCCAGCTAGCGTCCGAGTTGTGGACATATTTTTCTAAGTTCACCCTGGAGGTAGTTATCGATCACTCGCGACAGGCCGAGCCATTCTGCATGCGTCGCAATATCTTTGCACTGAGGAATGTTCAACTGCCGTAGAACGGCCTTCAATTCTGGGATTGCGTGCGGCGTAACGCTGATCCTTCGAATTCCCAAGCCGATCAGCAGCGGAAGGAATTTTGGGTCAGAACTCATCTGGCCGCAGACAGTCACGGGGATCTTATGGTTCTCTGCGGCCTTCACAACCATGCTGATCAATCGCAGGATTGCGGGGTCGCCGGTGCGGTAATGACTGGAAACGGCTGGATCGCCACGATCGACCGCCAGCGTGTACTGGATCAGGTCGTTCGTTCCAATTGAGAAGAAGTCTACTTCGGCAGCGAATTCTTCCGCAAGAATGGCCGCCGAGGGAACTTCGACCATCATTCCGACGGGAACCTCGCGTTGAAACGGGACACCAGCTTCATCAAGGTCGTCCATGACGTCGCGGACAACCATCTTGGCCTGACGAAATTCATATAGCGACGAGATCATCGGGAACATGATTTTGACACGACCGGACTGAGCATGTTTCGCGGCTCGCAAGATTGCCCGGAGTTGTATCTTGAAGCCTTCAAGGTATTGCAAGCTCAACCGAATGCTGCGCAGCCCAAGAGCCGGGTTTGCTGAGGCTGGATGATGGACTCCAACACTAGGAACCTTGTCCGCACCGAGGTCGAGCGTACGAATCACAACTTCGCGATCACCGAGTGAGTGAATCACTTCGCAATAAGCGTTGTAATGGTCTTCTTCCGAAGGCTCTTTCGTCGCACCGAGGTATAGAAATTCGGTGCGATAGAGTCCGATGCCATCGGCACCTCGCTCTAGACAGTGCTCAGTTTCCCCTGGAAACTCGATATTCCCCAGCATTTGAATGCGTTCGCCGTCTGCGGTAATCGGCTCTGCCGTCCGTTCGATTTCAAGCGCCGCGTAATTCGTGCGGAACTTTTGCTGTGACTCAAGATATTCGGCGAGAACAGACTCAACAGGGTTGATGATCACCTCACCCCGGTTGCCATCAATGATAACCTTATCGCCGTTTTCGATCTCTGACAAAAAGTCACCGATACCGACAACCGCCGGCAGTTCCAGTGCTCCCGCCAAGATCGCGGTGTGGCTGGTCGGCCCCCCTTCTTCGGTAGCAAAGCCGAGGACAAATTCTCGCTTCAAACTGGCCGTTTCGCTCGGAGTCAGATTGCGAGCCAGTACGATGACCGGCTTGGAAAGATCGCCTAATTCTTGTCGCTGTTTGCCCAACAAGTAACGCAGCAAGCGGCTTTGCAGATCGTTGATGTCATGCGCACGCTCAGCGTGATACTGGTTTCCGAGATTCCGAAATACCTCGGCGTATCGCTCCAACACCTGCTTGCATGCATACTCCGGCGTGTTGATTTTCTCGCGAATGAGTCGTTCGATTTCATCGGTCAGTTGTGGCGAACGAGCCATCAGCAAATGTGCGCCGAAAATTGCTCCGTACTGTTCGCCGAGTTGTTGATTCGCAATCTTCTGGTTGCCTTCAATCTCAACGCACACGGCATCCAGCGCGGCCCGAAAGCGAGCAATGTCCGTATCGATCGCCGATTTTGTGGTGTAGTGGCGAACGCGAAGCCGTTCGGCTCCGAATATCCACGCCGCTCCGATCGCCACACCAGGCGAGACTGCGATACCACGTTTTACCAGCATGTTGCCCAAAGAATTTAGTCCGTTGGCAAGTCCTGTTTGACCGCCTGAAAACTATAGATAAGCAGGATTGCGAGAGCGGCTCAGGCACCCAGAGTTGCGAGGCTATTCCGCGAAGTTTGACTCGAAGAGTTGCACCAATTTGGCCATCGCCTCTTCTGCACCATCTCCGGATGTGACCAATTCGAGTTGCTCTCCCGGACCGGCAGCCAGAATCATGAGGTCGAGAATATTCTTCCCATCCGCATGAACAGACCCTTTGCGAATGCTCACATTGCAAGCAAAACCGTTCGCAAGCTTTACGAGCCGAGAGCACGGCACAAGGTGTAAACCGCCCCCATCCGAACCGAGAGTCACAGTGTGCAAGACCGGTTGTCCGCCCATGGAATTCGTCCCGTGGCGTCAATCAGCCAAGTTGATTGTTATCCGCATCCTGCAACAGAGTCAGGACATCATCCTTGGTTTTGGCCTGCTTCAAAAAGCTGCAAAAGTTCGGATTTCGCAGATGACGCGAGATATTTTCCAGCCCGCGGAGGTGGTCGCCAGGACGATCAGGTGGCGACACTAGCAAGAACAAAATATGGACCGAGTTCCCATCCAGGCTCGCGAAGTCCACCCCCTGTTTGGTCAATGCGATAGCGGCGACCAATTTGGTGACGGACGGGTGTTTGGTGTGCGGCACTGCGACGCCGTTACCAATGCCCGTGGAACCCAATTCTTCACGCTTCATGATCGCCGCAACGATGCTATCTTCGCTGTCTGCAGCAATTATCCCACATGCTTTCAAACTACCGACCAATGCCCGAATCGCCCCCTCTTTGTTGGGAACGGCAAGGTCTGTGATGATCGCGTCGGGCACAACAAAGTCCGACAACTTCATGAACGGCTCCTCTCGAAATTCTCTCTGAGAACCTGACAGTGTTACTCATCCGTTGGCTCAACAACCTCAACCGGACGGCCGCGGTGATGGTTTTGGACTTTCTCTTTGTATTTGTGAATCTGCTGTTCGATTTTGTGCAGCGCTTTATCGAACGCAATTTGAGCTTGGTTGTCCTCATCGTGAGCAACGAAGTCATGTTTGTGCTCGGCATCGACGAGAATCTCCACCTTGGCATGGTGGCTTTCAAAGCTGACTGTGACGTTGATATGGGTGATCCGTTCAAAATAGGTCAGTAGTTTTTCGACCTTTTCGCCCATGTAGGCTCGAACATCATCTTTGAGGGTTCCGTGACGAGCAGTAATTTCGACGTGCACGATGCAAATCTCCTGGCGTGATGACAATTGTGGAAGCGGGATTCTAAAGGGGGCGACTCTGTAGCCACAAGGTGCCCAATAGCTGCCCACAAACTTACGAGTGCGATTTGTAACGCTACAGGTTTGAGAAAGCGTTGGTAACGATCAAGCCACATCAATCGCGGCTTTCAGATCAGCGATCAAGTCGTCAGGGTTTTCGATCCCGACCGAAACGCGGATCGTTTTTTCCGAAATTCCCGCTTCTCGACGAGCATCTGCGGTCATTGAGGCATGACTCATCGTTTCCGGATATTCCATCAACGATTCCACGCCGCCAAGCGACTCCGCAAGCTGAAAATAGCGAGTCCCCGTCAAGATCTTCTCAGCCTGAGCACGCCCCCCTTTCACGTCGAAACTGAGCATCGCCCCAAAACCCTTTTGCTGACGGCGGGCCAAATCGTGCTGCGGATGAGTCGGCAGGCCCGGGTAATAGACTTTCTCAACCTTCGGGTGTTCCGCCAGCATTGTGGCCAACGCCATTGCTCCGCGCTGATGTGCTTCCATGCGTGGCCCCAACGTCTTGATGCCACGCAACACCAGCCACGCATCAAACGGCGAACAGCCTAAACCAAGAGCGTTGTGCAGATAACCGACTCGCTCCGCAAGAGCCTGTTCGCGCGAAACCACCGCACCGCCAACAACATCCGAATGTCCGTTGAGATATTTCGTCGTTGAGTGAACCACGATATCCACGCCGAACTCAAACGGTCGTTGTAGGTACGGCGACAGGAACGTGTTGTCCGCAATCGTGATCGCGCCTGCTTCACGAGCAACCTCTGTAATCGCTGAGATATCGACGATGTTCAGCAGCGGATTGCTTGGCGTTTCAATCCAAAGACACTTCGTTTGTGGAGTTAGCGCCTTCCGGACATTCTCCGGGTCGCGCATGTTGATAAACGAAAACGAGATTCCCATGTGACTGAAGACATTGGAGAAAATCCGGTAAGAACCGCCGTAAATATCGTTCCCGGCGATAATGTGGTCACCCGGCTTAAACAGATGCATGACGCACGTAATCGCCGACATTCCGGTGCAAGTCGCTCGGCAATCAACACCGCCTTCGAGCGCCGCAATACTTTCCTCCAACGCGCGCCGAGTTGGGTTGCCGCTACGAGTGTAATCAAACCCTTTGTTAGTCTGCACATCGACCCACCGAAATGTAGAACTCGGATAGATGGGCGTGATGCAACTGTTGTAATTCGAGTCCTTATCAACTCCGACATGGACGCATTTCGTTTCAAACTGCATGAAAAAGTTCCGTGATCAAGTTCGTGGCCACCCTAGTAACCGGCAGCGGAGTCTATGAGTTGGCCCTCGCCGAAACAAACAGCGAGCAAAGTAACCTGAAGCCGCAGTGAGGACGAACGCTGAACGAGACTCTCGTCACGTGAAAAGATTGTAGAACTGCCTGCTCGCCTGTCATCCAGGATATCTCTCAGTGGCGAGTCGCCTGCGTTGCAAAAATCACAAATTCTCTGAAGTCCACACGTCATGAAGAATCCGCCCTTAGTTGATACTTAGGTTTACAACTCCGAAGGCAAATCGCTCTGTTTCTGGATCGCGAACTTCAACATTCGCACCGCTTCGGCGGACTTCGGCTGCACAGCGAGTGCGTTGCGGAACGCAGAGACCGCGTCTTCCCAGCAATTTAATTTCAGACTTGATTCACCAAACCCCATCCAGCCATCAAAAGATTTGGCTTGATACGCCAAGGCTCGCTTGAATGACTCAACCGCTTTCGCGTGATCACCCGTTTTTTGCAGTGCCGCAGCCAATCGAAAATGAATTTCCGACACTCGCGGACGCAACGTCGCCGCGTGTCGCAAACGTTTGACGGCATCCTCGAATCGACCCTGCTCGAAGCAAGCTTTGCCAAGCTGCAGTAACGCCTCGACGCAGTCCGGATCAGCCAACAATGCGTGTTCATATTGCTCAGCAGCACGTTCCAAATCACGTCGCTCAAAAAAGACGTTGCCTAAATTCAGTCGTGCTTGTGGAGCTTTCGGATTCGTGACTAGTGCGACCTCAAGGCATCCTTGTGCCTCATCCAATCGGCCTTGTTGTAGGCGAATAATACCAAGGTACGTTCGTGCCTCCACGTGCCGTGGACTCACCGCGATTGCTCGCTCAAAACAATCTGCCGCCTCGCTCGTTTCACCAACAGCAGTCCAAGCGCTTCCGAGATTGGTGAGATACTTTGCGGACCGTTCGTCAAGTTTAACCGCTCGATCAAAATACTTGACCGCTTCCGCTGGATTCCCCTTCGCGAACTCAATGACGCCGAGCAAATGCCAGGCTTCTTCGTGCTGCGGATCGGTCTTCACAATGTCCGCCAAACGACGACAAGACTCCACTAAATTGCCGCTTTGATAATGCTTCAACGCGATCTGAAAAGGATCGACAGACGCCACCATATTTCCAACTCCTCAAATCTCACAGCCAAACTTGGCGTGGCAAAGCCGCAAAATGTAGGCGAGTCGCACTGGCAGCTCGCATTCCGAATATCCGTTGATTCCCTCTGCTGCAATTCGCAGTGATTGATCAGGTTTGGGAAATCTCAGTCACCGGAGCGACTGAGCTGCGTCGGGCTGTCCAACAAAAAAGCCACCGACGGAATTCGTCGGTGGCTTCTTTTATAGAGACTTGAATCAATCACTTCACGCAGCTGATGACGATTGCGGCAAGCGATCTTGAACCTGCTTCGCCAGTCCGACTTTCTTCAACGTCCAAATCACCATGTAAGTCACGTCAATTTCCCACCATTTGTGTCCGTGCCGAGCGAGTCGTTGATGAGCGTGATGGTTGTTGTGCCAACCTTCGCCGTAGCTCAGTACCGCGACCCACCAAAGATTTCGTGAGCGATCGGTCGTTTCGTAGTTGCGATAACCCCAAATGTGTGTCGCCGAATTGACGAACCAAGTGCTGTGGTAAGCAGCGATCATTCGCAGACATAGCCCCCAGAGCATCCAAGACAACCCCAACCCCAAGAAGTACTCACCAGTCGCGTAGAGAGCCGCTCCTAATGCAATTGGAGCCAAGATGAAGTACTCGTGGAAAAATCGTTGAACCGGATCTTTATACATGTCCGGAGCCCAACGTTGACACAATGCGTCAATTTCGCCCGGAGCGTCCTTCGGCTTGAACCACAACATGTGCGACCACCAGAAGCCGTCGTTTGGTGAATGCGGATCGCCTTCTTGGTCAGACAACACATGATGCTTGCGATGCGTCGCCACCCAAAACAACGGGCTTCCTTCGGCCGAAAGCATGCCGCACAGCGAAAAAAGGTACTTCAACGGTCGCGAAACGACCAAACTCCCGTGAGTCAGCAAGCGGTGATAACCGAGCGTCACACCCAAGCAGCAAGTCACCCAATGCAAGAAAAGCGTGATCGCCAACGCGGACCAACTGAAGTGCCATAGTGCGGCGACCGCTCCAACATTGATGATCGCCATCCAACCAACGTTGACCCAATTGACTCCGTGCGGAAACCGATCGCGAAATCGAACGGGGATCGGATGAGCAATCTCCGGGCGGACTCGTTTTACCTTCAAAGCGGGTGCAACTTCCCGGAGCGCAGCCTCACGGTCGTTGCCCAACGAAGTTCGGACTGAGCTAGCCAGGTCAGAGTTGACTGCAGTTGTCGATTCAGAAACATCAGTGAGAGCGGCGTCGTGATTCACGATCAGGATCTCCTAAAAAAGCCGTCAGTAACCAAACACAGGCCCTGAAAATCATGCCGGATTATAGAAATGGATCGGAAAGCGGTGGGTCAGCACGCGGTCAAACTTTTGTCAAACTTTTGTCACGAGTCCTGCTGTCGCGCACGCAGTTCGTCTGCTGCCAGATCGATTGCCACAACACAACTCACGCGAACCGCCTGCGATACGGGGAGATTGTCAACGCCGCACTCGCCAGACCGTTTCCGCGCTCCCGCACGACCGCTACAGTCCGTCTCTTCTAGGCCACTTAACACACAACATCGGAGGGAGTGTGATGCGAGTCTTTAACTTCAAATCGCAGTTTCCAAATCGCAGTATTCAAATTTCAAAGCACAATTCATTGATCGCCGCTCTGTTATTTGCGGTTCACCTGATCGCAAACGTCAGCTCTCAGGCAGCCGAAAAGCCCCCGCAAGTGGTCACTTCTATCGAAGGGATCACCGAACTGCGGCTCGACAACGGCTTGAAAGTGCTGCTCTTTCCCGATCCGTCGAAGCCCACCGTCACCGTGAATCTCACTGTCTTCGTCGGTTCGCGGCACGAAGGATACGGCGAGGCGGGCATGGCCCACTTGCTGGAGCACATGGTTTTCAAAGGGACACCGACGTTTGCCGACATCCCGAAAGCGTTGAAGGATCGCGGAGCCGAATACAACGGCACCACTTGGCTCGATCGCACGAACTACTACGAGACGTTGCCGGCCAGTGACGACAATCTCGAATTCGCGATCAAGCTCGAAGCGGACCGCATGATCAATAGCTTCATCAAAGCGGAAGACCTCGCGTCCGAGATGACCGTCGTCCGCAACGAGTTTGAAAGCGGCGAGAATCGGGCTCAGTCGGTGCTCATGCAGCGGATGATGTCCGCCTCGTATGAATGGCATAACTACGGCAAGTCGACAATCGGCAATCGAGCCGACATCGAAAGAGTGCCGGTCGCAAACCTCAAACGTTTCTACGAACGTTTCTATCAACCGGATAACGCGATGCTGGTGGTCGCCGGGAGTTTCGAGCCTGAGACAGCGTTGAAATTTGCGTCGAAGTATTTTGGAGTTTTGCCCAAGCCTGAACGAAAGCTCGAAAACACTTACACGGAAGAACCTTCGCAGGATGGCGAGCGGATCGTCACGTTGCGACGAGTCGGTGATGTCGCTGTCGTGGGAGCGGTATATCACATCCCGTCAGGGCCGCACCCGGAGTTTGCCGCAGTTGATGTGTTAGAGACGATCCTCACACAAGCTCCTGCGGGCAAACTCTACAAAGCACTTGTCGAAACAAAGAAGGCGGCGAGCGTCTCTGGTGGCGCGTTTGCGCTGCACGATCCAGGTGTGTTGCTGCTGATGGCCGAAGTCTCAAAAGGGAATGACGCTCACGTTGTGCTCGAGTCGATGATGGACGCGATCGATCAAGTGGTTGCGAAAGGTGTAGATGACGAAGACGTTGAACGAGCGAAGCAAAAGCTGCTCAAACAACGTGAATTGCAAGCGGCTCAAAGCGCAGGAATCGCGATCGAGCTTTCCGAATGGGCCGCTCAAGGGGATTGGCGGTTGTACTTTCTCTATCGTGATCGACTGGAAAAAGTCACTGCCGACGATGTGAAGAAAGTCGCTGCGAATTATCTCCGCCAGAACAACCGCACGGTCGGCCTGTATCTCCCGGTGAATACTCCCGAACGAGTCAGTGTCCCGGCAACTCCTTCTCTCACCGAGATGATCGGTGACTACAAAGGTCGCGAAGACATCGCAGCGGGCGAAGCGTTTGACGTAGATCCTTTGAAGATCGAAGAGCGAACCGAACGAGTCACATTGCCCAGCGGTCTTAAGGCTGCGTTCTTGCCGAAGAAGACTCGCGGCGAATCGGTCACGCTGCGGCTGACGTTGCGATACGGCAGCGAAGAATCATTGACGAACAAAGCGAAGGCTGCCGAGATACTGCCGAAGCTGATGGGACGCGGCACGAAGAAGTTGTCTCGCCAAGAATTGACCGATGCACTCGACAAAAACCGAGCCGCGTTGACCGCGAGCGCTTCATTGCGACAACCGGGCGTGGCGACATTCACGCTAACAACCAAGAAACCAAATCTTGCGGCTTCGCTCGAACTGTTGCGACAAGTGTTGCGCGAACCGGCTCTGGCCGAGAAGG
>JAPLNX010000580.1 GCA_026400935.1 Planctomycetia bacterium | reverse complement strand
TTATGAGTCCTCTGCTCTAACCGTTGAGCTACGGTCCCAACTTTCAATCTAATAATTCAAATCATGAAGGGTGCTGTGATAGAAAAGTATCTAATGCGGCGGAGAGACCTGCAAGCCGGTCGAACTCCTTGAAGTCCCGGGCTTCCATTGGTGTCTCGGCGTTATAGTAATGGATTGATTGTGCGAGATTTGGTGAATCTGTTTCTGAAGGGCAACGAGCATCTTTGGGACACCCATAAACTGATTCAACGAGCCTGAAGACAGACATATTTCGGCCGGCCGTGTGGTTTACCGGCTGATCGAGAGCAGACGCTTGGCTTCGCTCAACACGAAATCAACATCTTGAAATGGCTCGAAGCTGATGTCTTGCCAGCGAACGAGGCCTGCCCCGTCGATGAGCAGCGTGCCGTGCAATGGGATGTTCTCGAAGTCGTCAAACGCGCGGTAAGCCTTGAAGATGCGTCGTTCCGGATCGGCGGCGAGCGGAATTGGGAATGGGCTGTCCTTTGAGAAATTCGTGACTGACGTCGTCAAGGAAGCCATGTCTTCGGTGCTGATGCCGACGATCGAAACTCCCGCTTGCTGAAAGTCGTTCGCTCGCGGAGCGAACTTTTGAAGCTGTTCAACGCAATGCAGGCAACCTGCTCCGAGGTAGAAGATCACGACGACTGGTTTCCCTTTATAGTCCGTTAATGACAATGTCTTTTCGCCGGGAGCGGGCAAACTGAAGTCGATCGCAGGCGATGGCGACCAACGGACGGGACCGAGTGAATCGAGTACCGGACGTTCGCCCACATCGGTGTTCGGCGCCGCTGGCGTTCGCCAGTCGTCCGGCCAACCTTGAGCTTTCGCCAATGACGCGATTCGTGACAACACCGGCGAATCGAGATCAGCGTGACCGGCGACCGTTCGCAGCTTTGCAAACGCGGCCTTCGCGTCGTCGAGCTTATTCATCAGGCGGAGTAAATCGACTTGAACCGCCTGCGGCACGACTTCGGTCTCTCCCGATTTCGCGAACGAGTTGATTGTTTCCAAGCATTTGTCGTGTTGACCGGACAAGAATTGATATCTCGCGAGTCGTTGTTTTGGCGTTTCGAGGGCTTTGTCAAATTGTTCTCGCGCTTTCTCAGCATCACCGCGAGCCAGCAACAACACGCCACGTAGTTCCGCTTGAGCGTTCTCGACCGGCTTGGTGGCTTCTCGCGATTTCTTAAGAGCTTCCTCTTTCGCCTTGGCGATGTCGGCATCGTTTTTTTTCTCATCGCGAGCTTTCTTCTCCGCTTCTGCGGCGTCGGTCTGAGCTTTCTCTTCCAGTTTCAACGCGATCGTTTCCAATTCTTTGAGGCGTTCTTCAACAAGCGGGAATTCGCCTCGGTGATAATGTGCCACGCCGAGCAATCGGAGTCGTTTGGTCTTCTCCACCGGTTCATCGGGCGAGTCCAAATACATCGTGGCGGCCAGTGTGACCACATCGTCCCATAATTCAAAGTTCTCGATGACCTGCATCAGCCGCTCGCGTCCGTTCTTTGCACTTCCTTTGGTCAGGGTGTTGAACTTCGGATGTCGTGGGAGTTCCAACAAGTTCTTGGCGAGGTCCATCGCTGTTTTGTGTCGGCCAAGATTGATCAAGTTGCGAACGAGCCACTCTTGGTTGTGCGCGTAATTGTGAATCTGATCGGGCAACACTCGGTCGCGCATCATATGTGCGTGGTCGGTTCGTCCGGAGGCTTCTTGTTGCCAGGCCGCGTCAGTCCAGCGTTTCAATTCGGAGTACGTGTGCCCCGGCATGTGCCACATGTGAGCAATCTTTGGCGACGCATGGCCCGCTCGTGCAGCAGATTCCAACGCCTTCTCGGCCTTGTTGTGATCCCACAAATGAATGCGGTAATGATGGGCCGGGTGCATCGGCTGCTTTTGAAAAATTTCGCTGACCAACGCATCGACAGCGAACCGGCTAGTGATCGGTATGCTGCCGTTGCTTTGATACAAGAACACGACGAGAAACGCTTTCGCCTCAATGTCGTCGGGAAACTCCAACAGAATTTTTTCCAAGCCGCTGATATAGGCTTTGCGACGCTCCTCCTCTTTTCGCTTGTCCTCTTTGAGGTAGTCCGCCATCGCGTCTATGAAAAGCTGTTCGCGGCGAGTGGCCGTCGCCTTCTTCTCGGTGGCCTTCACGATGAACTTCGCCGCCCGCCCACGGTTTTCGATGTTCGCATAGGCCATGCCCCAATAGGCCATCGCACAATTCGGATCTAGCTTCGCGACTTGGCGAAACGAACGTTCTGCCTCGAAGTACCAAAACCCGTGAAGCTGTCCGACACCTTGATTGAAAAACGCTTGAGCCTCGGGCACTGACGTCGTCACTGGAAACGTCACCGCTCCGGTTCCGCCAATCAAATAGGCTGCCTGTCGCGGGCCTTCATCAAAGACCTCACCATGAGCCGAGTGCCCCGGCAACGGATCGGCCCCAAACGCTGATACCGAAAGATTGAACGCCAACAACAAACCCAGCCAACAACGCATCGCAAAACTCCTGGAGCAATCACGACCTGAAAGTCCCGCTACGCTAGGCTCGCCTCCACACGCGGTCAAATCATGCCGCGCCGCCGCCACCACGCCCCTCGTCGAGTTCGCTGGCGTGGCCAAGGCGGAACATCGCATCGAAGAATGCTTCCAACGCAGCAAGAGCGACGCGGGCTTGGGTGACTACCAAGTCCGCAACTGGATCGGGTGGCATCACCACCAAACGCTGTCACTGATCACCGCGTGGTTCCTCAACGAGGAGACGCGGCGTGGGAAAAATCCAGACACCGGCAATGACGGTCCCTCAAGCCCGCCGACTGATCGCCGCACAAATTGGAATGGTCGTGAGCGCGGCAGTTGGCGTCCACGACAGAGGTTTTGGGATCATCTCCCGTGCGGCACGTCTCCATGATGTGTGCTGAACCGCTGTAGAACCGGTCGAGAGAATTGAGGTCCGTGAATTCCCAAGAATCTTCGGAAGCACCGATCGTTGAGAAGATTTTCTTGATAACACGCTGCGCATAAGCCATTCCGCCACGACTGTAATCATCAACTCTGTATGGAATAAAGGGGCCACCCAGGATCTATTGGCCTGGTTTTCGCCGCGGCTTTGTTTCCCGCTGCATTGGGGAGGTGTTGGTTGTTTTAGGGAGGCGATGTGATGGCTCGGATACCTCGGAAGTACCCGATTGAGACGGCGGACGTTGGTGTGTATCACTGTATTAACCGCTGTGTGCGGCGGGCGTTTTTGTGCGGGAAGGATGAGGTCAGCGGGAAGTGCTTCGATCATCGGAAGCAGGCGAAATTCAGGAAGGTGAATCGGTTGGGGTACCGAACGTAGAGATGCGAGCGGACGGTGTTTCGGAAAAGAAGAATGACGGGCAGGAGTGCCCGTCCTACCGTGGGGAGTGGCTCAGTCCGTTGCCATCGGGAGATGAGGTTGGAGAGCTGAACTCGTCGGCGGCTCTGGTGGCGAAAGACTCCAAAGCGGTGCCGGGCCACCGCACGCCAAAGCGAGCATCGAACAAAGATTGTTTACCGATGTCGTTGGCGGAGTACCTGCAATTGCTGGATTGGACGGGACGTCAACTGCGACGCGCCGGATCGCAGCAGACTCGGGACGGAGTCCAAGCTACGTCGCAGCAATTTTGCAACGACTGAAGATCACCGACGACAGCAGGTTGAGACTCGTCAAAGACTTCAGCCGGATGTTCCCGCGCGGCAGGAACCCCCACCGCACTCGCCAACGAAGCCACTCGCCGAGGCCGCCGCTGGCTCAAAGGCATCGGCCCCAGCAGAGCCACGTTCGCATGACGTTCCGGATTTGGATGAGTCACTTGCACTGTGGTTGGTGGGCGAACGATAGCGGTTAGCACGGCTTGCCGTTGAGGCAAGCCGTGTGCACCGCACAAGAAACTTGCGTTTGACAATCAATCCCAAGACCAGCCTCCAGTTTTGTTCGACGCCAACTCCACGCTTCCTTTGCCTGCGACGCCTCACTTCTACGAAGCAAGGGTATCTGCTGTCTGCGGCACACAGCTTCGTGAAGCTGGGCATTGGGTTTTGAAGCCTCGGATTTACGCTCCGACCCATTGGGTAATGGCAGCTAAGCTGCGTTATGGCGTTGGTGTCTGCGTTCGACGAAAAATATCCGCTGCTGGTTTGAAAGTGACATCGTCGTCGAGCGGGAACATGGGCCGTGCACAGTTTTTGTGGCCGAGGCCTTTTACGTTTGCGCTCGTCGAACCGGGAGCGTCAACGTTGATGAGTTTCGCACACCAATCGGCAAACATGTGATGCTCGCAGTGTGGCGACTTCACGACAACAAGATTGAATTGCCGAGGGTCTTGACCGTTGGCGTAGAACCACGAGCGATCGAATAGGCTGACAGGCCGAGTTCCCACGACGAGTGTGATGTTGTCTGCTTCCAGCACTGCCGTATCGCCCGAATCCCAGGGCCATCCAAACGACTCACTACGGAATTTGCCATCGGAAAGGGACTTCACACGAGCATTCAATTCGAGCGACTGGAACCGCGCGGGATCGATCGCCCCACCAACTCTTGTATTGATCACGCCACCGACACCTGCTGAGAAAGCTTGTCGCACGGCGCCGGGATCAACGATCGGTGCCAAAACTCGCCCACGATATCTTTGACTGACGACCTCACGAATGATCGCGTTGCTGTCACCCGACGCGCCGGAACTCGTTGCGTCGGCAGCGTCCATCATGACAACGGTTCCTGAAGTGATCTCTGCCGCCTGCCGAACGCTGTCGGCCAAGCTGGTCAGCGGCACTCGCATCTTGTCGTGATGTCTCCAAAAGATGTTCGCCAGCGCGGTCGCTTGTCGTCGTGCGGCAGTCTCATCGCCATCCATGACCACAAAGCTATTGGTCCGCAGTTCAGGAACGTCCGTGAAAGGGTTGCCCCACATCACTCCGGCCGAGAGCCCTGATCCATTTTCTTCGACCTGCTGAGCAAGGCGGATGCACTCGCTGATTGAGCCGGTTTCGGTAATCAATTCGTCGCCTCGCACCAGCGCCGGAATTTTGACTCGTGCTGTTACAGGCCTCGCTCCTTCGAACAGAATCTTCATCAACAACTTTGCCGCCCGGACTCCTGTTTCAAAGAAATCGATGTGCGGGTAAGTGTGGTACGCAACGACGGCGTCGCTGTGCTGAAGCATTCGATCCGTCAGCACCCCATGCAGATCAAGCGACACCACAAATGGAATTTTCTCCCCAAGAATTCGCCGTGCTTCCTGAAGCAAGAAGCCTTCCGGATCGTCCTCGGTCTGTGCTTGCATTGCTCCATGCAACGAAAAGTACGCAGCATCGACCGGGCCAGACTTGGTCGCTTCTTCCAAACATTTCAGAAAGTCATCGCACAACCGTTGGAAACTTTCGGCGGTCAAGATGCCGCCAGAAGTATTTGCACTCGCACCAAACGTGGGAGCAAGCTCCACACGACTATCAGCATCAAAGACACTCAACGCACCGCCGACCTCTTCTCGCACCCGACGGTGATGATCGAGCAGTGCCGCTCCGCGCACGATCCGAAAGTCCTCAAAGCAACTGGTCGCTGGGCTGAATGACGAAACTTCCTGTTTACATTCGGCAATGACGATCCGAGGCATCTGATACTCCTTTGTCTGTGGAACTCGCCCAACGCCTTTGCGACGGCGTTCGCTCCGAAAGTTCGTAAAACTCTAGCCCGTTGAGGACTCACCCAATTGCTTGCACAACCGGTGAACGGACTCATTGCCTCACTTCGCGTTCGCAATCACGAAGTCGACCAATTCTTGGCATTGGAAAAAACCGGCCCACATGTTGTGGCCTTGTCCGGCGGGAATGATGAGCTGCATTTCGCCTCCCAGCGATTCGTAACGTTTTCGCACTTCTCCCGAGTTCGCTTCGAGCGGCACAACTTTGTCGATATCTCCATGAATCGCAAAGAGCGGCACTTTTGCTTTCGCCAAGGCATGCAGTCGATCGACAGGATTGTGCTCGGCAAGTTTCTCTTTGAGCTCCTCTGGCTTGAGTCGATAGGCACCGCTTGCCTGCGCCACTCCGGGATAACTGACGAGGTTGCAGACCGGATAAATCCCTGCGAACCCACCGACTTTGTCTGCGTTCTCGACGGCCCAAGCCAGAGTCATCAATCCACCTCGACTGCGACCGAGTAAAACCGGCTTCTTGGAAAAGCCTCGCTTCTCTGTCAATTCTCGATGAAAGGCCGTGAAAAGTTTGCGGCCATCCGGGCTGCCATAAGATTCGCCAACGTCGATTCCAGCGATCGCGATGCCCGCTTTCATAAACCGTTCAAACATCCAACGCTCTTCTGTCCCAGGGAGCCCAGGCAGCGTCGGTGCGTACCACACCCACGGTGTCGCACCGTCTGACTTCTTGTCGGGGGGAATCACAAACGCCGCTCGACCTTCGATGCGAAAGACCTCACCGGGCATCGGTAATTTCTTTTCGGGAGTTGCGGAGTCCGTTAATTGAGCACGAGCAGTCCCCGCCATCATGGCGCATGTGATGGCCATGATCGCCAATAAATTCTTAACCGTCTTCATTCATTGAGCCTTTCGTTTGATTCAAGGTTTTGAATGACAGCGAATCAATTCTAGGCAACGAATGAGGACAATCTATTCGCTGCCTGATTTGGATTCGCGGCCTTCGTTGTCCAGTTCACGCACTACTTTGTCGGCTTAAATGACTCGAACACGTCGGCCAACACTTTGTCAGCGAGACGGCTGAGTTCTTCGAGAATGAGCGACTCTGCCTCGGGAAGCAACGGCGACGAATTGGGTTCGTATCCTCCGAACTTGTGCGATTCAGCGGTGCAGATGTAACCGAGATTTCCATTGGCGTATCCAACAACAATCGGAGTCGCACGGTCTGCAATGGCCTTTTCAATTTGAAACCCGAACTCGACCATCGGCTCACCAGGAATTGTCAGGAAGAGAAACTCGCCGACGCGCAGAGCCTGCATCTCGCACGCGAGTTGTTCCTTCTTACCCGGCAGTTGAATGACGCTCGACGCGCACTTCAGTGGATAGATCGTTTTACGCTTCGCCAACTCTTCGCGAATGACGCTGTGATCGGCTGCTCGGACCACTGCACAACCCAAACTGCGACCAGTCCATTTGATGTCGGCTTCATTGCCACAACGATAAGGAACACCCGGAAGATTCGGGCGAATGTCTCCGGCACAACCTTGCAAGAACATTGCGCGAGTCTTCGGTCCATAAACAGTTTCCACAAACGTCTGTGCCTCTCCAGGAAAGTCCGCACTGATCTTCGGAAACCCATTCGGATGCGGCGGCGTCAGCTTGTCACCCCAAGTGAATACGCAGGGATGGCAGACAGCATGCATCAGCACGGTCATCGGCTCCAATGTCCGACCGTCGTCAATGCGCAGCACTTTCACACGATGATCGCACGGCCCTTCGGGATCGAGTCGCACGACCGCTCGACCGTTGATGACTTTGCGGCGGTTGATGTTGAAGTCGATTCGGTCCTCGCCATAGCCGATCGATACGGGCCGCATTTCTTTAGCAGCGACGCCAGACGCGGCTCCGATCTTCGCGACCATCTCACGGCTCCAGGCTGACTCACGCGACCATCCCGGCCCCGAGTGATTGTGCGAAGCCGCGACGAGAATATTTTCGCGCGGGATCTCTGCATTCTCTGCAATGACATCTCGCAACGCAGCGACCATTTCGCTCGACGCGCTGATGAGATCAAGCGTAACGATCGCCGCTCGTGTTTGTTGATTTGCCAACAACAGCACACCCGCCCGAATCGGGTCACGGACACCGTTCGTCGGGCGAACGTGCCCAACCACCGGCGTATCGATAGGCGGAGTAATATCGACCTTAGCCACTCCCGCACTCAGGTTGGATTCAACTCGAAATTGAAAAGGCTCGTCAGCCAATAGTCTCTTTGCTCCTGCCATCAATACAGACGAGACCAGGAGTAAGACGAAACCGCGAAAGACTCTCATGGATTAGGTTCCTATTGCTCTTTTGCCATTGCGGGGAATTAACCAATCCTCCAACAAGCGATGACCAACCCCCCCCCACTGAGCTTGCCTCAGTGGGGTCGATTGAACGATGACTAATCGGCCATAGCATGTTTACAACAAACGATCGGCGAATAGCTTCTTGGCATTCCCGAAAAGGATCTTTCGCTCGGCGGCTTTGTTGGGCGCAAAGTTTCGGACGGCAGCGATCGTCTGCGAACCTTGGCAAGTGGCCCCCATTCCGACGCGATCATCGCAATCACTGCCGAAGAGAATTTTGTTTTGATGCCGATCGAGAAAACCTCGCGTGTGATCTTCATCGCGAGTCAGCGCATTTAGTCCCGAACCTGCCGACATATCGGCAAAGACATTCGGATAGTCGGCAAGATACCGATCGGTCAGGCCGCCCGGCGTCACTTTGCCTTTCGGATACAGAACCGTTTGATCGGTGTGATTCTTGTCGATGTTGGCCCAAAAGGTTTGAGCATGGCCAATGAATGTGGTCTGTGGAAACTTTTCGAGCATCTTGTGTAATCGCTCGAAACCAAGGTTGTAGGTGCCATGTTGAAAGTGCATGAGAATCGGCACTCGATATTCTCCGGCGAGCTTGTAAAGAATTTGGCTTTCGGCTGAGTCACATTCGATACCGAACTTTTGCTCGCCGATAATGATCGCCCCCATATCGAGGAATTTCGCGATCTCTGCGCGAGCCTCCGGCAAATCGGTCACTTCATTCGCTCCAAAGAAGAACTCCTTTGAATGTTGCCGAGCCATCGTCAGCGCCGTGTCATTGCCTCCGGCCCCCACGCCGCCGAGCGTGTTGTGTTTGCCATCAGCCGTTGACGGACGCTTGACCGCGCTCCCCGCGGGAAGAAGGATCGTCTGCGTCACACCCATCGCTCGTTGATGAGCAATCAGTTGCTCGGCAGTTCGAGCCCGGTAGTTGGTGTGTTGGTGGATGTCGATAATTGGTTCCGCAGCAGCATCGGCCGCTCGCGAAAATGCAGTCATCGCGACAGCAAAACTCGACATTGACGCCACAAGGAAACCTCGACGAGACCACTGGCCCATGACGTACTCCCCAAAGTGATAGCGGTTGTTGGTCACTGTGTTCCGCGTCGCTAGATCGGCATCGCTCAAGAATGATTCGACACCACTCAATCGACTCTATTTCTTCTTGGCATCGGCGTCGCTCAAAATCTTCTTCGCTTCGTCCGCACCGATTTCTCGAACAAACAAATTTCGCCAGCGGATTTCGCCACCGTGAGTTTGCAACATGATCGGGCCTTTGGCTGGGATTGGCTCACTGTGATCTTGATAGTCTTCCATGACGACGTCATCCACAACGAGCTTGTCATTGAGCCAGACCCAAGTTCGCGAACCGATCTGGCGAATTCGAAACGCATTCCATTCTCCGAACGGTTTGTCGGCAACAACCAGCGGATCTCGTCCGCGAGTCCTCGGCGTGTTGTTGAACAACCCACCGGAACCTCGATTCGGATTCCGGTCAGGGGCGCTCGGCAAGCTCGGTTGGTTGATGTCCCAAATCTGAACCTGTGGCAAACCTCGCAGATAGATGCCGCTGTCCGCCCTCGGAACCGTCTTGTACTCAATCAACAAGTCGATATTCCCGTACTCCGAATCGGTCGTCGCATATGGACCGGTGCCGATATTGAGCAACTCGCCGTTGTCAATTCGCCAATGATTGGGGAAGTCGTCACGCATCTGCTTAAGCACAGCTTCTCGCTTTTCTCCCTCAAGCTTGTCGACCGAATGCGGATTGAGTCCGTGCCAACCGCTGAGATCCTTGCCATTGAAAAGTGCTCGAAAGCCCTCCGGGGGAGTCGGCTCCGCACTCTGAAGTGCGGCGGCTGAAAAAATCAGCGAGATGCAAAGAAACAATATGACGACGTTAATGAATGATGTGTTTTTCATGGCGGGCATCTTAATCCGTTGACCAATCAAGTCGAGTCGCGACGGAGTCTTGAAATCTCCCGGACAGATTTCACGTAGAGGCGCAGAGTTCTTGACGCGGCGCAGCCGCAACCAAAATGAAGTGTGCGAAAAACGCATCTTTCGGACTAAGACTCGATTCTTAAATCTGTAGTTCTATCTGTGTTTCATCCGTGGCTGAAAAGTTTCTTGGATTTGGCCACGGATGAAACACGGATCAGGCACAGGGCCAAGGAGATTTCTATCAAACGCTCCTTGTTGGTCTGGTCCTGTTTCAGCAGGCGGCGGAGCCCTCACCAAAAATGAGGTATTGGTGAGGGCACTTTCGCCACCAACAAATCTTTTCACAAAACAAGACCTTCAACATTTGCAGAGCGCAGAAACAGAGAACCCACGGAGCTTGCACCACAACCTACCCGCAAACTCTGCGTCCCTGAACAAAGTCTTTTGGCCTATGTCGAAGATCAGGCATGCCTCTAAACCCCAACCGCAGGAATCGGACTGCAAGCACCCGCAGCACAACGACTGCGGTTCGGTCGGCTGATCGCGCGGGTCGTACGTCAGGCCGTTCTCATTGAGCATGTTTTCTAGACGTTTCAGTGCATTTCGCAAACAACTCTGCGTTTGGCACTCCGTTTGTTTTGAATCGGCATCGTGACGTGTATGCGTTGGCAAATTATTCCCGCAGGGAGTTCACACGATGTCTCAGGATGTGAAACGGCGATCGCCGGCAGAATGGTTTCTCGAAAGCTTCTTTCAAGAGCGAAACATCAAATGGATGTTGGCACTCGGAGTGATGATCGTCTTTGGGTCGTCGCTGATGTTGGTGACGAAGCAATGGGATCACTGGGCTCCGTTTTGGAAAGCACTGACGGTCATTGGTTACTCGGCAGCGGTCTTCGGATGTGGCGAACTGAGCTATCAGAAGTTGGGGCTGCGCAATACCGGCACAGTGATGCGGACGCTGACGTTGCTGCTCTTGCCGGTGAGCTTCTTGGCCATTCATCGACTCGGTTTGGTCGCTGATCCCGGTCAGTTGGTCGGCGAGTCAACCGGATGGCTTGTCCGTTCCGAACAATTGGGCTTACTTGTTCTCGATGCGCTGCTGACAGTGTCTGCCTCGCGACGAATCTTCTCACAGTTCTTGCGTGGGCCGCAGCCAACATTGGTGGCGAGTTATGTCACGCTGGCGGTCGCAGGCGGGTTGTTGTCGCCGATGTCGGCGGCGGCTTCGCCGATTGTCGCTTTGATGCTGTGGAGCATCTTTACCATTGGAACCGTGAAGACTGCTCGGCAAGTCTTCTGGTTGGCGGAGGAACATCGACTTCCTCGCGTGTGTGGCTTTCTGCCGACGGTAGTTCTTGGCATTCAGTTCTTGACGTTATTCACGTTGAACTGTGCCGGACAGATCGCGCTGACGTGGATCGGATTCGGCTGTGTGTTGACCGCGATACCGGTCCTGTTCACGACTGATGCGATTGCGAAAGTCTTTCAACAACGAACCGGAGACTTAGTCAGGCCGTTGCCCTGGAGCATCGTGCTGCCGTTGTTTGTCGGATTGGTGCTGTGTTTCGTTGGTGTCGGCATATCGGCGGTCGGCTTTCCGAAATCGATGGCCTTGACACCTGCGGCGGGATTGGCGGCGGTGATGATGTTGATGACCGCGCGACGCACCGGTCATTCGGCATTCGTTTGGGCGAGTTTGCTGAGCGTGGCATTTGCCTATCAAGCGACTCCCGCGTTCTTTCAAGAGTTCGCTCGTTCCGTCGTCAGTTCCGCCGCTTCGGCAGTACATGAACAACGTCTGCCGGTCGCGTTCTACGGATTGACTTGGTTGCCGTTGATTCTGTCGGCCATGTTCGCGTCGGTGCGAGCGGCTCGACACGGGGATCGACTTATCGAAGTCCCGACGCGGCGAGTTGCGATGCTGGTCTCCGCGTTGTTGTTCGCGATCTGCTTCACGCACGCGAAGGCGATCTTCCCAGTTTCGTCAGTGATGGTCGCGTTGTTCGGACTACAAGCAGTGCTGTTTCGCAAGCGTGCGTTGTTGATTGGATCAGCGGCGGCGTGGATCAGTGTCTGCTTGAGTTCTCGCATCTTCTTGGAGTCGGTCTGCGGCATCTCGATCTCGGAAGAAGCTCATCAGATGTTGATGACGGCAGGAGCGGCAGTGTTGCTGAGCGTCGGAGGTTGGATCGATCGACGGAGTGCAGAACTGGTCGATGAACACGTTCGTAGGACCGACACTCTTGCCCGTCGAACTCAGCTTGATGAGTGCCTGTTAGAGAACAACGAATTCTTAAACGACGGGCAAGAGTGCCCGTCCTACAAGTGCACGAAGCCGATCTTCGGCAAAGCGAGCGTGCTGATGACGATTGGCCTCGCGGGGTATTGGGTCGCACATGCCGGAACGAACTCAATTCCGGTTGGCTCAGTGATCAACGGAGTGGCACTCGCGGTGCTGTTGATGGTTCAATCCTGGAAGTGGCCGAGTCGCGGATTGGGCGAATTCGCGTGGGGCTTTGTCGTTGCGGGGATCGTCAGCAAGACGCACTCATGGTCGACTCAGGTCGACACGACGTTGTTGCTCTGGTCGATCGCCTCACTGGCAATTTGGATCTTCGGACGAATCAGCGAGGCAAATGCAACTCGCCACGAACGGCTAAATCGCCTCGCGAATGCTTTAGGCCGTCCGGCAGTGCGAGTCAGCTTGGTGGCGTTGTTGATCATGACGGTCGTCGCCCAAGGATCATTTCTGCTGACACGCTTTGTCGGTGGCTGTTGTGGAAGCGGGCCTCATTTCTGGTTGCCGTCGTTGCCGGCTCTGCTGCTGTTGGCATGGCCATTCGATGCCGCATGGCAATTCCGTCAACGCTGGCTGACGGTGCTCGGCAGCTTCGGACTGATGTCCTTTGTCGGAATCACGATGTTGGAATCGGCGGAGATGATGCGATTCATCCCAGCGGCATGGGCAACGTTGGCAGCAATCGGCGTGCTGGCAAGCGGAGTTGCGTCAGTTCGCCAGCCTCGCGATGAAATCACGGACATCTTCATTCGCCCCATTCATGCGGTGACGTTTGCCGTTCTCGTACTCATCGCCACGGCATCTTTGTTGTGCTTCACGATGCCGATTCGGCTCGCGGGATTCATCGCGGTCGTGGCATTGGTGATCGAGACGGTTCGCCGAGGCCAGTGTGATTTGAAATGGATCACGCTCGCAATCGGGCATTGGCAACTCGTGGCGTTTGTTGCGAAGTGCTTCGCTCCGAGCTTGGTCAGCGTGAGCGATGTGCTCAGCACTGCGATGTCGAATGCCGCATTGCCTGTCGCGTTGACGTTGGCGGCGGGTGTCGGTGTTGTGCGATTGCGAACTCGCGGCTTGGATAAAAAGGACTCTGACGTTCTTGGTCTACATTGTTTCGCGGGACTGGCGGCAACTGCATTGGCGTTGACGTTCGGGTTGTTCATTCCGACTGTCGCGCTGACGTTCGGACAAGTGGCAGTAGCGGTCGCGACGTTTGCTGTGCTGGCGATGACCGAGGTCGCGCTGGCCGTGCGACGTCAACGTGCCGATGGAATCTGGATGGCTCAAGGTCTGATCGGTGCGGGCTTCGCGTGGTTGCTGTTGGCGGGAGTGATTCACTTCGGCAACGGTCTTGCGATGTTTGCCTGCTTGGGAGCGGCAGTTGCGTGGACGATAGCGGCGCGAGTTTGTGCTCGATACCCGCAAACGCGATTCGCAGCGGAAGCGTTAGAAGTCCCAGCAAATCTGTTGCCGCTGGCAGCAGCGGTGATCGGTGTCGCTCGACATATGACGGTGACGGAGTCGCTGCTTGGCATGAACAGTCTCGGCTTATTGATGTCGGCGGCGTTCTACTTCTGGCAAGCGATGGAAACGGCAGACGACGTCGAACATTACTCGACCCGCCGCGACAGGTTTGTCGTGTCGGCGGTGATCATGAATGTCGCCTCGGCGTTGCTGTGCCGCGAACTGCATTGGTCCGACGCGCAGTTCTTCATGATTCCGGCCGGACTGACGATCTTGTGGCTTG
>JAPLNX010000590.1 GCA_026400935.1 Planctomycetia bacterium | reverse complement strand
TGTGATTTCAATTCCTGAATCTCGGCCAACAACAACCGAATGATCGCCTGTGCTTCAGGCGTTTGTCTCGCAATCAGTTCTTCCGTGACGACCGACGACATCACCTACTGATCGCAGAAAATCCCAAATAACGCGAGATCGTTTTAGAATCCGTGAACGATTACGCGACGGACTTGATGGTAACCGGGGTCCTGAACGCGGCGAACAACATCACGTTCAGAGCCAGCAACATTGCCGTGGCACCGAATGCCGTGATTCAAACGCGAGCCATCGGTGGTTCAGTCGATCTGCGAACGACCGGCACGTTCATGATTGGAGCCACCACGACGGGAACGAATCCCGCGTTGATTCAAAGCGACGCGCTGCTGCATCTGATGGCGGACACGCTCAGCCTGGACGGCCAGATCAACAGCACCAGTTCGACCGGTCGCATCGTCATCAATGCAGTTCGTGGTGCAACCTTCTTTGGCGAGGTGAATGCTGTGCACTCACTGGCGGTTCATGCCGGCGTGGGAGCCAGTTGGACCGATCAGAAATTGTTTGGTGCCGTCACGGTCGCCGATCTGTCGGGCGGTGACGTCACGATTAATGGCGGAACGCTGACGAGTCCTAGTGGATCATCCGAGATCATCGCCGGGGGCAACATCAATGTCATCGGTGCCACAACAGTGGGAAGCGATCCGGTGCCGGTGCAACGACCGATCATTATCACGGTGCCGCGCACCATCGAAGTGATTACCGGTACGCGGCAAGTCGCGGTCGGTTCGATTTTCGTTCCCGTCGTGAGTTTCGTGACCACGAAGACCACCGAGCAAGTCGGAACGGAAAGCGTCCGAGTGGGGAGTGCGTTCCACACAGCCAACGTCACGCTGACACAACTCGGCTACTACAACCCGAACGCCCCTGCCGACAAGCGGTTCCGCAAGACGTTCGTCGAAGGAATCGACTACACGAACGCAACGCTCGATTGGAGCAAGTACTACAACACGGACGGCGAGGTCAAAACGCTCCCGATTTTTACCGCCGGCACCGGGAAAGAATTCGGCCAACTCTCCGACCTGCAACGCGACGCTGTGCTGGTCAAATTGGGCTATCGCAAGTACTACGACGTCAGCTTCAAGGACCTTAAGACGAACAACACGATCAACGGCATTCCGACCCAGATCGACTGGCACCCAAGCTGGGAAAACGCCTACCAGACGAAGACGGTTGATACCACGTTCGAAAATGGACCTCAGCCTGAACCCCAACCTTACACCCCCGCCGACATCAAGTACCAAGATTATGCGGACACCGTCAGCGTCCGCCTCTCTGTTGATGGTTGGCGCGACAAGTACGTCAGGCTGCCTGCCGGTGCGGAGACGGACATCGAACGAGTTGTCTCGCAGGGAGAAGCCAATGCCTTCCAAGAGGATGTCGGCGACTACTACGACCAAGCTCGCGTGACGTATATCCAAGACCAGTCGGCTAATACCGCCGTGCAAACATCGCCCTACTCTCGTCAAACGGATATCGACGGCGTCGGGATCCGTTGGAACGTCAGTTACTACGATTCGGGCAATCGTTGGTACTCCATCAACGACGGTCGTACCGACGCAAAGAAAGTGAGTGAACCGCAGAATCCGCTTTGGAATCAAGGTGGCAAGTCGCAGGCTGCCGACATTAACAATAACTCAATCTACGTACAGACGGGCTACACCAGTACGACACGCGTCATCAACAGCCAATCGAACTTCAATACCTACACCAATCCTCGCGTTGGTGACATCGAGCATTTGGTGTTCTCCGTGAGATTCGATGTCGGTTTGACCTACTCCAATATCAGAACCGGAGGCCAGACGGACCTCGTTACAACTGGCAATTGGTCCCTACTTGTGAGCTTCGGTTCGCAGACAAGTAATAAAACCGATGTTTTTATTGGCCCAACGCCTGTAGGTGGCTCTTTTTTCGACCCGAATTTTCTCACGGTCGATGAAGTCTATCACGACGATAACCCGAGGTTTGTCATCGCGCCGTTCTTCTTTGCACAAAGCAATGATGGCAGCAAAAACACATACTTCAACGGCCAACAACAATCTTATCTCATCTGGGACGGCTTTGTCGGCTTCCAAAATTTAGGGGTGTCGTTTGGTGTCAACCCGATACTCTACAATGGGCGTTGGGTCGATAAGGGCGACGTCCCCGAGACGTATCATGATTACCTTTACAACTGGGAGTCCAGACTTCTCGACCTCAGCGAAACCCGCCAACAGTTGTCGTATCAGCTCGTCACAAGTCCGACCGACGTTTACGACCTGCGACCCAAGTTTGAGACCGGAGAATCGACGGTCAAAGTCGTGGCGCAGAAGTCGGTCACGCAGTGGCAGACTCAGAACATCACCGAAGCGCAAACGGTCCTGACCACACAGCGTGAGTTTGAAGAAGGAAGCGCTTTGCAGGGCGGCTTCGGAGCACCGTCGCTGACGGCGCTCAACACAGTGACCATCGCCGCCGGACAAGATGTGAGCGTGCAAGGAATCGTGCAATCGACCGGCGCCGACCAACTACTGACAATCACGGCTGGTCGCGATGTGTTCGTGGATGGCTTTGTGCCCGAAGGTGCTCCGACCGGGACGTTGCCTGCGATCGCGGGATTGCAGGCGGACGGACAGATCATCGTCAACGCCGGTCGCGACGCGACGCTCGGCGCGGCGAGCGTCGCAGTTGTCGATGCTGACAACGTGCTTGAAGCGAAGAGCGAAGTGAGCATCACTGCTGGTCGAAACGCGGTCGTTGCGGGAACCGTGACGACGCTCGATAAGGTCACAGTGACAGCCCCCGGTGATATCTCGTTGACCGGAAGCGTCACGGCAACACACTTGATCCAAGCGACTGCCGGAACCGATGGCACCGGCTCGATCATCGGCAGCATCAACACGCAACTGACGACGTTCGGCAGCCAGATCATTCTCACGTCAGGTGCCACCAGCGGCGACATCACGCTGACGGATTCTACGCTGAGTAGTTCGCCGATCACCGGCTTCATCAGCCTCACGGCTCTCGGTGGCCACATCGCTCAATCCGGCGGCACGGCGACTGGCAAGCAGTTCAAGTCGCGAGCCAAGAACGGCATCACTGCGAACACCGTTGTGAGCGAATACGACGTGCAGAACTCCGGTACTGGCGATGTCACGCTGCTCAACAGCGGCAACATCACCTTTGTCAGCCCACTGACGACTTTGAACGGAGCCATCGGCGTTACCGTTTTCGGCGACGCAACGGTCGGCTCTGTGACCAACAACAAGAACGTTACTTTCACGGTGACGGGGCAGCTCACTCAAACGGCGAACCAGACCATCAGTGGCGGACTATTGACGCTGGCAACTGGCAGCACGGGACTGACTCTGCAAACGGCAGTCAGTCAAATTGCGCTGACCACACACGGCACCGGCGACGTGTCGATCAACAATATCGGTACGCAGCCGTTCGAACTGAACGTCGTCGTTACCGACGGCAGCTTGAACGTGACCACGGCGGGAAGCTTGTTGGTCACGAATGTCGTCAGCCTCACAAACAGCGACGCGAATGATGTCACGCTCAACGCCACCGGCAACATCGACATCGCTCTGTTGAACGCGGGAGTCTTCGCCGCCACAGATGCGGATGCGCGATTGATTCGCTTGGCCTACTTGAGCGGTGCGCTACGAGCGTCTGGATTCTTGTCGAATTCGGCTCCTGATCTGACGAGTTCAACGTATGCCTCTCTGGATACGACCGCCGCGCGAGCATCGCTCGTCAATTGGTTAACCCCATTTTCCGCACCGTGTCGAACGCTTCAAGCCACCGGGCATCGGCGGCGAGTTGTTTGGCGTCAGTCTGGCGGTCGCGGGAGCAAGCGACGCAGGGTTTCGGCGGGGGTTGGCAGTTCGAGTTGGCGGAGGATTTCCGACTGACGAGACGTGAGTCGCGTGGGGCTGACCGTGCGGCCCAAGCCGTGACGGTCGATCAAG
>JAPLNX010000593.1 GCA_026400935.1 Planctomycetia bacterium | reverse complement strand
TCTCTTCGTTGGCCGCTTTCAGCTCCTCGTTGCCCGCTTCTTGGGCCTCGATGACCGATTGCAGGTAGCTCTTGGTCGCATCGAGTTCCTGCCGCAACCGCGCGATGTCGTAGTCCCGCGCGGTGAGGTCGGCGATCGTTGAAACCCCACCGAGCTTGTCTCGGTGGGCTTGGGGCTTTTGCACTACGCCAGATGCACTCGTAGTGCAAAGGCCCGAGTCCACCGAGGCAAGCTCGGTGGGGTTTGTGTGAGTCGCAATGTTGCTGCGTGAGAACAACACGACGAAGAAGCGTTTGCTCGAGGCGGGGATCAGCAACGGGAGGACTTCGAGCGCGATCTCGTGCGACTCGCCGTTCGACTGGACGAAGACTCGGTCACGCTGCTGCGGCACGCCATCGCGTTTCGCCTGTTCGAGTGCCTCACGCAACGCGACCAACAAGCCGTCTCGCGCCATTTGCAGCAGGTCGAGACTGGGTGTCCCTGGAGCCGGTTCCAAATACATCCCGGTCTGTCCGCGAAACTGCACGATTCGCAGCGAGTCATCGACGACGACTCCCGCCGGCGCGTACTTGGCCAACACGATCCGATCCGCTTCACGTTGCACGTCCAGCAGCGATCGCCCCGGATCGCTGGCCAGTTCGATGGCGGACAGTCCCGTGATCGAAGTTCGACCGGGAACGAAGTCGAACGTCATCCGTCGCAGCGTTTCCCGGCGCAGAAAGAACCGATGCGACTTGTCGAGCACATCGAATAGCTCGGTGAAGCCCCCCACCGATTCGGACTCACCCAACACCAGCACGCCGCCGGGCTGCAGCGCGTAATGGAAGATCGGCAGCACGCGGTATTGCAGCACGGGACCGAGATAGATCAGCACGTTGCGGCAACTGACGAGATCCATCTGTGAGAACGGCGGATCCTTCGTCACGTCTTGCCGCGCGAAGATACACAGGTCGCGAACGCTCTTGTGAATCTGATAGTGCTCGTCGGTCTTCACGAAGTACCGCCGCAATCGCTCGGGCGAAACGTCCGTCGCGATGCTGTCGAGATAGACGCCCGCCCGCGCGATGCCGATCGCCCGCTCCGAGATGTCCGTCGCGAAAATCTTGATCGGCGTTGACTGACCCTGCTCGTGCAAGAAATCCAACAGGCTGATCGCGATCGAATAGACTTCTTCCCCCGTCGCACAGCCGGGGACCCAGACCCGCAAGGGCGCGTCGGTCGGACGCCCTGCGACCAGCTTCGGCCAGACGGTCTCACGCAAGGCGAGGAACATGTCCGGATCGCGGAAGAACCGCGTGACTTGAATCAGCACCTCTTGAAACAGCGCCTGCAATTCGGCGGGATCGTCTTGCAAACGCTGGGCATAGAGCTGCAATGTCGCGTGCTGGCCAAGCAACATCCGTCGTTCGATTCGCCGTCGCAGCGTCGGCGGCTTGTAGTGCGTGAAGTCCACACCGACTGCGGCGGTCAAGAGCCGCACGACCGTGTTGAAGTCGTCGTCACCATCATGTAGCTGAACTCGTGAGAGTTCAGTTTTCGGTACGACATCCGAAGTCTCACGACTTCGGCTACCAGCCATCAATCCGCCGCTCAAATACGGATGCGATCCGAGCCGCGACAGCTCGGTCGCGATCAGTGGCGGCGACATCACGAAGTCCACGCAGCCCGCGTTGAGCGCGCTGCGCGGCATGCCGTCATGCTCGGCGGTGTCGTCCTGCACGAAAGTGATCCCGCCCTGCTCCTTGATCACCTTCAAGCCGAGCGTCCCGTCGGTCCCGGTCCCCGACAGAATCACGCCGACTGCCTGACTGTTTCGCGCGACCGCCAGCGACTGCAGGAACACATCCACCGGCAGATTCAGTCCGGGCGTTGCGCGGCGTGGAACCAACCGCAATCGATTCCGCTCGACCACCATGTTCGCGTTCGGCGGGATGACGTAGACGTGATCGGCTTGCAGCTCAGTCCCGTCGCTCACTTCGCCCACCACCATCGTCGTGATGTGCGACAAAATCTCGGTCATCGCACTCTTGTGATCCGGGTCCAGATGCGTGACGACGACAAACGCCATCCCGCTCCGCGGAGCCATCGTGCGAAAGAACTCGATCAACGCTTCGAGTCCCCCCGCCGAAGCGCCGATCCCCACGACCGGAAAGAGCGCCGCGTCGGACTGACTCATTGCTAATAACGCGATGTCGTTTGTCGCGGTCATGCACAACTCCTGAAGACTTTCACTCGAACATTTACCGCCCGCCTGCCGAACCAGTCAGTACGGTACTGCATTGCTAAATGATCGGAAAGCAGCCGGTCTCTTTGGAGATATTTGGCGCGGTCGTACTACTAGTACCACGACCGAGAATTGATCCTCCATAAAAAGCGAGTTTGTGTCATTACTGCATCACCTTTAACGGAGGGTGGTGCGATGCCAAGGAAGGCAGTGCGGATTGAGGCGACGGAGCGGCAACTGGAAATCCTGCGG
>JAPLNX010000602.1 GCA_026400935.1 Planctomycetia bacterium | reverse complement strand
TCTGGTGCGCGCTGGAATCTCGACAACGCCGAATACGTCTCAGCCCTGACCAACCTCCGCGACAGCAATCAATGGCAACCCTACTGGGCAAACTGCGACACCACAAAAACTTAACACCGCCAAAATCTCTGGGCACACCCAAAGCAACCCAGATCCCGCAAAAGATGAATTTCCTCCGGATCATTCCCTCGCAATCTGCCTGCTTGGAAAACGAAACGGCGACCAGTTTCTTCTTCGCGACGATGAAATTCAGCCACAAACGGCAACCATCACGGCCATCGTGAGCAAGTACGTTTTGGTATGCCAAAGATGCCTTGACGATTGGGAAAGGAATTTTCCGAACAAGTTATTCGTCAAGAAGTTTCATATTTCGCAAGACGCAGATGGTCAGCCCGTGCTCGACCCAATTCTGAAAGAGCTTGACGCTGACGCGGAACGAAAAACAACTCTGCTGTCCATTTATCGTGAGAATCCAATCCCTGTTGTCGCGCTTGCAAAAGCCGTTGGTTCTTCCGTTCTCGATGCGGTGGCTCATATTGCCGGAGATCAGAATCTGCCTTTTCGGTGTTGCCGCGGAACCGACGATGAGGTTGCTGATGCCATAAACGCATTAGACGATGAAAACGTCACCATCGTGGCTGATATCACCGCATTGGCGACACTCTTCATAACCGACCTATTTCGCCGCATCGACCGTTTGCCGTTCCGATGCGCTATCACGGAAGGGACTCTTGAGCAACTCCGACATCAACTGATGATCGAGTCGGAGTTCCCATCCCAAGGCCGAATGGGAAAGCAGAACGACCGATATTTCTTTTACGAGTCAACCGAAGGGCAGATCGCGGCGCGGCGTCAAAAGCTTGAAGATTTCGTGAATTGGATTCAGAACGCGGCTGTTGTCACGGACGGTTTGAGACTGGCCAGCATCGCAACCAACGCGCGACGTCAGATTGAGGATTTATTTGGACGTGCGACTGCCGAAACTATCGCAGAAGCGTCTAGTCCTCGTCATGTCTTGTGGACCGATGACTTCGCCGTGGCTGACGTTTCCCGACAGATGTTGTCGGCAAAACGGGTATGGACTCATATCCTTCTGCGACGTTGTCACGAATCTGGAAATGTGTCGCAAGAAGTCTTCACAGATTTGACTCTTTCCTTGCTCAAAAATGGGTTTCAATTTATCCCCCTCGATCCGCCGACTTTGATCGCTGGCGCACAGCAATCACATTGGGATCCAAGTGCCCAACCGCTGATGGCAGTTTGCAATTGGTTTGCAAACAGAGACGTGAAGTTTGAGGGGATCGTGGCGCTCTTTGCTTTCGCACTACGAGAGGTCTGGCGAAACGCACCTCTGGACCATCAACGATCAAAGATGACCGTCTCGCTTTGCGAATCGCTCCTCAAGCGACCCGATGGCGCGGATATCTTGCGAGCGTTTGCACAGAATATGGACCGCATTTTCGGCGTAGATGTCATCAACGCGCGTCGCTGTCAGGAAGTCATTCACGACCTTCTGAATCGATACAACCAAGACCGCATTCCCCGATTGGGGCAACGATCTAATCTTTGAACGTTGCGCCGACTACTGACTCACTGGCTCAACCTGAAGTGGATTCGGCGACGATCAAAATAGTTGCCGCTGCTTTGGCTGCTTCTGGGACTGAAAATCCGCCGGCATCTTCGGAAGTGGTGGGAGAGTGGGGACGAGTTCGCTCAGGCGGCGATGAAATCGTTGGGCGAATTCCGCGCTGATGAAGTCGTTTGGGGTGTGCGTGAAGACGAAGGGGGATAGGCCGGCGTGCAGCCACTCGGCGACGAGGGGAACCCAGTCGTCGATCCAGGGTTGGATGAGGTCCAGGTTGTCGCGGCCGATGAAGCGGAGCAGCGGGTGGTGGCCGGTCACTGTGCGGCGGAGCGGGGGTTGAGGCTTGCGGCGTTGGGCTTCAGATTCAGACTCGGTGGTGGCTGGTGCGGAGAACAAGGCTCGGCTGTCAAAGAGGACTCGGTCGATGTGCAGGCGGCTCAAGATTTCGTCGAGCGCTCGTTCGATTGGGCTGTTGTCGAAGTAGTCGTGGTGACGGACCTCGACGGCGAATGGCAGTTCGCGTGGGAGGGCTTCGAGGTATCGGGCGAGCGTTTCGAATTGGCGTCGATCGAAGGTTGGGCTGAGTTGCAGGAACGAGGGGCCGAGTCGGTTGGCGTCGTGCAAGATCGACAGCAGTTCGAGGAATGCGGCGGTCTCGGTTTCGGTGCTGATGAGTTGCTTGTCGTGACTGATCGCTCGTGAGAACTTGAGACAGAATCGGAATCCATCAGCGGTCTCGTCGGCCCAGCGGCGCACCGTGTCTCGGCTGGGCAATGCATAGAACGTGCTGTTCCCCTCGACTGTGTTGAAGACAGTGCTGTACTGCTTCAAGAAGTCGCGGGGCTTGGCATCCGGTGTGAAGAACGGACCAACCCATGTGGGACACGCCCAGACGGGGCAGCCCAGTAACAATTGCCCCGAATCGCGATTTGAAGTTTGCACGGTCATTCGGAACTTTCATTGGTCAGTCACAGTCGTGAGCACATCGTTGGGATGACCGTGTTGACGAGAATTGGTTCTTGGCTGAATTGTCGACTGGTGACTTGCAAGGATGTTGTACTGAGTCACGACGTGTGGTCGTTGTTGTGGCCGGTCTCTTGACCACCCCACAACAGGGTTTGACCAAGGCCGATTGCACCGCTTGGAAGAAGGCGATGTCGTCGCGCAGGCGGATGGGTTCATCGTGAGCGGCACACAAGGCGAAGGCACGGGAGATGTCGGTCACGGCCTTGGTGAAGTGAGCCTTCTCGTGTTCCTGTTGCAAGACGTGCTCCTGACCGGTGGGCAGCAGGCCGAGCCGTTCGGCAATTGATTCGTGAAGAGTCAGACAAGGATAGCCACGGTTGTCATCTGACGTTTTGATGAAGGATTTATTCACTTCAGTTCTATCGAATCAGCAAATGGTTGAGGTCTGCGAGGTTTTCCGATCTCACCAGCGGGTTCGATGAATGAGTTATTCAAGATTGCCTGAGTTTTCCCCGTGGATTGGGTGGTTGCTGTCAGGAAGGGGGCTTGTTTTAAGTCAATCGACGCCCTTTATTTGCGGATTGGATTTTCTTGCCCAATTTAGCACGGATTGAATTTCGGCAACTTTCGGGCATTTCAGCGTCTAAGCATAAAATGGTGAATTTGAATTGGACTCAACTCCTTCCGCTCCAAACCCCCGATTGACTCCCGCGAGCTTTTCATATTCGCCGAGCTTTGCCTCGTTGCTGGCGGGGTTGCGGAGTTCGTTGTTAGCGACGACTTACCAAGCCGGTCAGGTCGTTTCGTTTGGGACTTATGAAAATCAGTTGCAGGTGGCGCTGGAGCCGTTTTCCGTGGCGATGGGGATTGCGACGCATCCTCGGCGAGTGGCAGTTGGTTCGCGCGGTTTGATTTGGATGATGGAAAGTGCCGGACGCGAATTGGCTCAGTCATTGTCACCGGCGGGGAAGTATGACGCCGCGTTGTTGACTCGTAGTGCACATGTCAGCGGCAACATTCATTCGCACGAGATGGCGTTCGTGGGAGATGAATTGTGGGTGGTGAACACGTTGTTTTAGTGTCTGGCTGTAATTCAGCCGGGACATAGCTTCGTCCCGCAGTGGAAACCGAAGTTTATCAGTAATTGTCACGTTCCCGGAGACCGTTGTCACTTGAACGGCTTGGCGTTGGCGGAGGGGAAACCGAAGTACGTCACGGCGATGGCTGAGACTGACGTGCCGGGCGGTTGGCGCGAAGAGAAAGCCAAGACCGGCGTGCTCATCGACATCGCGTCGCACGAAGTGGTGGCACGCGGTTTCGCGATGCCCCATTCTCCCCGAGTTCACGAAGGACAAATTTTCGTGCTCGATTCCGGGCGAGGGCAACTGGTGAGTGTGAATCCACAGACCGGAACGTGGGACGTGGTGGCAAGCTTCGAGGGCTATACACGAGGTCTGGCGTTTTTCGGGGATTTCGCGTTTGTTGGTTTGTCGCGGATTCGCGAGACGTCGGTTTTCGGTGGCGTGCCGATCGCTGAGAAGCGTGATTCGTTGAAGTGCGGAGTGGCTGTGCTGAATTGGCGAAACGGACAGCACGTGGGTGCGTTTTATTTCGCCAGCGGCGTGGAAGAAATGTTTGCGGTCGAGGTGTTGCCGGGGGTCCGTTGTCCAGCGATTCGTGGACCACAACCCAAAGACAAGGATCAAGCGGCGGATGAAATCTGGATCACACCACCACCAACCCCTGAACTGGCCCCTCGCTCTGGTACCCACGCGCACCAGAGCATGGGCCAAGTGACCAACGATTCGTAAACGAGCCTGAAGAGTCAATGATCCATGCTCTGTCCAGTCTGTTGAAAAAGTCTGCCACCGGCTTCATCCCGGTGGTTCCCGCGCTTCTGCGCTACCGATTTTTCGAGTAGTGCAGAAGCGCGGGAACCACTGAGACAAGCTCAGTGGCGGGAAATTCAACAAGCTGTGGCGAGCGTGGCTACACCTAACTTGGAGATTTGTAGCATGTTGATTCGCCCTTGGTTGAAGCGGTTGATGAGTCGATCCACACGTCGTCGCGGCGCGGCGGCGTGGGCCGGCATTCACGCGGCAGAACAGCGTCCGAGGATTGAGACATTGGAAACTCGCGCCTTGCTGGCGGGGGTCGCTGAGATGGTGGAGGACGCGGTTCCCGGCTCGGGGATCAATACGATTAGCTACGACTCGAATCCCGAGCAACTCACGAACGTGGACGGCACGGTGTATTTCGTGGCCAACGACGGTACGAACGGCGTCGAGCTATGGCGGACCGACAGCACCGGCGTGGCGGAACTTGTGGAGGACGCCGTGGCGGGCGGCGGCATCAGGCCTAATAGCGCGGGCTCGGCTCCCAGCAGTCTCACGAACGTGAACGGGACGCTGTATTTCTCGGCCAACGACGGGACCAACGGCGAGGAATTGTGGCGGATCAATGACAGCGGCGTGGCGGAAATGGTGGAAGACGACGTGTCGGGGAACGGGATCAACCCCAGTTCGGGCTCGAATCCCGCCTATCTCACGAACGTGAACGGCACGTTGTATTTCAGGGCCAGTGATGCGACCAACGGTTACGAGTTGTGGCGGATCAACAACAGCACCGGCGTGGCAGAAATGGTGGAGGACGCTGCGGCGGGCGGCGGCATCAACCCCGCGTCGAGCTCGTATCCCAGTGCGCTCACGAACGTGAACGGCACGCTCTATTTCGAAGCCAACGACGGAACCAACGGCCGCGAGTTGTGGCGGATCAACAACAGCGACGTGGCGGAACTCGTCGAAGACGCCGCGGTGGGCGGCGGCATCAATCCTACTGGAGCGTCGTATCCCCAGGTTCTCACGAATGTGAACGGAGTGCCGTATTTCATAGCCAACGACGGGACCAACGGCGAAGAGCTATGGCGGATCAACAACAACACCGGCCTGGCGGAAATGGTGGAAGACACCGTACCGGGCGGCGGCATTAGCCCCCTCGGCGCCGGTTCTTTTCCCCGTAATCTCACGAACGTGAACGGCACGCTGTATTTTCGCGCCGTCGATGGGGCCAATGGCACTGAATTGTGGCGAATCAACAACAGCACCGGCCTGGCGGAAATTGTGGAAGACACCGTGCCGGGCGGCGGCATCAATCCCAATACCGCGGGCTCGTATCCCGCGAATCTCACGAACGTGAACGGCACGCTGTATTTTGTCGCTAGCGATGGAACCAGCGGCGTCAATTTGTGGCGAATCAACGACAACGACGGCGTGGCGGAAATGGTGAAGGGCGGCGGCCGCCCCGGCGATGTGACGTACTTACCTAAATATCTCACGAACGTAAACGGCACGCTCTATTTCCGAGCCAATGACGGAACCAATGGCGATGAGCTGTGGCGGATCAACACGACGAGTGGCCTGGCGGAAATGGTGGAAGACGGCGTGGCGGGCGGTGGCATCAGCCCCGGCGTTAGGAGCTCGTCTCCCGACAATCTCACGAACGTGAACGGCACGCTGTATTTCACGGCCGGCAACTTGGTCAGTGGCAATGAGGTGTGGCGGATCAACGTCAGCGGCGTGGCGGAACTCGTCGAAGGCGCCGTGCCGGGTGGCGGCATCAACTCCCGCACCCGCGCTTCGTATATCAGTAATCCGACGGATGTGAATGGGACGCTGTATTTCACGGCTAGCGACGGGGCCAACGGCAATGAGTTGTGGCGGATCAACACGACGAGTGGCCTGGCGGAAATGGTGGAAGACACCGTGCCGGGCGGCGGCATCTACCCCGGCATTGATGGCTCGGATCCCGATGAACTGACAAACGTGGACGGGACGCTGTATTTCACGGCCAAAGACGGAACCAATGGCAGGGAGTTGTGGCGCATCAACGCCAGCGGCGTGGCGGAAATGGTGGAAGACGCCGTGGCGGGCGGCGGCATCTACCCCGGCGGTATTGGCTCGTCTCCCGCCTATCTCACCAACCTGAACGGCAAGTTGTATTTCCGGGCTAGCGATGGAACCAACGGCGATGAGTTGTGGCGGATCAACACGACGAGTGGCCTGGCGGAAATGGTGGAAGACGGCGTGGCGGGTGGCGGCATCCGCCCCGGCAGTGGTGGCTCGGATCCCGACAATCTCACAAACGTGAACGGCACTCTGTATTTCACGGCCGACGACGGTACCAACGATTACGAGCTGTGGCGGATCAATACCAACGATTACGAGCTGTGGCGGATCAACACGACGAGTGGCCTGGCGGAAATTGTGGAAGACGGCGTGGCGGGTGGCGGCATCTACCCCAGCCTTAATGGCTCGTATCCCAGGAAACTCACGGACGTGAACGGCACTCTGTATTTCACGGCCAAAGACGGGACCAACGGACAAGAGTTGTGGCGAATTAACAGCACCGGCCTGGCGGAAATGGTGGAAGACGGCGTGGCGGGCGGCGGCATCAATCCCGGCACTAATGGCTCGTCTCCCGACAGTCTCACAAACGTGAACGGTATGCTCTATTTTTCGGCTAGCGATGGAACCAACGGCACTGAGCTGTGGCGGATCAACGACAGCGGCGTGGCGGAGATGGTGGAAGACGGCGTGGCGGGTGGCGGCATCCGCCCCGGCAGTCGTGGCTCGTCTCCCGACAATCTCACCAACGTGAACGGCACTCTGTATTTCACGGCTAACGACGGGTTCAACGGGGATGAGTTGTGGACTATTGTTTCTCCCAATTTCGCTCCAGTGATTCATTCTGCCGCGACGGCCAGTGCGCCCGAAAAAACGCTCAAATCGTTTGTCGTGCTGGATGTGAATGCCGACGACGTAGAAACACCGCCGGAAGCGTTGAGCTATTCGTTGTCGGGTACAGATGCGGGGGATTTCACGATCAACAGCCTGACGGGTGAAATCAGGTTCGTCGCCGTGCCCAATGCTGAGAAGCCTGCGGATGCCGACTTGGACAACGTGTATGAGTTCACCGTCAATGTGACCGACGATGCCAGTTCGCCAAAGACTACGACGCAAGCGGTGAAGATCACCGTAACAAACGTCGCTGAGAGTCCACGTACCACTCTGGCAAGTCTCGCTGCCGGAGTGCTCACGATCACCGATAACGGCTCGGTATCGAGCGACACGCTGACGATCTCTCTTGATACCCACGGCAACATCGTGATCACTGATCCGACGCATGCGTTTAGTGTTGCCGGCGGCGTGACATCGACGAACGATTTCCAGGTGCGTATTCCATTAGCGTCTGTGATGCAGATCATCGCCAACACCGGCGGTCTGTCGGATCAATTGACCATTGATTTCACTCACGGCAATCCGATCCCGTCCGGTGGTCTGAACTACAACGCTGGTGCCGGCTCCATCGACAACCTGCTGCTGAAGAATCTGGGCACCGCGTTTAGTTCAGTCACTTATCGACCCACGTCGTCCGGTGACGGCGCTTTTATCCTGGTTGACAAGGGTGGCGCTGGTCAGAGTAAGACATTTGCGTTGAACTTCTCGCAATTGAGCAACGCGACACTCGATGGCACGATGGCGGCGGACATGATCTTTGATCTGCCTGCGAAGAACGACAGTATCACGCTGTCTGATCGGACGGGCACGACCGGAGCCGGTCGAGAGCAGTTTACAGGCAGCGGCCTGATGACGCTGGACTTCAGTGTGGTAGGAATCACCAAATTGAGTGTCAACGGCAACAACGGAAACGACAGCCTGAAGGTCGGCAGCCTCGACCCGGCGTTCACTGGTCTGATCGTGCTCAACGGCGGAGAGGGTAATGACACACTCAACGCCGCCGGTTCCAAGAAGAAAGTGGGCAATGTGACGACCGGAGTCAACACGGTTCAGAACGGTGGAGCCGGTAACGACAAGCTGACCGGAGGCATCGGCAACGACACGCTCAACGGCGACGCTGATAAGGATACACTGAAAGGCGATGCAGGGAACGATCGTCTATTCGGCGGCACCGAGAACGACAACCTCGATGGCGGCGCGGGTAACGACACGCTGCTAGGTGAAGCGGGTACCGATACGCTGACTGGCAGCGACGGACTCAACGGCGGAGCCGACAACGACAAGCTCGACGGCGGCAATGGCAACGACACCCTGGTTGGGGATGACGGCACCGAAAGCACCCTGACCACCGCCGGCGGCAAAGATACGCTGCTGGGCGGAGCCGGTGCCGACATCTGCCTGGGCGGCGGTGGCAATGACAGCATCGACGGCGGCACCGCTCTGGGCACAACCGCCGGTAAGAAGGACACAGTCGCCGGACATCAGGGGACAGACATCATCAAAGACCCCGCCGCCGAAATCGACGAAGCCTTCACCTTCAACTTCAACACGCTGCTGGGCTAAGAGTCACGACTGTCTTGTCGGGAAACCATGCTTGGTTGCGAGTCTTCCGGAAAACAAAAAGCCCCGCATTGAGCGGGGCTTTTTTTGCGTTTGAAATGTGTGTCAAACCTCAGTGATTCAAAAGCCACCGCTCGGATTCGAACCGAGGACCCATGCTTTACGAAAGCATCCGCAACAGGCGGGTTTCTCCGAGGGAAACGAGTGTTTTCCAAGTTTGGCTGGACGCGAGGCTGCTGATTCGGGCGGCAACTTGGTGAGTATTCGTGAGGATGAACGCCGCGCGGAGATGGTCGTGCCGCCGGAGTTGGTGGTACTCATGGAACGCTGACCGATGTTGTCTGAGACAGTTCGCCGAGTAGTGCTGGCGTTGGTTGATGGCTCGTTGCCCAAGCCGATCGAAGCGGCGTCGCTGGCGTTGTTGGAGTCCGTGCGGTGAACGCGTTGTGCGGTTACAATGTGACGTCTGTGGCCATCCACCCCTCGCGTTCAGGCGAGAATGCTTAATCTCGCAACTTCTAATCGGAGTGCGGTGCGGTCCTGAAACCTGTACACCTCGTGACCGGAGAGAAATTGTCGTGAGATTGCCCCTGAATTTGAACGATTCGCAACGACTCCGGAAACTTGTCACGTTGGCGGTCCTTGGCGTCACCTTCGCCGGCTTCTGGTCGTTTTTGACACCTGTTGCCGCGGCAGACGTGCCCGAAAAGGCTTCGGCGTTGGCTGCCGACAATCCATTTGCCGCTCCCAGTCCCCTGCTGCTGCACGCTCCGGCGTTCGACAAGATCCGTGTTGATCACTTTCTGCCAACGTTCACGTTTGGGATGAAGCAGCAGTTGGCCGAAATGAATGCGATCGCCAACCAGACGGAAGCGCCCACGTTCGAGAACACGATCGAGGCCATGGAACGATCCGGAGCACTGCTGACCCGCGTTGACAATGTCTTTTCCAATCTGACTTCGGCCGAGAAAAACGAGCCTCTGCAGAAAATCGAAACCGAAATCGCTCCTCTACGAGCAGCCCATACGGACAACATCCTGCTGAACCGCAAGCTGTTTCAGCGAGTCGAGACTCTCTGGCAGAAGAAAGAGTCTCTGACGCTCACGGGCGAGCAGGCGGAAGTGCTGAAGCAGCGTTATGAAAGTTTCCTGCGGGCAGGGGCCAGACTCAGTGACCTGGACCAGGGGCGAATTCGATCGCTGAACGAACAGTTGGCAAAGCTCGAAACAAAGTTTGAAGAGAATCTGCTGGCGATCGCCAAAGAGCGGGCGGTTGTCGTCGACACGGCGAAGGAACTTGACGGCCTGTCGGCGGACGAAATCGCCGCCGCGGCGGCAGCGGCCAAGGCGCGTGGTCTGGACGGGAAGTATCTGCTCCAGATTTCGAACACCACGCGTGTGCCGGTTCTCACATCGCTGAACAATCGGGCCTTGCGTCAGCGTGTGTGGGAAGCCTCGGCCTATCGGGGTTTGGGTCGCGATGGCGGAATTGATAATCGCGGACTGGTGCTGGAAATTGCCCAGTTGCGCGCTGAGAGAGCGAAAGTCCTGGGCTATGAAAACCATGCGGCCTATAAGCTACAGAATCAAATGGCGAAGACTCCCGCCGCCGCCCGCAAGCTGCTGACGGACCTGGTCCCCGGAGTGATCGAACGAGTGAAGCAGGAAGCACGGGATCTGGAGGCCATGATCAAGGAGAGCGGCGAGACCCATGAATTGGCTCCGTGGGATTGGGAGTATTATTCCGAGAAAGTCCGCAAAGCCCGGTTTCAAGTGGATGAGGCGGCCGTCCGGCCCTACTTCGAGTTGGATTCGGTCTTGAAAAATGGCGTGTTCTTTACGATGAACAAGCTCTACGGAATCTCCTTTCGCGAACGAAAAGACTTGCCCGTCTACCATGCGGACGTGCGAGTGTTTGACGTGTTTGATCGCGACGGATCTCAGCTTGGACTGTTCTATGCCGACTACTTCAAACGCGATACCAAGCGTGGCGGAGCCTGGATGAGTTCCTTCGTGGATCAGTCCAAATTACTGCACGATAAGCCGGTGATCGTGAACTGTCTGAACATCCCTCGTCCCGCAGACGGGGAACGGGCACTGATCAGCTTTGACAACGTGACGACCCTGTTCCATGAAATGGGACACGCGCTTCACGGCATGTTTTCCGATGTGACCTATCCCACCGTTGCGGGGACCGCGACACCACGTGACTTCGTGGAGTTTCCGTCCACGTTCGAGGAAGACTGGGCCATTCAGCCAGAAATCCTCGCCAACTATGCCAAGCACTACAAGACTGGAGATCAGATCCCAAAAGCCCTGCTCGACAAGACCGTCGCCGCCAAGAAATTCAACAAGGGATTCGAAACACTTGAGTATCTCTCGGCGGCACTCCTTGATCTCGAATGGCATTCACTGACCAGCGAACAGATCCCTGCCGATGTCGAGAAGTTTGAAGCGGAATCGCTCAAGAAAGCGGGCGTTGATCATCCGGCCGTGCCTCCCCGCTATCGGACTGCCTACTTTGCTCACATCTGGTCCGGGGGATACTCGTCGAGCTACTATGCGTATCTGGCCAGTGAAGTGCTGGCCGCAGACGCGTTTGCCCATATGATGTCGCATGGCGGCTGCACTCAAGACAACGGCAATGTGTTTCGAAAAGAAATCCTCAGCCGCGGTTCCAGCCGTGATCCCATGGCGTCTTACAAGGCCTTTCGCGGAAGTGAGCCGACTGTGGATGCACTGCTGATTCGGCGCGGATTGAAGTGACTCCGGTGCCGTCGTCATAGGCGCTTATTCGGCTGGCTTTTTCAAGTAATCGTCACGTATCGAGTGCAGTTGTTTCCAGATCGCCGTATCTCGGGCCTGAGGTGATACACAGGCAAAGATGTAGTTGCGATCGTTTCTGATCCATGTCCGAAGCTCCAAGTTGAGCTTCTGCGGCTTCTTCGTGGCGAACGGTTCGACCCAATTCAGCGTGCCTGTGTACGACGCCGGAGTATCCGTTTCCTTTTCGTTCGGTTGGTGCTTTGCATCGGATTTCAGGCGCTGTAGTTCAAACGTGAACTTAGACGGATCGACGTCTGGAACTTTTCCGTTGAGAACCGACTTACACAGACCTCGGTAGTATTTCAGGAACTCATCTTTGACGACGGCATCCGTCAGATCGGGCTTCGACTGAAGCTCGAACACAAAGGCATAGCTGAAGAATGAATCCGACGCCGGTTTCATCATTCCAGGTGCAAACCGAATGTGTTCAGATCCTTTCAGCTTCATATCGGGAGCAAACCCTGGTGGAAGTGCGATGGTTTCGCCAGACCATCCTTCGGGCGCAGCGAGCTTTGCGGAGTTCTTTTCATCGGCGACCAAAAGCGTAGCGGTCAACAACAGACTGACAGCAAACAGGCGAAGCATTGGAATCTCCTACCGACGGGCAACGAACAAGAAGAGCTCCTTTTACATTAGATGACCACGGAGGTCGTGTCACGCGACGCCGTCGATACCGTAGCATGGGCCGCGACACGAAGTTCGGCACCGACAGCGCCGAAGGCTGCGGCAGAGATTCTCATTCGGACAACGTCGCGAAAGCAAACCGCGACTGGCGTTTCAGACGCGGCCGAGTATTTTGGCCACACGCGAGTCGGTAGCCGAGTTGCAGAGCAACTCGGCTACAAATTGGTAAGCGAACAAGAAAATGAGAACCGGTAATGCAAAAATGCCAAGAGGAAGAGGAACACGATGAGAAACGTATTCAACAGTTTGGCGCTCTGCTTGGTCATAGCGTGGCCCGGAGAATCTCCGGCGCAGATATTGGACAAAGACGCGGAGGCGGCGGCGAAGATGCTGTTCGATGCTCAGTCGATCGGAGTCGAACTGAAATTGCAGGGGGAATACGTCGGCAAGGACGGAGAGAAGCCAGTCGGTGCTCAGGTGGTAGCGCGAGGCGACAAATCGTTCCATGCTTTGGTTCTGGAAGGTGGATTGCCGGGCGATGGTTGGGATGGTGGTCGTTACGGTCTCTTGGAAAGTGGCCCGTTGTCGGAAGGACGGGCGGACTTCCGTTCGCCGACGGATGAAGGAGCCAGCGCGGTTCTCGATGATTCTGGCCTGATGCTGAAGCGCGGTGACCGTAAGACTCTTTTGAAGCGAGTGGAGCGCAAGAGCGAGACTCTGGGACAGCAGCCTCCCGCCGGTGCGATCGTTCTGTTTGGCGGTGCGACTCCCAACATGGACGCGTTCGAGGAGCGGAAGGACATCGAAGGGCTGACCGCGCCGATGATGTTCGAAGGAAACATGCTGGCCGGGGCCGTCACGAAGCGACGGTTCCGAGACTACAAGTTGCACGTGGAGTTCATGACCGGTTGGGAGCCGCAAAACATTCCGTGGCGCCGAGCGGATGCGGGCATCTATATGCTCTCGCGCTATGAGGTCGCGATCGGCGATAGTTTTGGATTCGATTTCGATCTGTCAGGCGCGACCAGTCCGAACCGGCCCAAGTTGGTCGACGATAAGAGCACGTCGTCGAAGTTTCCGATGGCGAAGAACAACAACGCGCCGCGCGTCTGCGGAAGTGTTTTCACCTATCCGAGCAACGTGCCGAACTCGTGTCTGCCTCCGTTGGTTTGGCAGACCCTCGACATCGACTTCACGGCACCCCGTTTCGACAGCAGTGGGAAGAAGACGTCGAAGGCGGTGATCTCGGTGAAGTTGAACGGGCACCAGACTGTGGACAAGCTAGAAGTCAACGGCCCGACGCCGCACGGCTTCAAAGGTCCAGAGACGCCCGACGGCCCCATCTGGTTTGAAGCCTTCGGACGCCGCGTGCTGTACCGCAACATCTGGGTTGTTGAACGTCTTTAGAATTATGCTCGCGTGTATGCAGGTCGTTTGGAATTGAGAAAAGCGGTAGTGTCCTAATTTGAAGAAAGCAGACGAAGTCATGGTGTAGGCCAGAGACGAAAGAAAGCCCCGATGATGAATCGGAGCTTTCTTTTTGCGCTGGGCAGAATACGCTGCTTGTGTGGAGGGTGGCATGTCGGACGAAGAACCAGACAACCGCAGGCACGGCACTGTATTTGGGGTATTGGTAACGCTGTTTATCTTGGTGGCACTGTATGCCCTGGCATTCGGGTTGTTTTGGCTGTTTATGGCAATCTTTGGACCGGCGACACCCTGATTGAGACTACCAACCCACCGCATTAGCCCCGCCACGCCGACTTTCAAATTAGGACACTACCAGAAAAGCGTTTTCGTCAGACTTCGCCGCCAGCGGGAGTCTTCAATGTGGTGAGTTGTCGGACGATTCAAACGTGACCTTTGAGATTGCCACACTGAATGAACTGGTGATAGTCATGTCCCTACGAAGAATTTTTTCCCGTTTGTGTCTCGCCCTGACCGCCGGTCTTGGCTTGACCGGTGCCGTTCGTGGAGCGGAGCCGTTTGAAGCCTTCCTTGAGAAGCATTGCATTCGTTGTCATGGCCCGAAGAAGGAAGAGGGGGACATTCGGATCGACCGGCTGTCTCGCGATTTCAAATTGGGCCGGGACTCGCATCATTGGGCGGAGGCTCTCGACAAGCTCAACAGTGGCGAGATGCCGCCGAAGAAAGAGCCGCAGCCGACTCAGGCGGAGATCGCGGCGTTCGTCACGAGTCTCGATGCGCGGCTCAAGGAGGGACGGGCGGCGCGGATGGCGGCTCGTCCGGCGGTGGCGCATTATCGGCTGAGTCGAAAAGAGTATCAGAACACGGTCTATGATCTGCTCGGCGTGCGATACGATCCGGCTAAGCCGGGCGAGTTGAACGAAGACACGTTGTGGCATGGGTTCGAGCGGATCGGATCGGAACTGACGCTCTCGGCGTCGCATGTGGATCGCTATTACCGCGCGGCGGGACTCGTGCTCGACCGCGCTTTTCCCGTCTCAACAGGGGAAGCTCGCAAGGTCCGCAAGACTGCTGCCGAACTGCGTTACAACGGCGGGAAGTCCCAGCAGGAAGTGCTGGATCGCTTTGGCATCAAGCGGCCGCTGCGCTATCTCCTCTACCCCGGTAATGTCCAAAACGCGTTCTCGTCCAATTGGTTCGGAAAGACGGGGCCGGAGCACAGCGGGCTTTATCGCATGCGACTCCAGGCCAGCGGCATTCGTCCGCTCGGCGGCCAGACGGCGCACCTAAGCATCGGCAAGCGGACCGGTGAGGAGACCGTCGATGGTCTCATTGAGTTTGACCTCACGGCTCCCGAAGACAGTCCGCAGGTGTATGAGTTCGAGGTATTTCTCGAGATGCCCATGTCGCTCGACTTCTGCGTTGTGGCCACTGATGTTGTCGATCGCAGAGCCGGCGCCGCCTTCCGCAATGCGCTCGGCAGCGGCGGTCATATCTTCACACACAGCAGCGAGACTTCCCTGCTGAACCCGAACGCTCCGCAGATGTTCGACGACAAGGGGAACGGTCTCTTCTCCACGGTGCTCCTCGATTGGATCGAGTGGGAGGGACCGCTGGAAACCGAGGCGGAAAAGTCGCGGCGCAGCGGCCTGCTGCCGCCCGACGACGCGACGCTCGAAGTGGTCGCCGAGCACCTGCACCGATTTGCCGAACGAGCTTGGCGGCGACCGGTCAAGCAAGACGAGTTGGCAGACTACCTGCAAGCCTACCGCTCGGAACGCGAAGCGGGTGAGAAGACGGCCGATGCGTACCGCGTCGCGATGCAAGGCGTGCTGACTTCGAGACATTTTATTTATCTCGTCGAGGGCGACCCGGTCGCGCGCGAACGGCTCAACGATTCAGAACTCGCCTCGCGGCTTTCGTACTTCCTCTGGAGTTCGATGCCCGACGAGGGACTGTTCGCCGCGGCCCGAGGCGGCTCGCTGCAAGGCGACGGACTGAAGAAAGAAGTGGACCGGTTACTCGCGGACAACAAGACCAATCGCTTCATCAACGACTTCGTGCGGCAGTGGCTGCAACTACATCGCCTCGGCATGTTCCCGCCCGACAAGAAGCTGTACCCGACCTACGACGCCTGGCTGGAGACGAGCCTGCGCGCCGAGCCCGTCGAGTTCTTCCGTGAGATGTTCTCGAAGAACTTGCCCATCGACAGCTTTATTGATTCGGATTGGACGATGGCCAACGCGCGGCTCTGCGATTTCTACGGTCTGCCAGAGCCGAAGACCGGCGGCTTCCAGCGTGTCTCGCTTAAGCCCGAAGATCATCGTGGCGGACTGCTGACGATGGGTGCGGTGCTCGGGCTGACGTCGGACGGAACTCGCCATCGTCCGGTGCATCGTGGCGCGTGGGTCAGCGAAGCGATCTTCAATAAGACGCCACCACCGCCTCCGGCCAATGTGGATCCGATCGAGCCGATTCCGGCTACGGGGACCAAGGTCACCATCCGCCAAAGAATTGAGGCGCACGCTAAGACTGCGAGTTGTGCCGCCTGCCATCGCAACATCGATCCGTTCGGACTGGCGTTCGACCAATATGACGCCGTCGGCCAGTGGCGCACTCGCGAGTTGGTTCCAACGGGCGTGGGTGAGAACCCCGTGGTGGACGCCTCCGGCGTGATGCCCGACGGCCGCTCGTTCAAAGACTCCGTCCAATTCAAAAAGCTGCTGATCGAAGACCGCGACCACATCGCGCGGGCCTTGATCGAGCACCTCTGCACCTACGCCCTTCGCCGAGTACTGACCGTCGACGATCAAGACGACCTGAAGTTGATCGAAGCCGAAGCCAAGAAAAACCAATACCGAGTCAAAGACATCATCCGCGCGGTGGCTCTGTCTGATCTAATCCGCAAACGCTAACAACCTCTGACAAGGAGAATCTCGATGAGTCAATTTCTTTCGCAGTCATGGCTGCTCGACCGCCGACACGCATTGCGTGCTTTGGGCAGTTGCATCGCTTTGCCGTTTTTGGAATGCATGGTCCCGCTCCGGGCGGCGGAACAACAAAGCGCGACCCCTCGGCGCAGCGCTTTCATCTACCTGGCGAACGGCGTGCATTCGCTCAACTACCAGATCACGACTCCGGGCAAGGACTACCAGTTCTCACGGTCGCTCAGGCCGTTGGAGAAGCACCGCGAAGTGATCACGCCGATCAGCGGCCTGCATCATCCTGGTGCTCTCAGTCATCACCACAATTGCATCTCGGTTTGGCTGACCGGCGGGAAGCTCGGGCCTTCGGATAAGAACACGATCTCTGTCGATCAGAAGATGGCCGAGATCACCGCGAAGCACACGCGATATTCCTCGATGGAGATCGCCCTCACGGGAGATTCCCTCGGCTGGACGGCGGACGGTGTCCGGTTGCCCTCGATGCGTCGTTGCAGCGAGATCTTTGCGTCGCTGTTTGAAGAGCCGAAAGGTGGCAAGACGGCTCAAAGGCGAACCTTGCGCCGCAAGGGCAGCGTGCTGGACGCCAACCTCGCGGAAGTGCGCCGGATCGAGCAGGCGATGGGAGCGGCGGATAAAGGACGGCTCGATCAATACCTCACTTCGGTTCGAGAAGCGGAAGTTCGCACGCGGCGAGCCGATGCGTGGCTCGATACGCCGCTGCCGACCGTCTCCGACGCCGATCGCCAGCGGACCAATCGCGACGTTCCTGCGACGATGGCAGGCGATTATTTCCGCACGGTCTATGACCTCATCGTGCTCGCCTTTCAGACCGATCTGACGCGAGTCGCCACCTTCAGCCTCGGCGGCGAAGGAGATGCGTTCGCCATTCCCGAGATCGGCATCACCGAGTCGCGCCATCAACTCAGCCATCACGGCGGAGATGCGGGCTACATGGAGAAGCTCACCAACTACGACACCTTCGCCATCGAGCAATTCAGCTACTTCCTCACGCGGCTTGCCGAGACGAAAGATCTCAACGGCAAGCCGCTCCTGGGCTCGACGATGGCCCTCTTCGGCAGCGGCATGTCCTACGGACACAGCCACGGCAACGCCAACCTGCCGCTGGTACTCGCCGGCGGTTCGGACCTCGGCCTAAAGCACGGCAGCCACCTCGACCTCAATCAAGGTCACTTCAAGGGCTACCAACTCGACAAGCCCGGCGAGCACTACTCGCTCTGCAGCCGCCCCGCGAACCCGAACGCCCACATGAGCAACCTGCTGCTCCTGATGGCCCAACGCATGGGCGTGGAGACCGACAAGGTTGGCGACAGCAACAAGGTGATCGAACTATGAGAGAGTTCTTTGTTCTTGGTTCTGGGTTCTTCGTTCCTCGTTCGATGGGCATCGTTCCTCGTTTGCGGTTCTGGGTTTGTTCGTTGTTTCTTGCGCTTGTTGGGTCGGCTCTCGTTCAGGCGACCGCCGTCAGCCAAGAACCAAGAACAAAGAACCAAGAACCATCAACCGACCACTTCCGGCCCGAAGCGGGGAAGTTTCCCCCTTTGGAAAAAGCGCACTCGTATCGGGGCGAACTGGTCTTCGTGGATCATGCCAACCGCCGCGGCAGTATCCGCGTGCAAGGGTCGGGCATGTTTTTCCGCAATGACCCGCACCCCTTCGCCATGCTCCCCTACGGCATGGTCCGCTATCGCGGCGCGCCGGCGGATCTCCGGGACATTCCGCTGGGCACCGTGCTGCACGTCCGGGCCTTTCTCCCGCCCGACCCGAAGATCTCCGCCGTGCCGGTGTTGTCAGTCGACAACAAGAAGAAAGACGGGAACCACAATCGTGGCGCCGGCACAGCACCCGCCGAGAACCACGCCCTGCTCCTTGAGGACGAGCCCAGCTACTGCCAGCGCGAGGGCAAAGTCTGGAAGCTCAAGGAAGTGGACTTCCAGAACAACGCGGGGCTGATCATCGCCAGTTGCGAACCGAAAGCAGGCGGAGACGGCAAGGCGACCGAGGAAAAACTGACCTTCGATGCCGCCACGCGCATCTGGCGCGGCCGCGAATACCTCGGGGTCGAGGATCTGATCGCCGAAGGCACTTGGCCAGCCACCGGGAAGAAATCGCTCGATGGACAGCCCGTACTGCTCGGCATCACCTGGAAGCCGACGTCAGGTGGCATCTTCACTCAGTTTCACATCTCGGACATCTGGCTGGACGATGCCGCGATGCAACGCGCCGCCCGCAATCAGACTGAGGCGAATAAGGCATTCATCCGCAGTCGCTGGATGCCCGCTTGGGTCGATGCCGTCGAGTACGGCAAGTTCGGCCGCGCGACCGTGACCGCGACGTTGTTCGGCGGCATGGACGACTCGCTCTACGCCGACTTCAAACAAGGCAGCCCTGCTCTGATGAATTCTGTCGAGAACACGCTGAAGCACACCCACGGCGCATACGGCCCCGCGCACATGGCCTCAAGAGGCAACATCCTCGATGTCGCAAAGACAGAGGGTGAAGTCCCCTTAGGCAGCAGCGGCATCCAAATCCGTTTTGAAACGGACCTCATCATCGAAGGCATCCGCCCCGGCCGAGTCGTCCGCGTCCGCCCCGCAAGCTGGCCTCAGGTGGACGTACCTCGCGAGGAATATCTCAACGATGGCTCCAGCATCGAAGAACGCTTTCCAACCCCGGCCATCTTCCCCAAGTATTGATGTCTGTACGTTCTTGGTTCTTCGGTGCCGCGAAGGTCACGCCCGCGAGCTTGAAGCACATTTAAGCCCTGCCCCTTGAATATCTCCAACTCGGCGAAGGCTTCGACAAATCCGAATCGCTGCCGATGATCGCCGGCATCAAGACGCTCAAACGTCCGACACTGACGAACTGCCGAGCCACGACCGACGACGACTTGAAGCAGCTCGCCGCGATGAAGCAGCTCGAATCACTCGAACTCGGCAGCCACTTGCTGCCTAAGTTCCACAGAACGTTCGGTAACTGCAATCGTCGGGCGGAAGCTCCTGATACATCGGCGTATCGGTTCCGATTTCGTACGGCATCGCTAGCGTCGCCAATAGACGATGGAGCACTGACAGGTCGTCGTGGTCTTCAGCGGCTGCGAGTGCTTCCTCGACTCGATGGTTCCGGGGAATGACGACCGGGTTGACGCTCCTCATCGCGGCGTGGGCTTGGGGACTTGGCCGACTCTCTCGGCTGAGGCGAAGATGCCAACGCGAATGCCATTCGCGGAAATTCGGATCTCCATACCGGTTCCCGCTCGGCAACTCATCTTCCGAGAGATCGCGAAACGTGTTGGTAAAATCGGCCCGGTTCTCTTGCATCCAGGCCAACAGAGATTGAACCAACTCCATGTCGCCAGCCTCGGCACTCTGGAGCCCCAACTTGGCCCGCATCCCCGACAGCCAGTATTGCTCGAACAGCGCTGGGTACTCGCCGAGTGCTTCTGTCGCGATGGCAATCGCTTTCTCCTGTTGATCAGCAAGAAGTGGTAACAGCGTCTCGGCGAAACGGGCCAAGTTCCACTGCGCGATTGCGGGTTGGTTGCCATAGGCGTATCGGCCGGCGCGGTCGATCGAGCTGAAGACCGTGTCCGGCCGGTAGGCATTCATGAACGCGCACGGGCCATAGTCAATCGTCTCTCCGGAAATCGCCATGTTGTCGGTGTTCATCACCCCGTGGATGAAACCGACGAGCTGCCATCGGGCGACGAGCGAGGCTTGTCGGTCCATGACCGCGCGGAAGAACTCCAAATACCGGTTTGGTGAGTCTGCCAGCTCCGAGTAATGACGGTCGATGGTGTAGTCCGCCAGCACCCGCAAGTTCGAATCGTCTTCCCTCGCCGACAGGTACTCGAACGTCCCGACCCGAATGTGGCTGGCGGCCACGCGAGTGAGGATCGCTCCTTGCCGCTTGACCTCTCGGTAGACTGGATCACCAGTGGTGACAACGGCCAGACTTCGAGTGGTCGGAATACCGAGGGCGAACATGGCCTCGCTGATGATGTACTCACGGAGCATCGGTCCGAGAGCGGCCCGGCCATCGCCGCGACGTGAGAATTGCGTTTGCCCCGCCCCCTTCAACTGAATATCGACGAGCTGACCGGACGGAGAACGATGTTCCCCCAGCAGGATGGCGCGGCCGTCACCGAGCATCGTGAAGTTGCCGTACTGATGCCCGGCATACGCCTGCGCGATCGGTCGGGAGCCGCTTGGCAGATCTTGGCCTGCAAAAAGGGATGCGGCAGTTCCCGTTGAAATGGTATTGAGGTCGAGGCCGAGGTCGTCTGCCAGTCGACGGTTTAGAATCGCTAAGCGAGGTGCTCGTACCTTGGCAGGTTTAGCCTGAGCAAAAAAGACGTCAGGCAGCCGCGAGTAAGTGTTCTCAAACTGCCAACCCATCGGGTTGTGGTCACTAACGACGGCATTCAAATTTCCCATCCCATTCCTTCATCCAGCCAATAATCTTTTACTTCCCAATGACGGTAACTCGCCGAGGATTCATATGCGTCCGTTATCAGGCGAAGTACATCTCGTTCGATCTGACCGGCGAACCATCAACCACAAAATACGGCACTCTCGCTGTCACACCTCGAGCTTCCACGGTGCGCGGTATTCCCGGCTGAGCATCTTGGAAGCCTCGGCGTCGTCGAGGATGAGTTCCTTTTTAGGATCCCACTTCAGCGACTCTCTTCCGAGCCGCATAGCGATGTTTCCGAGGTGGCAAATGGTAATTGAGCGATGGGCGACCTCGACCGGAGCCGCTGTCGGCTTCCTCGAAAGGACACAGTCAATGAAGTTGCGGTAGTGATTGTTACTCTCGTAGAGATGAATCTCGTTCGGGCCGATCTCGGAGTCGAGGATCTTCTTGGGATTGGCATCGATGAAGCCGCGATTGGCCATCACCGTGCCTTCAGTCCCTTCCCAAGTCACGCCTCCACGCTCTTTGCTGGAGATGATGAGTTTCTGGCCGTTGGCGTAATGGGCTTCAAAGTAGAACTCGGTGGCGGTATCCCAAAGATCGTCCTTCGGGAAGACACCCTTGGCGGCTCGAATCTCGGTTGGCCCGGTCAGCTCTGTCCCCATGCCCCATTGAGCACAGTCGGGATGGTGTCCGCCCCAGTCTGTGACTTGGCCTCCCGAGTAGTCGTAGATCCAACGGAAGTTGACGTGACAGCGAGCCGGTGCGTACTCGGCCTGCGGTGCGGGGCCGAGCCAAATGTCGTAATTGAAACCTTCCGGCACCGGTTCGGGTTTCTTGCGATCGCCAGTCTTGCCGTAGTCAGCTTGGCCACCCGGGAGCCCGCAACGAACGGTGTGCAACTTCCCGATGCGTCCATTGCGGACCAGTTCGCAGGCGTAGCGGAACTTTGGGTCGGAGCGTTGTTGGCTGCCTGTCTGAAAGACGCGGTTGTACTTCTTGACCGCGTCGCTCATGGCTCGTCCCTCGGCGATCGTCAGTGACAGCGGCTTCTGGCAGTAAATGTCTTTGCCTGCCTTGGCCGCCATGATCGTGGGGATTGCATGCCAATGGTCGGGAGTGCAAATCAAAACCGCGTCGATGTCCTTTCGGGCGAGTAGATCGCGGAAGTCCTCATAGGCGTCGCAGCCTTTGTACGTCCCTGACTTCTTAGCCTCAGCATAGTGGTCCTCGACCAACTTACGACCCGGCTCGCGGCCAGCAACCTTTCCATTCCAGTAGCCGGGGCTCTCCTTGTTGACGTCACAGACAGCAACAATTTGCACACGCGGATCGCCGAGGAAACCTCGCATGTCATTGAAGCCCTGATTGCCGGTTCCGATGACCCCGAGCGTGATCCGCTCACTCGGAGCAGGCTTCTCCTGAGCAAGGAGACTGGTCGAGCTGAGAATGAGCGGCGCTGCCGCAGCTCCCATCGCTGTCTTCCCCAAAAAGCTTCGCCGGGTCATGGTCCGATGACGATGCATGAAGAGTTCCTTCGCAAGAGTGAATCAGGAGGATCAGAACTGTGACTCAATGGCATGAGTCTATGTAGGACACGTGAGACGCAATAGTCTGTCCCCGTGTTGAAACCACCTCCACACGCGGCCGCCAGAATTACCAAAGCAAAGCTGCCGGAGATGAGGCATTCGCCTAAAGCGGGTGGATTCTGATGAATGGCGGCGTCATGCCAGGATGTCCTTCACCACTTCGCCATGCACGTCGGTCAGACGATAGTCACGTCCTTGGAAGCGGTACGTAAGGCGGGTGTGATCGAGGCCCAGCAGGTGCATCGCTGTGGCGTTGAGGTCGTGGATGTGGACGGGGTCTTTCGTGATGTTGTAGCTGAAGTCATCGGTCTCACCGTGGACGTGGCCGCGTTTGATGCCCGCACCGGCGAGCCAAATGGAATAGCAGCGTGGATGATGGTCGCGACCGTAGTTGTCCTTGGTCAGCACGCCCTGCGAATAGACCGTGCGTCCAAATTCGCCCCCCCAGATGACGAGCGTCTCGTCGAGCAGGCCGCGCTCCTTAAGTTCGCCCATCAGCGCCGCCGTGGGTTGATCGGTGTCATAGCATTGACTCTTGATGCCACTGGGCAGGTTGTTGTGCTGGTCCCAACCGCGGTGATAGAGCTGAATGAACCGCACACCGCGCTCGGCGAGGCGCCGCGCGAGGATGCAGTTCGCTGCGTAAGTGCCCGGCTTCCGTGACTCCGGCCCGTAGCGATCGAAGAGGCTGGCCGGTTCCTTCGACAAGTCCGCCAGCTCTGGCACCGCGGCCTGCATCCTGAAGGCCATTTCGTACTGATCAATGCGCGACTGCGTTTCGGGGTCTTGATACTCGGCGAAATTGAGGCGGTTGAGCGCCGCGACGTCGTCGAGCATCGCGCGTCGCCGCTCGGAAGTGATGCCCGGCGGATTCGAGAGATACAGCACCGGGTCTTTGCCGGAATTGAATCGCACACCCTGATGCTTCGAGGGCAGGAATCCTGCACTCCACATTCGCTCGTGCAACGGCTGCGCGTTAGTCGGTCCGCTCGGCCGCGAAATCAGCACAACGAATGCCGGCAAGTCTGCGTTCTCCGAGCCAAGCCCATACGCGGCCCACGACCCAAACGCAGGCCGACCGGAAATCTGATGTCCCGTTTGCAACAGGGTCATCGCTGGGTCGTGATTGATGGCCTCGGTGTGCAACGTGCGAATGAGGCAGATGTCGTCGGCCAGCGTCGCCGTGTGCGGGAGCAGTTCGCTCAACCACATTCCCGACTCGCCATGCTGCGCGAACTTGAAGTGTGACGGCGCAACGGGAAAGCGCTTCTGTCCGGCGGTCATGCCCGTCAGCCGTTGCTCGCCGCGTATGGAATCTGGCAAGTCCTTGTCGAACTGTTCGGCAAGGCCAGGTTTGTAATCGAACAGTTCCAACTGCGACGGCGCGCCAGCTTGCGTGAGCCAAATGATTCGTCGCGCCTTCGGCGCGAAGTGCGGCGCACTCGTGTTGGCAAAGAGTCGCGGGTTGATCAACGATGCCAGCGCGGCCGCGCCGATGCCGGCGTGGCTCAAGAAGTGACGGCGGGAAAGTCCGACCGGAGATGTGTGAGCGGTCATGAGATTCAGTCCTTCGTAGGTTGGGCCTCCGTTCCGACCTTTTTCGCGGAAGTGTCGGGACGGAGTCCCAACCTACTTTTTAGTTCATTCCTTCGTGATGGTTTCGTCGAGATTGAGCAGCGTGCTGGCAACGGACGTGAGCGCTGCGAGTTGTGCCGGATTCATCGTCGCATCGGCTGCGGTGTCGCCAACGGTGAGAAGAGACTTCGCCGCTTCGGTGTCCTTTCCGAAATCCGCGAGCGACCGTTCGTAAGACGCGCGAAGCACGGCGAGTTCCGCGGGCCGCGGCGCGCGGGCCAGCACGAGTCGAAAACCGTGCGTGAGTCGCGCATCCCGCACGTCTCCTCCTTCGCGCATCATACGCTGCGCAAGGAATCGAGCGGCCTCGACATAGGTCGGATCATTCATCAGGTTGAGCGCCTGAAGCGGCGTGTTCGTGCGCGGTCGTCGGAGCGTACAGCTCTCGCGAAAGGGCGTGCCGAACGCGAGCAGTGCAGGGTGCGGCACCGACCGCTTCCAATACGTGTAAAGGCTTCGGCGGTGTAAATCATCCCCCTTGCCGACGACGTAGGTGTTAGTGCTGCTCCCCGCCGTGAGTTGCTCGTAAATCCCTTGCGGATGATATGGCTTCACCGACGGTCCACTGATTTTCTCAACCAACAAGCCGCTCACTGCCAGCGCTTGATCGCGTATGAGCTCGCCCAACAACCGGAAGCGTGGCCCGCGCGCCAGCAGCCGGTTGTCCGGGTCGCGTTCGCGCAGCGCGGGCGTGAGCCGCGAGTCCTGCCTATAGGTCGCGCTCATCATCATCAGCTTCATCATGGCCTTCACGTCCCAGCCGGTGCGGATGAACTCCGTCGCGAGCCAGTCGAGTAATTCGGGGTGACTTGGGAAATCCCCTTGCGATCCGAAGTCCTCCGATGTGCGCACGATGCCAGTGCCGAACACCTGCTGCCAGAGGCGGTTCACCGTCACACGCGCGGTCAGCGGATTCCGCGGGCTTACCAGCCAGCGTGCGAGGCCGAGGCGATTGAGCGGCTGCCCTTCGTCGAGTGGCGGCAGGACTGCCGGCGTCGCGGCGGTGACTCGCTCGCCGGGCTTGTCGTACGCGCCACGCATAAGGATGAAGGTCGGACGCGGCTCCGGCATCTCTTCCATCACGAGCGTCGTCCACACGTCGCGGTCAAGCGCATCCTTCTGCTGCGTGAGCGCGATGACGCGGTCGTCGATGGCGCGCCAGGCAGCGTTTTGCTGCGTGTGAAAGTCAGCCAGCAGCTTTTGCTCCGCAGCCGAGCGAGCGGTGGCATCTTTCTTTGCTAGCGCGACGATGGTGCTCGGTGCGAACAGCTCCGAGTCGTTGCTTGTTGCCGCGATGCGCCAGAGCATCGGGCCGGAGCCGAACCCGGCATCCATGACGACGCGCAGTTCGATGGCAGTCTCGCTGACGATCGGTTCCGCGAGTTCGAATATGCCCGCGATTGGCTTGTCTTCACGCGGTGCGATGGTCGTAAAAGTCTGCGGCGAACCGTCGAGCGTCTTCGTCAATTCTCCCTTGGCCATCGATTCGCCACTCTCGACCGCGCGCAACTTGAGGGTCTGCTCGTCGGCAAGGACGCGTACATCAAGCCAACGGGCCGCACCGATCATGCCGGCATGGGCGCATTCGATCTTCAGTGCCGTCACGCGCCCGGCGGGCAATCGCACTTTGCAACTGGCTGTGAATCCCGCGCCGGGATTCGGTGCTTCGATTCGCGCGCCGTCACCGCGCACCTCGACGAGTGCCTTGCCCGCTTCGACTTTCACGAATTCGGATGCGGTCCACTTCACCTCCGTCGTCGCGAGTCGTCGCGACCAGTCATCAGCTCCAGAGTTTGCTTCCGCCGTTGCAGTTGCAAGCTGCTGCTTCGCCGTCATGAGATCGGCTTCGAGTGACGCGAGCTTCGCCATTTGTTCGTCGGTCGGCAGACGGAGGAACGGTGGGGCGTTGATGCGGATCGGCGCGCCGTAATTGCCAACTCCCTTCTCCGTCACATTGTGAAAGAACGCCTTCAGTCCGTAGAAATCGCGCTGCGTGAACGGGTCGAATTTGTGGTCGTGGCAGCGCGAGCAATTCAGCGTCTGACCGAGCCACACGGCAGCCGTCGTCTCGACGCGATCGGCCGTGTACTCGGCGAGGAACTCCTCCGGGATGATCCCGCCCTCCTCGTTGAGCATGTGGTTGCGATGAAAGCCGGTCGCGATTTTTTGATCGAGCGTCGCACTCGGCAGCAGATCGCCGGCCAGTTGCTCGATCGTGAATTGGTCGAACGGCATGTTCGCGTTGAACGCGCGGATGACCCAGTTACGCCACGGCCACAGCTCGCGGTCGCGGTCCACTTGGTAGCCGTTTGAGTCTGCGTATCGCGCCGCGTCGAGCCAATCCACAGCCATGCGCTCGCCGTAGTGTTCTGATTGCAGAAGCCGATCAGCGACTTTTTCGTAAGCATCGGGCGACGTGTCCGCCAGAAACGCATCGACCTCGACGGGCGTCGGCGGCAGACCCGTAAGATCGAGCGACACGCGGCGAATGAGCGTCTCCCGCGCGGCCTCACGCGATGGCGTCAACTTCTCCGCCTCCAATCGTGCGAGGATGAAACGATCGACGGCATTGCGCGACCACGATTCCTGCTGTACCGACGGCGGCCCTACTCGAGCCGGCGCAACGAACGCCCAGTGCGATTCGTACTTCGCCCCCTGCTCGATCCACCGTCGCAGCGTTTCCTTTTGCGCCGCGGTGACCGTCTTGTGCGATTTGGTCGGCGGCATCTTCACGTCTTCGTCGGTGGCGTTGATCCGCCGCCACACTTCCGACTTGCTTGGCTCCCCGGGCACGATCGCGCGCACGCCGACACTCTCCGCCGTTGCTCCTTCGAAAGTATCGAGCCGCCGCCCGCCTTGACGATTCTTCGGATCGAAGCCGTGGCAATAAAAACAATTGTCGGCCAAGATCGGTCGAACGTCGCGATTGAACAACACTCGCGACTCTTCCGCCCGCAGTACAGACGTCAAAAGGGCGATCGCCAAGGCAATCGTGCTGGACTTTCGATTCATGCTTGGTACTTCCTGGTAGGCGGCAACGTCACGTGGGTCACCGTCCTCACTCTACAATCCGTGTCGAAGAGTCGGTAGTCGCGTCTTGAATACGGTGGGTGCCTCAGCGCTCTCTTTCTGCGATCGCTCCATAAAAATGGAGGAGCTCATCGTTGGCCCGATCACCGCGAACTATCCGAACTGTTGCACCACCACCGTCGTGCAGAACGATTCGGACCCCGACGTTCTAGACACATGGGCCGAATGGTTAGAAATGCTTCGTTTGCTGCATCGAAAGTCTGAAACGGGATTGACCGCTTCTGACGCGTCGGCCAGAGAGTCCGTCGACGCATGGCGGATGTTTTGACTCTGGTGACGTTAATACGCTTGCGCTGTTCCCATCTTCTGTGGCACTGTCGCATTTGCATCAGGCATTTTGCTTGCTGCCTCTCTCAGGAGAGTCCAGCGTTCTTTCACACACGAGACAGGTCACGTCGCAAGACACGAAGACCCGCCCACAGAAACCGCCAGAGAAGAAGATCGGACCGTTCGCCGGTGAAATTGGAGTTGCCATCTGGCTCAATAAAGGAACCGGCGAGGACGGCTCAGTTCGATTCTTTCG
>JAPLNX010000023.1 GCA_026400935.1 Planctomycetia bacterium | reverse complement strand
GAATTCTGCGGAGTCAGCTTCAGCAACTGCGATTTCACGTCGAGCAATTGTGATTTCAATTCCTGAATCTCGGCCAACAACAACCGAATGATCGCCTGTGCTTCAGGCGTTTGTCTCGCAATCAGTTCTTCCGTGACGACCGACGACATCACCTACTGATCGCAGAAAATCCCAAATAACGCGAGATCATTTTAGAATCCGTGAACGATTACCGGCGGCGTTCACCGCCTGCGTGAGCTGCTGCAAGGTCTGCACTCGTTGCAGCTCTTCATGCACGACGAACGGTCGATTCGAGAAGTCCGCCGCGGCAGTGGTTTGCAATTCCAATGTCGTGCTGTTCGTGACCGTCTTGATGCCGAACGTCGCCACGATCTTGCCGTCGCCATCGAGGAACGACACGAACTTGTTCTGCAACGCATTTGTGAAACCGGCACCGCTGGCCGTGAAAACTTTTTGGTCTTTGGCCAGATTGCCATTCGTGCCGCTCTTCAAATCCACACGCGGCAGATCGAAGTTGATCTTCGAGTAAACGCGGTCATTAAAGGCATCCGCAAAACGCAGGACTTCGTTCAGTCCGGTCTGCACAAATGGAATCAGAGTTAGCAGCGAGTCCGAGTTGGTGACTTCGTCCGCGAGGTAATCGCGGAAGTCCGGAAACATTTGAATGACCTGAGCGACAGTCAGGCTCTTGAAGTCGAAGAGCTTGTCGAAGTTCTCTTGCTCAAAGGTGAAGCCGCTCTTGTTCTCGTAAACGACGAACGGCCGATTCGTGAAACCGGTATCGGCTGCACCTGTCAGTTCCAACGTCGTGCTGTTGGTGGCCTTCTTGATGCTGTACGTCGTAACGGCCACGCCGTTGTTGTCGTTGAACGAGACGAACTTGCCCCGCAGATCGAGTTCATGCACGACGAAGGGCCGATTCGTGATGGCCGTGCTGGGAGCCGTCTTGAGTTCCAAAGTGGTGCCGTTCGTGACGGACTTGATGCCGAATGTTTCGACGATGTTGCCGCTGCTATCGAGGATCGAAACAAACTTGTCCTTGACCGCACCGGTGAAGTTGGAACCCGTCGCGGTGAGCGTCGTCTTGTTGGCAGCCACCGATCCGCTGGTGCCGTTTTCAATGACGCCGATCAAGTCCGTCCCCGTGGCCGTGAAGGTCTTCTGACCCGCAGCCACCGAACCGGTCGTCCCCGTCTTCAATTCGACCTTATTGAAGAACCCGCCGCTGACTCGCGCGATGGGAGTCGGGCCATTCGTGAGATCGACACCGGCAAGCGCCGCGTAGACCGGCAGCACCGCATCAAAACCGTTCTTCTGCGGTTTGAAGGTGAAGCCGCCATTCACATACGAAATCGATCCACCGAGATCGACATCGATCGAACCTTGTTGAGCGGTCGCGCTGCCGACACTCACGGCAATCGGGCCAAACGTCGCAGCCGCGATGAAGTCCGTGTGAGCTTTCGCGGTCATCGCCAGCGTGTTGACATCGAAGCGAGCCTTCTTATCGACCCAGTCCACACCAAGGGTCACGTCGATCGCGGAATGAACATCGAAGTCGATCGTCACATCGGAATTGAACTTCAATCCGTATTCGTCGAACGCATCGCCGAAGTGCAGTTTGGTGCTCTTCGTTTGTGCCGTGGCAATCGCGACGCTCAGACCGACACCGCGATTGGTCAGCGTGAGGTTGATGCCATCAGCAGGATTCGCGCTAATCGTCGAAATCCAGAAGTTGTTCAAGTACGCAAGCAGACCGCGCAACGTCGGCGATCCTGGATGCGCAATCGGCGTGCCGCGAATGACGAACGCTTGCTCGGCAACCGTCTGCCCGGCTGGCGAGTTCAATTGCAGTGTGTTGCCGTTGGTCACCGAGGCGATGGTAAACGCCCCGACCGTCTGACCATTGCCGTCGACGAACGACAGGGTCTTGCCCACCAAGTCGCTGGTGAAGCGACCTCCGACAGCGGTGAAGGTCGATTGGCCCGCAGTGATGCTGCCGTTCGCCCCACTCCTCAAGTTTCCGGGGTCAGGTAGATTGCCGGGATTGGCGGGCGCTTGCGGTTCCTGTCCGGTTGGACTTCCACCAGGAGGAATCCCGCCAGGCGGATTGTTGTACGCGTCCAATTCAGTCAGGTAGGTCTGATAGGCCAGGTAGTAGTCAATGAACTTCCCGGCACCGGTCAACTTCTTCGCACCCAGCAAGTCATCAATTGTCAGATCGGTTCCAGGGATCACCTCCACCAGTGAACTGGCCGCGGTGCGATTGCCGGACTTATCGACCGTGACATCAAAGTTGCGATTGAGATCATTAATCTGCCCCGCCAAATCGTGGAAGAGATCCGTGACGAAGGTCTGATCGTTGAGCGTGATGTCGAAATTAGTCGGCGGCGAGATGCGGCTGATCGTCGTCGCGTCCGTGAAAATCACGGGAGTCACCGGTCCGGTTCGTTGGAGAACCGTCTGATTCACCGCAGCACCGGTTTTGTTGACTTCGATGTTGACGGTGCCGGTCAGTCCGATGTCCTCAAGACCCCCTCCGGTCAGTCCAACCGTCCCCGATCCCTTGATCGCGTAACCGCCTTGAGTGCCCGCCGGCCCGTCCGACGTCAACACCGCGCCGAGTGTCCCATTGCTCAACGTCAGGCCGACACCGTTGACTCCGAGAAACGCGCTGATGTGCTCGGCACCAAGCAGAAGCACCGTCTGTTGACCGACGGTCTGCTTCTCGATGCGAACGTCGGCAGTCATGTTGATCAAGTTGGCAATGTTGAGGGTAACATCATCGCCGATGAACGTCGGAGTGTTTTGACCATTGGCAAAGGCGATCGTGACCGGGATATCGGCACCGCCATCTTGGTCGGGGACATTGATCGTTTGATTGATCGCGTGACCGGTCGTGTTGACCTTCGCCGTCAGCGTGCCCGTGAGTGACAGGCCCTCAACGCCGATCAGTTCGGCTGCCCCGGTCACCGAGACCGCATAGCCGTCGATGGTCGGAAGCGTGTGCGTCGAATCAACCTTCGTCTCGAAGATCACGCCGAGTGTCGTGTCTTTGATCAGAACACCGACCGGTGATTTCACTCCGACAACATCCGCTCCGCCGCCGATGCCGATAAAGACGTCGAGATTCGCAGCGGCGGCAGTGATCGTTGTGGTCGTGACTGTGCCGACGGTTGAGGAATTCTTCTCGAAGGTGAAGTCGCCGCTGACATCAACGAAGCCACCGATGCTGAGCGTCGCGCTGCCGAAGACCTGCGGAGCATCAACGCCGTCAGCGAACTTGAGTTCGATCGGATCGCCGAGCGTCGGGATTTCTTCATCAACGGCAGCACCTGTGTGGTTGACCCGCGCGGTCAACGTGCCGCTCGCGGTGAGACCGCTGATGCCAACCAAACTCGCGGTACCAGTCGTCGTGAAGGCGTACGTTGGATCTGCCTGCGTCGTGAGCGACGTGTCGTGGTTCTGATACGCAACCAGTCCGAATGATCCGTCTTCGAGCTTGACCCCCGCTTCATCGACGGTCCCTTGTGCGGTTCCGACAAACGCACTGATGTCGGTTCCGGAGACAGTCAACTTTTCGTTGGTGATTGTGCCGGTGACGTGCGATTCAAACGTCACGAGGAAGCTCCCTTGAGCGGTCGCGAAGTCGCTAAGGCCGACGTTCAAATGCCCGCCGGCTTCGGTGATCTCGCCCCGTTGGCCGTCCATGTTGAGCGTGATCGGTGTGCCGCCGGTCGGGACAACGAGCGGTTGCGCGGCGAAGTCCACGACGAGCGTGCGTGCGGGAATCTCTGGATCAACGAGCGTGTTGCCTGCTTCTTTCTGCGTGAGCGTGGCAGCGGCAACAGTCGGCGTGATGATCGCCGTAAGCGGTGCGACATCGACTCCGGTGAGCGTGCCGCCGAAGGAAACTTCGAGTTGCTTGCCGTTCCAGAAGGTGACAGAGATGGTGGCTCCGGTCAGTCCGCTGATCGCCGCGTTGAGCGCGGATTGCACGGCGGCCTGATCGGCATCGAGGTCGAGCGCGGTCGTTGTGTAAGTCTGCCCGCCTTGTGTCAGTGCGAGCGTAAAGCTGCCGCTCTTGGCGTTTGTTATCAGAACGACTTGCTGTGTTTCGGAACTCGGTGCGCGACCATGTTGTTCGCGCGACGGCAACGCTCGGCCACCCAGCAGTCCGCTGCTGTTGGTTGAGAAGTCGGGGATGTTTTCGAGGGCTCGCGCGGCGATGAAGTCGATGCGATAAACGGCAGCGGTCTGTGTTGATTTGGCCGCATCGAAGACGACCGTCGAATTGCCCGCACCGACCGCGTTGAAGGCGTTGAGTGCTGCTTGAATGTTTGCGGCTTGCGTGGAGTGCGACGCCGAGTAGTTGATTGGCGCGGACGTTTCTCCGCCAACACTGATCGTGAAACTGCCGGCAGTTGGCGGAAGATCGGGCACGGCGAACACAGTGAATTCATTGATGTTGCAACCGACTCGCGAGCCGGTGAATTCGATGAACCAGTCGCCCGGATTACCGGTCACGATCACTTGATTGTTGCCGAGCACCGCATCGAGTTTCGCTTGCACGACAGCAGCGGTTGCGTTGAACGGGATCGCGTCGGTCTTGAATGTCCCTTGATCGTTGAGTTGCAGATGGAACGTACCGGTGGCTCCGTTGGCGTCAAGCCGCACTCGTTGCACTTCGCCGGTTGCCGGAGTTCCGGAGCCGTAGGTTTCAACAATGACATCGCCGACGTTGAAGTGTTCCGTCGCCGTGACGGGGCCGATCGGCTGATTCGTCAAGCTGCCGAGGAACGAGATGAAATAGCGATGTTGATTTAAGAGCTGCTTATCGAAACGCACCGAAATGAATCGCTTGAGGTATGTGTCGATCTGATTGGCGTTCGAGCCCGCCGGAGCACCGGCGGTCAAACCGAGTGCGTCGCCGAACGCACGGCGAATGTAGCGAGCGTTGTTCAGCAAATCGGTCTGCACGAAGTTGACATTTTGAATCGTCGTGCCGCCGATCGTGAGGTCGTAGCGACCGGTGTGCGATTGCGGTGCGGTGGTCGAATGAGAGGGGTCCGTGAACCGCAACGCGTAGACCGCTCCACCGCCGAGCGTAAACGGTTCAACTTGCTCGACGGTCGTCTGGACGTTCGGCTCCGGAGGACGTGGTGCTTCGATCGTGATGTATTTGATTTCGCTCTGACCGGCGTCCGCCGGCGTGAGTTGTTTGACCGTGGTGGTCGCGGCGGCGGCGGTCGTCGTGACGGTGAAGTCATCAATCGCTGTTCCGGCGAGTGCTCCGATGAATCCGACCTGGAAGCCGCCCAGCTTCGAGCCAGTCACTTGAACGTTGTTCGCACCGATGCCGTTGAGGCTGCCGATTGTCAGCGCGATCGAACTGCGAAGAGTCACATCCCCTTCGTTACCGCGCAGGACGAGGTCCGCCCTGTCGGTGCCGTGATGGAACGTGACAGTGCCGATCGTGTCGTTGAAGAGATTGAAGTCGTAAACGGCATTGATCTTCGTCACGACTTCGGGCTTTGTCGGCACCGTGATACCGCGATTGATCGCGAGTCGCAGATCACTAGATGCGACGGTCAGATCGTCGATGCCGATCAACGATGCGCCGTTTGCGTCCGCTTGCAAAGTCGTGAAAGCTCGCGAGGCATCAGCTTGATCGGTCATCAGCGCAAGTGCGAAGTTCACTCCCGTCAGCGAAAAGCCGAGCGCGTCGCTCGTTCCGCCGCTGACCCCGGTGAAGGCGGAAACGTTGCTGCCGCCGATCGTCAGCAGGTCGACGTCGATCTCGTCTCCGTCCGAGAGCGTGACGTGATCGCTCGACTTGTTGAGTTCAAACGCGCCGTTCACTTGGAAGACATCGAAGAGATCGATGTCGATGTTCGCGCGAGCTCGAACCATTTCCCCCTTGTCGCCGTCGAAGTCGAGCGTCACCGGTGCGCCGCCCGTTAGGATGACGAGCGGTGCGGCAGCAAGGTCGAGCACTTCTTCGCCGGGACTCGCCGTGTTGATATCGACTTCGACATTGCTGGAATTCATCGTCAAGTTGTCGATGCCGACGAACGTGACGCTGCCAGCAGTTGCTTTGAGCGCCGTCCATTTTCTCTCCGGATCAGCCTGCGATGTCGCGATCATCAGGCCGAAGCCGACCTCGGTCGCTTGAAAGCCGAGTGCGTTGCTCGTGCCGCCGTTGAGTCCGATGAAGGCCGATACGTGCGACGCACCGATGGTCAGCAGATCGACCGGCTCCGGCACATACGTGTCCCCGACTGGGCCGGATTCGACGAGTTCGGCCTGCGACCTGTCGATGTGATAAGTGCCGAGCGTTTGGAAGAACTCGCCGACTTGCACGTTGAGCGTCCCTTCGACGCGTGTGACCGAGCCGTGGCTGCTGTCGAGATCCAGCGTGAGCTTGTCGGTCTGACCGCTTCCCGTGCGAACGTCGATCGGATGATTCGCGAGATCGAGGTATGAATCGTCGGCCGATGCCGGTCGCGTGATCTCCACTGTCAGGTCCGTGCCGGTAACTTGGAGCACATTGCTGCCGACGAAGCCCGCTTCTGCGGCGGTCGCTTTGGCACTGAGCCACTTTCGATCGGGAGCGTTCGCGATGTGCTGTTGAGCATAGGCGATTCCGAATTCGAGGCCGCTGAGCGTCAACCCGACGGCGTCTGACGTCCCGCCGTTGATTCCCGCGAACGCCGTCAGATTCTTGCCGCCGATTGTCAGCAAACTGACATCCACGGGATCGACTTCACCCAGCACATGCACTTGGGAATCGGCGCGACGGAAGGCGAGGTCTCCTTCAATCGTCAAGAACTGTGTCACAGTGATAACGAGATGCCCGCTCGCTTCGGTCAGTTCGCCGTCGGCACCGTTCATGGTGAGCATGATCGGCGTTCCGCCGGTCGGGACAACGAGCGGCTGTGCGGCGTAATCCACGACCAACAGTTTCTCAGGATCGCCAGCGGATGTGACGGTCTCGCCGGTTTGAGCTTGAGTGAGTTCGGGGGCGACGGTCGTGGCAGTCACCGTCACATCGAGGTTGCCAACATCTTGCCCGGCAAGCGAACCGCCGAAGACGACGCTGAAACTGTTTCGCGTCCATTGGCCAACATGCACGTCGGCCCCGGCGAGGCTTGTGAACGCGGCGGCGAGAGCCGCGTTAATCGCGATCTCTTCCGCTCCGAGCGGCAATCTGTCGGTCGTGTAAGTCGTGCCGTTGTACGTCAGGCCGAGCGTGAACGAGCCGTTCGTGGCCTTCGTGATGAGAGCAACTCGCTGTTCTTCAGCGGTCGGTGCGGCACCATGTTGTTGTCGCGTGGGACGTACTGAAGCGAGGATCAAGTCGCTGCTGTCGGCCGTGAAGTCGGGAATGTTTTCGAGCGCGCGAGCGTTGAGGAAGTTCACTCGGAAGACACGTGCGGTTTCGGACGAGAGTGAGTCCACAAAGCTGACCGACACATTGCCGGAGCCGATGGCGGCGAGAGGTTCGAGGGCGGCGACGATGTTCGCGGCAAGCGTGGCGTAGTTGGCGGAGTCCGTGATGGGCGCAGAAACTTCACCGCCGACTTCGATCGTGAATGTCCCCCGTGTTTCGGGGACGTCAGCGACCGCTTTGAGTTGCAGTAAATCGACATCTTCACCTTCCAGTGAGCCGCCGAACGTGACATCCCAAATCCCGGTTGTGTTCGCGGAACTCGTCACCGTGAGGCTCGCACCGGACAGCGAGGACAGAGCGGTGTTGAGCGCGGCTTCAGCGGCGGAAGAACTCGCATCGAACGGCAAATCGGTCGTTGTGTAACGGACGTTGTTGTGCTGGAAGCTCAGCGAGAAGTGGCCCGTTTGGCCGTTGCCGTCGAGCATCACTCGTTGCGTTTCCGAACCGATCCCGACAACGCTCGGTGTCGCGGGAGTCACGGTCGTCGAACCGTCTTGCGAGCGATTGATGGTCGCAGCAGCGGTCGTCGGAGTGATTGCGACGTTGAGCAAGTTGATGTTCTGACCGGCGAGCGTCCCGCCGAATTCAACATCAAACGTGCGACCGGTTTGACTGAAGACGTGCGCGTTGGCTCCGGCGAGCGTTGAGAACGCCGAAGTGAGTGCCGCGTTGATCGTCGCTTGATTGGCATTCAAGTCGATCGCGGCGGTCGAGTACGTCGTCGCACCGATCTTCACACTGAGCACGAAAGAACCGGTTTGTGCGGCGGTTGTCAGCGTTACCGTTTGCCGTTCGGCAACCGACGCTTTGCCCTCTTGGCGATTGCCCGCGGCGATTTGCACGTTCGTCAGCCCGCCGCCATTGGCGCTGAGATTGCCGACCTCGGTTGTTGCTTTGCCGTTGATGTAATTGATGTGGAACTTATTCGTATTTGGCCCGAGCGATCCCCCTTCAAACGTCACGCTGACGTTGCCCGCACCGATCGTGCTGTTGGCCGCGAGCGCCAATTGAATGTTGTTCGCCAACGTCGTTGAGTCGGACGAAAAGTTGATTGGTCCTGTTTGTTGTCCGTTTGCCGTCAGCGTGAACGTGCCCGATCCGACAGACGAATTGGCTTCTGCATCGACCTTCAGCGGCTGAACGTCGCGTCCCGCCAGTGAGCCGCCAAAGGTGACGTACCACTCGCCGGCGACGGTGCACGTGACCGTCAGCTTAGCTCCGGCCAAACCGGCGACCGCTTTGTTCAGCGCGGCTTGCACGCTGGAGGCATCCGCGTTGAGCGGCATCGTCGTCGTCTTGTAAGCGATGCCCCCGTTCGTAAACGTCAGCGTGAAAAGACCCGTTTGGCCGGCAGAGGAATTGATCGTGACTCGCTGTGTTTCTGAGTTCTCCGGAGAACCTGATGTGCCGACGCGCGTGCTGATCGAAAGGTTCTCCACCTGCAAGCCGGCTTTGTTACGGAAGTAGTGCGCGTACTTGCCAGAGACTCCGGCGTCCGGCGCAAGCAGTCGCACTGTGCCGCCACCTTCAAACGTGTTCGTGACGCTCAAGCCCTGAATGCTCTGCCCCTTCAGATCCCCTTTGAGCGAGATGTAGTAGCGGTGCATTCCGACAGTCGTTTGGTCGAACAACACGGAGACATTGTCTTTTGTCGTGCCGAGCAACTTCGCAAGTCCTTCGCTGAGATACCGCGCGTTGTTATCGACGTCATTATTCACGAACCGCAATTGCTCCGTCTTGCGACCGAGATGCAGTTGATAGAACTGCTTCGAGGCATACGGCGTCGTGAACTCAATCGCGAAGACATCCCCCGTGCCGAGCTTCGCGACGTTGGTGGTGACAACGGTGCTCGTCAGCAGCGGCGGTGGTGGTGTCGTGAATGTGACGGTTTGAATCTCCGAGAGGCCAGCAATCGGATTGATCGCCGTGGTGACGTTCGATGTCGCATTGGGAGGGGTTATCGAGACCGTGAGGCCCGTGACATTGATCCCCGCGAGCTGTCCGTTGAGTTCGATGTGGAAGCTGCTGGGCTTCGAGCCTGTGACGCTGACATTCGCGCTCCCGATCCCTCGCAGTCCGCCGACCGCCGTCGCGATCTTGGTGCGGATGTCGGCATCAGATTCCGTTCCTGTCAGCGTGAAGCTGATCGACTTCCCCGCGAAGCTGAACGTCACTGTGCCGAGCGTACCGCTGCCGATCGCGACGTCATAAACGGTGTTCGTTTTCGTGAGCGTTGGCGGAGTTTCGACTTGCTGGACCGGAACGGTCGTTACGACGCTGCTGGTGATCGGCAATGTTGGCACGGGCTGATCGGTGATCGTGAGGTACTTGATCTCCGTTTGCCCGGCGTTCGAAGAGACCGTTTGCGTGACGTTGCTCGATGCCGCCGGTGCGGTGATCGTGACGGTCAAACCTTCGACGTTGTGACCGGCCAGAGCGCCGATATATTCGATCTTGAAGCCGTTCGTTTTATCGCCGGTGACTTCGACATTGTTCGCACCGATGCCAGTCAAGTTCGCGATCGTCAGCGCGATCCGTTGACGCAGGACGAGATTTCCTTCCGTGCCGGTCACCGCGAGCGTCTCGCTGTCGCCGCCGTAACTGAAGGTCAGCGTGCCGATAGTTCCCGCGAAAAGATTGAGGTCATAGATCGTGTTGGTGGTTGTCGTGGAACCGGGCGTTGCGGGAACGATGACTCCGCGATTAACCGCCACTTGCAGATCGCTCGCCGCGATATTGAGGATGTCGAGTCCGTTGAAGGCCGCGCTGTCGGCGGTTGCTTGCAGCGACGTGAAGTGATGTGCGTGGTTCGCTTGATCGACGATCAACGCGAGTCCGAAATTCGCTCCGCCGAGTGACAGGCCGACTTTGTCTTGATCTTCAAACTTGATCCCCGCGAAGGCGGTGACATCGGCCCCACCCAGCGTCACAAGATCAGCATTGATCGTGCTGCCGTCGGACAGCTTGACCGTGCCGCGCGACTTGACGAACTCAAAGCTGCCATTGACCGAGAAGAAGTCGAACAGATTGACGTCCATGTCAGCCTTCGCGCGAACCAGTTCGCCGAGTGCTCCGTTCATCGTCAGATCGAGCGATTCACCGGGGCCGGTCGGAACATTCAGCGGATTCGTCGAGAAGTCGAGAACTTCCCCTTGCGACGCATGATTGATGTCGACTTCGACGTTCGACGCCGAGACCGTCACGCCGTCGATTCCGACAAACGACACATTGCCCGCCGTCGCGCTCAGCGACGTCCATTGCCGCCTGTGATCGAGCATGTCGGTGTTGAGCGCGAGCGCGAAGCTGACATCGGTCGCCCTCAATCCGAGTTGATCGGCGGTCCCTCCATTGAGTCCGACGAAGGCATCGACGTGCGACGCGCCGATCAGCAGTTGATCGACAGACACAGTTTCGGGTTCGGTCGTGGTCGGCGGACTGCCGGGTGCGGGCAACGGTTGAGCGACCGTGACTTCGCCTGTCGTCTTCTCAAAATGGAAGCCTCCCGAAACTTGGAAGAAGCCATCGACGTTGAGGTTCACGTTCCCTTCCAGGCGCGTGACCGGCCCGGCGGAGCTATCCATATCGAGCGTGATCGTTGAGCCCACAACGGTCCCGGTGCGAACCGTCAGCGGGTCGGCAAAGAGGTCGATGAACGTGCCGTCCACCGCCGGTCGAGTGATCTCGACCTTCATGTTCGTGCCACTCGCCTCGAACGCATCGCTGCCGTAGAAGCCGGCTGAATCAGCCGTCGCTTTGAGCGCCATCCATTGGCGATCGGGTTCGTTGTCGATCTTTTGGCTCGCCATCACGAGACCGAATTCCAAGCCGCTCAGTCCAAAGCCGATTGCGTCCGGCGTGCCGCCGTTGAGTCCCGCGAACGCGGTCACTCCGGTCGCGCCGACCGTCAGCAAATCGGTCGTCAACTGGCTGTGATCGCTGAGCGTGATTGCCGATTCGCTCTTCCGAATCGCGAAGTCCCCTTCGACCGACATGAAGTTCGCCACGCCAAGCGACAGATGCCCGCTCACTTGCGTCACCGCGCCAAGCTTTCCATCAATCGCCAGCGTTTGTGTTCCGTTACCTACGGGAATTGTCACCGGCGAAGCAGCGAAATCGACAACCACATCGGACGCACCGCTGCTCCGATTGATCGCCACGGCGATGTTTTCGCCGCTCACTGCCAGATCATTCAGTCCCACGAAGCCAACGTTCTGAGCCGACGCGCTGACCGCTGTGAATTTCTGCGAATGATCCGCGCGGCTCGCCATCAATGCGACGCCAAAATCAACGCCGCTCAGATTGAGTCCGACCGCTTCGCTGCTGCCGCCATTGAGTCCCGCAAACGCATCCACGTCTGTGCCGCCGAGACTCAGCATGTCCACCGCGACCGATTGACCGTTCGACAACGTGACGGTCCGAATCGACTTCTCGAATGCAAAGTCCCCGACGACATGGAAGAACCCAGCCACATCGAGCGTCACTTGCCCGAACGCACGATCCAGCGAACCGAGATGCCCATCCATATCGAGCGTCTTGGAACTCCCCGGCCCCGTCGCAACCTCCAGTGGCTGCACTGAGAAGTCGATCAACGTTCCGTCCCCCGCCGGTCGATTGACCTCGACCGTCAGATCGCTGCTGCTCGCCGTGATGGACGGCAACCCCGTGATCGCAATGCTGCCCGCATTCGCCTTGAACGCGGTCCAAGAACGGCTCGCATCCGCTTGATCCGTGACCACGACCTCCGCAAAGTCAACACCGTTCAAGCTCAGTCCGAGTTGATCCGCTGATCCCCCATTGAGTCCCGCAAACGCAGTCACATCGTGCCCGCCGATCCGCTGCACGTTCGCCGTGACCAACGTCCCATCGTCGAGCGTCACCGTTTGCACGTAGCTTTGCAGCGAGAAGTTGCCATTGAGGTTCACAAAACCGGGAATGCTCAGTCCAGCATTGGAAAAGTTCTCGATCCCCGTCACCGAGTACGGCGAAGAGTTGCTGCGAGTGACAATCGTGGCCGACCCCGTAGGCACAACGCCGGTCGTCGAGTCAAACCGAATCGTGTCATCTCCGGCCGCCCCGTTGATTGATTCGAGTTGCCCGTCGTTCACGACGAAGAAATCATCACTTCCCTGCGAGCCGACGATCGCGTAGTCTTGGCCATCAGCCGAATACGTCAGCAAGTCGGCGTGATTCGTGTCGGCATACGACACCGTGACCGAATCACCGGAGATCGTGAAGACCAGACTCCCCGTCACCGCAGAGAAGTCGAGCGTCGTCCCGTCGCCGCTGCTCCGCTGCAACGAGCCGAAGCTATCTCCGAAAGTCTGTACTCCCGAAAGCAGCATGCGTTCTTCGAGCGACTCAGCAAACTGGCCCCAGCCTGATTTCGCTGCCTGAGCCTTTGGGCGTCCATTCGTGTGTCGCCGGTATCGTGGAAATGGCTGACGAACACGACGGGAAAAATCGACTAGTGCCACGACCAAGAAATAACCTGCCATTAGATTTGGAGTGCGGCTTGTTGGATTTTTGTGGTGCGGGTGATGCGCCGGTGCGGTGGGCAGAACCGAGCTACGGGCTGCGATTGTGTCGGTTTGCCGGTGTAGG
>JAPLNX010000241.1 GCA_026400935.1 Planctomycetia bacterium | reverse complement strand
GCAGGATTTCCAGTTGCCGCTCCGTCGCCTCAATCCGCACTGCCTTCCTTGGCATCGCACCACCCTCCGTTAAAGGTGATGCAGTAATGACACAAACTCGCTTTTTATGGAGGATCAATTCTCGGTCGTGGTACTAGCCCGACGCGCAAGCGAGGGATATTGACCGACGCGCTTGAGAATCGAACGAGCGGTCGCGAGAGTAGCCGGGAAGGCTTGATTGATTATTGGTCATTGATCATTTCATTGAGGGCCGCCTTCGCAAATGACCAATGACCGATGATCAATAATCAACGACCAATTGCCGCCTCTCCCCCAACCTCCCAAGGAGCAGCATCATCAAGGGCCCCGGCTTCCGAAACGATCTCGATGTTCGTCGCGTCTGGCTTTGTCCGGTGTGTGGGCAGACGCAGCGTTTGACGCAGGATTTTACGTCCGCTCGTTGCGGCTGCGTGCGCGAAGGCGTGCCGATGAAGCTGGCTGAGGAACCTCGGTCGCCGCGGATCGTGTTGCGAACCGATGCTCGCGCGGTCATTGATCGAATTCAGGCGGGCGAGGTGATTCCTCGACTCGTTTCCGCGTTGACACCCGGCCGCTCGAACGACGGTGAGTCGAGCGGCTCGGGAAATGAATACGATGATGAGGGCAATCGTCGGTCACCTCGCCGGCAGGAGCGACAAGAATCGGAACGCCCGCCAAACGACGAAAAGCAGGGAGACGCGAATTCGTCGCCTGAAGCCGCTTCGCGCGCGGAGGAACGTGTTGCCGAGATGGAACCGAATCGAGAGCCGACCCGAACGGTTGAGCCAGTCGCCGTTGCGGCGGCTGTTGTCGAAGTTCCCATAGCGGTTCCTGAATCGTCGCCGATCTCGGCAGAGACGGTTTCAACACTGGCAGCGCCGTCGCATGCCGACGTCGATGATTTCGCCGCCGGAATCCACGACGATTGATTGGCTTTGACCCATTTCCACCGTACCGCTGACGTCGTCTGCTGAGCATTATGGCCGAAACTGAAATCGTGATTCGCGGAGCTCGCGAACATAATCTGCGCGACGTCAACCTACGGCTGCCGAAGAATCAACTCATTGTGATGACCGGAGTCAGCGGCTCCGGCAAGAGTTCGCTGGCGTTCGACACGCTGTATGCCGAAGGGCAGCGGCGGTATGTCGAATCGTTGTCGTCTTATGCTCGGCAGTTCCTCGGCCAAATGCCGAAGCCGGAAGTCGATTCGATTACGGGGCTGTCGCCGTCGATCTCGATTCAGCAAAAGACCAGCGGCCGTAACCCGCGCTCGACGGTCGGCACGATCACAGAGATCTTCGATTATCTCCGCGTCCTCTTCGCACGCGTCGGACAAGGTCACTGTACCCAATGCCGGAGACCGATCACCGCGCAGTCGTCGGAACAGATCATCGACAGCATCGCGTTGATGGAACCGGGAACGCGGTTCCTCGTCCTCGCGCCAGTCATTCAACGCCAAAAGGGGGAATACCGTGATCTGTTTGAAGACCTGCTGAAACGCGGCTACTTGCGTGCTCGCGTTGACGGTCGCGTGCTGCAATTGAACACGGATATTCGACTCGACAAGCAGATGAAACACTCGATCGACGTCGTCGTCGATCGCCTCGAAGCGGGCAAGTCGTCGCGCTCACGATTGGCGGAAGCGGTTGAAGCGGCGTTGAAGCTGGCGGAGGGACGGGTGGTGGTGTCGTTGGAAGAAACCGCCGCAGACGGTAGCGGCTCCTTCTCCCCCGAAGCGGAGGGAGACGTGGCAAGCGACATACCTCCGACAACGAATTCCGCCGACCGTCTCTACTCAGCGCACTACGCCTGCACTCACTGCGGCGTCAGCTACGAGCCGCCGTCGCCGCAGCTTTTTAGCTTCAACAGTCCGCAGGGAATGTGTCTGGAATGCAACGGGCTCGGCGAGCGGTTTGAGTTTTTGATGGATCTGTTGATCCCGGACGAATCGCTCTCGCTGTGGAACGGGGCGATTGAATTGCTCGGCGCGGTGAAGGAGATCGGCAAGTGGCGGCGGCATATCTATGACGGTGTAGCCGAGACGCTCGAATATGACCTCAAGCTGCCGAAGAATTCGGTGCTCAAATCGCCGTGGAACGAACTCCCCGACTCGGTGAAGCACGCGCTGCTGTTCGGCACCGGCTCGCGGCACATCCTCTATGAATGGAAGCACGGAGCCGGAGTTTGGAAGCACGGCGGCACGTTCGACGGGCTGATTCCGGAATTGCTCAGCAACTACAGCAAAACCCGCAACCCCGCGCGCCGAAAGCAACTTGAAAAGTACATGTCCTTCACGCACTGCTCGGCGTGTGGCGGCACGCGATTGAATAAGCAGGCGCGGTGTGTGACAGTAACGACGGAGGTTGAGAGTTGGGGGTTGAGGGTTGAGGGTCAGAAGTCTGCAATGCCCTTAATCCTCAACTCTCAACCCTCAACCAAGCTGGCTCTCACCGAAGTCTGCGCGCTCAGCATTCAAGACTGTGCTCAGTTCTTCGAGGCGCTCGAACTGGGGCCGACGGAACAGCTCATCGCGTGCGAGGTGCTCAAAGAGATTCGCGGGCGGCTCGGCTTCTTGCTGCGCTGCGGGTTGAATTATCTGACGCTCGACCGCGCGGCACCGACGTTGTCTGGCGGCGAGAGTCAGCGGATTCGATTGGCGGGTCAGATCGGCTGCGGGTTGGTCGGCGTCGTTTACATCTTGGATGAGCCGTCGATCGGGCTGCATCCGCGCGACAACGAAATGTTGCTCGGCAGCCTGTGCGATCTGCGCGATCAAGGCAACACGGTGATCGTCGTCGAACACGATGACGAAACGATGCGCGCGGCAGACTACCTCGTCGACTTCGGCCCCGGCCCCGGCGTTCGCGGCGGGCGAGTTGTCGCGGAAGGCTCTTACGAACAAGTCTGCAAAGCAAAGGAGAGCCTCACGGGGCAGTACCTCTCCGGCAAGATGATGATTGACGTGCCGAGCGAGCGGCGGATTGATGCGGAGCGTGCCGTGTCGCTGCGTAGCACAAGCTGTCACCTTGTCGCTCAACCTACGGACCAATTGCCGAAAGCGCCTGATGAGAACAAGAAGAAAGTCGGAAAACGGAATGGGCTTTTGAAATTGGAACGGGACGCGGACAAGCTGACAGTTTGTGCTACGGAGGGGGGCAAATCTCTGCACATCCTCGGCGCGACGCATCACAACTTGCGTGACGTAAGCGTCTCGATTCCGTTGGAGGCGTTTGTGTGCGTCACCGGCGTCAGCGGCTCGGGGAAGAGTTCGCTCGTGAATGACATCTTGTGGGAGGTGCTCAATCGCGACCTCAACAAGGGAAACGGGACGCCGGGAGCGCATCGGCAGATTCTGGGGCTTGAGCAGCTCGATAAGGCGATCGACATCGATCAGTCGCCGATCGGTCGCACGCCGCGGTCGAATCCGGCAACGTATGTCAAAGTCTTCGATCTCATCCGCGATCTTTACACGCAACTGACCGACTCGAAGCGACGCGGGTATAAGCCGGGGCGGTTCAGTTTCAACGTGTCGGGGGGACGCTGCGAAGCGTGCGAAGGGAACGGCAGCAACAAGCTGGAAATGGATTTCCTCGCCGACTTGTGGGTCACGTGTCCGGTCTGCGGCGGACATCGGTTCAATCACGAAACGCTGGAAGTGAAGTTCAAGGAGAAGAGCATCGCCGACGTGCTCGAACTCGATGTGCAACAGGCACTCGAACACTTCGACAACATCGCGCCGATTCGCAAGCTGTTGCAAACGCTGCACGATGTCGGGCTCGATTATTTGAAGCTCGGACAACCGTCGCCGACGCTGTCGGGGGGTGAGGCTCAGCGGATTAAACTGGCTCGTGAACTCGGCAAGCGATCGACCGGTCGCACGATTTATTTGCTGGACGAACCGACGACGGGGCTGCACTTCGCCGACATCCACAAGTTGCTCGACGTGTTGCATGGCTTTGTCAAAGCGCGCAACACCGTACTCGTCGTTGAGCACAACCTCGACGTGATCAAGACCGCCGACTGGGTGATCGACCTCGGCCCGGAAGGTGGTTCCGGCGGCGGACGCATCGTTTGCTGCGGGACTCCGGAAGAAGTCGCGGCGTGTGATGAGTCGCACACGGGGCGGGCGTTGCGTGACGTTCTCTCCGCAAAGCCCTTCGCGTCTTCGCGCCTTCGCGTGAGTAAATCGTCAGAAAAGAGTTCACGCGAAGGCGCGAAGGCGCGAAGGACAACCCGCGCTTTAGCAGCTTCCGATACTCAGAGGGAGATTACGGTACGCGGCGCATCGCAGCACAACTTACAGCACATCGACCTGACGATCCCGCGCGATCAGATGAACGTGTTTTGTGGGCCAAGCGGCAGCGGGAAGAGTTCTCTGGCGATGGACACGCTGTATGCCGAAGGACAGCGACGGTACGTCGAATCGTTATCGAGCTACGCGCGGCAATTTCTCGGCCAAATGCCGAAGCCGCGCGTCGAACACATTCACGGCCTCTCTCCGGCGATCGCGATCGAACAGAAAACAACCGGCAGCACGCCGCGCTCGACAGTCGGGACCGTCACCGAGATTTACGATTACTTGCGGCTGTTGTGGTGTCGGCTCGGCACGTTGCACTGCCCAGACTGCGGCATCGCGGTGACGACGCAGACGACGGATGAGGTGATTGACAAGGTTCTTGCCACGTTGCGCGGAGGCGAAGTGACTCGTAGCCGGAGTCGTGAGACTTCGGACGGCGCGCAGAAGAACGAACTCTCACGAGTTCGGCTACCAACGGAATCGAAGCCCTCGACGACATCAACGACGCTGCTGATCCTCGCGCCGCAGGACGTGAAAGTCGGCGAGAAGCACGATCGCTTGTGGGACTCGTTGAAGACGCGCGGCTTTCGCCGAGTCCGCATTGACGGCACGACGTATCGCTTGGAAGAGGTTCCGGAGATTGATCGCCGCAGCAAGCACGTGATCGAAGTGGTCGTGGATCGCGTGAAGGGGGAAGGCGGATTGTCGGCTCTTCGCAGCCGCTTGGCGGGTTCGATCGAGCAGGCGTTTGATCTCGGACGCGGGTTGATCCGAGTGGCTTATGTCGATGACAACGTTCCGGAAGAGCACTGGCGTGTCGAGCAATATTCGTTGCGTTATGCCTGCGAACAATGTGGCCGCAGCTTTGAAGAACTGACGCCGTACAATTTCTCGTTCAACAGCCCGCTCGGTTGGTGTCCGACGTGCGAAGGACTCGGAGTTCAGCAGGGAACCGATCTCGCCGCGTTGGTTCACGAGCCGAAAAAGTCGCTCGCCGACGGTGCCGTCACCGCGTGGCCTGACGTGGCCGAAAGCCCGCTGTTTCGAGCGATGCTCGAAGCGCTCGCCCAGCAGTTCGGCATTCCGCTGGATGTGTCGTTTGAGCGGCTTGACCCGCGACACAAGCGGATCGTGTTGCATGGCACGGGGGACAGGTGGATTGAGGTTTCGGATTCGAAATCTCAAATCTCAAATTCCAAATCTCAGATTCCAAATTTCAAATTCCGCTTCCAATACAAGGGCCTGTACCCCGCCATCGAAGAAGCGGGCCGCGTCTCTTACTCGTACCGTCACGCACTGCATGGGATGACCGGCGAAGTCGCTTGTTCGGCCTGTTCTGGAAGCCGGTTGCGGGACGATGCGGCGAACGTGCGGTTTCGAGATCGGACGTTGCAACAGGTTTCTGAACTGCCGTTGTCGGAAGCGGAGACGTTTCTGAAGTCGCTGAAGCTGACGAGCGTCGAAAAGAAGATTGCCGGTGATCTACTACACGAAGCGACGAGCCGTGTGAATTTCTTAGTCGATGTCGGACTGACGTACTTGTCGCTCGCACGGACGCTGCCGACGTTGTCTGGCGGCGAGTGTCAGCGGATTCGTCTAGCTGGGCAGATCGGTCGGGCGTTGACCGGAGTGTTGTATGTCTTAGATGAGCCGACGATCGGCCTGCATCCGCGCGACAACGGACGGTTACTGTCGGCATTGAAGAAACTGCGCGACCTCGGCAACACGCTGGTGCTCGTCGAGCATGATCGCGAAGTGCTCGGCGCGGCGGATCGGCTGTACGACTTCGGCCCGGGAGCGGGACGACTCGGTGGCACGATCACGGCGGAAGGCTCGCCGAAGCAGCTTGGCAAGAACGAGCGGTCGATGACCGGGGCTTTTTTGTCGGGTCGGCGGGAGATTGCGATTCCGGTGTCGCGGCGGATGGCTTCTCAGGACGTTCCCGCAGAGGCGCAGAGGCGCGGAGAAGAGACAACAGCAACAAACAATGACCTTGATTCAAGGACGAAGCGGACCAACAAGAAATCTGCAAAAGCCTCTTCTCCAAACCTCCGCGCCTCTGCGCCTCTGCGGGACATTCCTCCCCCCGGTGGCGGTTGGCTCGAACTCACCGGCGCGCGGCACAACAACCTGAGGAACGTGCATCTGCGGATTCCGTTGGGGACGCTGACGGTCGTGACCGGCGTCAGCGGGTCGGGGAAGAGTTCGCTCATTCAAGAGACGTTGGCGAAGGCGCTCGCGCGGGCGATGAATCGAGTGAATGAAACGCCGGGGCCGTATGACGAGTTGATCGGGTTGAAGTTCATCAACAAGCTGATCGTCGTCGATCAACAACCGCTGGGGAGCACGCCAAAGTCGAACCCCGGCACTTACACCGGCGTGTTCGATGAGATCCGTGAACTCTTCACGCAGTTGCCCGAATCGAAAGTGCGCGGCTGGCGGCCGGGGCGGTTCAGCTTCAATCGGCCGGGGGGACGTTGCGAGGCGTGCGAAGGTAACGGTCAGAAAATGATCGAGATGCACTTCCTTCCTGACGTCTGGATCGAATGCGATCAGTGCCGCGGCAAGCGGTACAACTCCGAGACGCTGGCGGTGAAGTATCGCAGTCAGTCGATCTCCGATGTGCTCGACATGCCGATCGGCAAAGCGTTGGAGTTGTTCGAGAACATCCCGAAGATTCGAGGCCCGCTGGCGACGCTGTGCGCCGTCGGACTCGATTATCTGACGCTCGGTCAATCGGCCCCGACGTTATCGGGCGGTGAAGCTCAGCGGGTCAAACTGGCGGCGGAACTCGCGCGGCCGCAGACGGGGAAGACGCTTTACATCCTCGACGAACCGACCACCGGCCTGCACTTCGATGACATCGACAAGCTCTTAAAAGTGCTCAACAGCTTGGTGGAGAAGGGGAACTCAGTCGTCGTCATCGAACACAACCTCGACGTCATCAAGACCGCCGACTGGATCATTGATCTCGGCCCCGAAGCGGGCGATGGCGGCGGCTGGATCGTGGCGGAGGGGACGCCGGAAGATGTGGTGAGGAGTCAGTTGCCAGTTGTCAGTGGCAAGTTGAGGAAGAGTTCGTTGGGAGCAAAAACCAACGAACAGCGGACAACGGACAACGGACACTTTTCACACACCGCCGCCGCGCTGGCCCCGATCCTCGCGACCGGCATTCGGAGCGAGCGGGAGTTCTTTGACGCGGATGCGGTGCGGAAGAAGAAGGCCGGCGATGTCACGACCAGCGAACTCGGTCGGGATGCGAAGATGCCGTGGCAGATCAACGGGCGGAAGTGGCATCTGGAGGATCGGCTGGCTCACAACAGCAAGCCCTGTCGCTGGGAAGGTGCGGCGCTACGGCGCGTAATCGACTTCTTGGAAGCCGATTTGGACACAACGGTGGACGGTGTCGTGTCTGCCCCTCTGTCTGTCGATCCCTCGTCGGATCAACAAGTGGCTGATTCTGCTTCGATCGCCAAAAAAAGGAGTTCGCGCGCGGCAGTCTTGAAGAGCCAATTGACCGGAAAGCTGGCCGGAAAACTGATGACTGCGGCGAAGCTCGAACAAGATCAGTTGGCTCGTACCGACTCTGGGACGGTCGACTCGAACGTCCGGTTGGCGACAAACTGGGGAGAACGAAGCGTTGTCGAAGTGATTGGACCGGACAGCTCACGCAGCTGGTTTTTGCATGCACTGACCGGTGACGAATGGCTGCTGTCACTGAAATTTCGAGTTCCGGAAGGAACGTTCCAGCAGAAATCGCTGGCTGCCTCGTTGAATCTGAAGCCAGTTGACGACATTCGTGAGATCGAAGCGTATGGGCGTGGCGAACGAGTTCGCGTCAAAGATGAGGCAACCGGAGCTTGGCAAGAAGTGGTGATCTCCGTGCATTGGCTACGCGAGATCGATACGCCCGAGTTCTGGATATTCCTCGGCAAGGCAAAGACAGCCTTTCTGTCAAAGTCACGCCGCCGCTGGGTTGTCGCTCGCTGAGATCACTGCGGGCTGAGATCGCATTGACTGCATCTGCGTCGAGTTGACGTCAGCTAAGTAATCCGGCGCGTCAACGAGGGTGAGTGCTTCACAACACTTTGGCCTCAAGATCAATGTCACGTGAATCGTCCGCCCTCGCTGACACCGGTGAAATCAGGAAATCGACCTCCCCAAGATTGATCGAATCTGAGACTTTCCCTCTGCCTTCGATTCATGGCATGTTGTTCGCATTGCGGGCGACGTCCGATCCCCGTTTTCAGGAATGCCATCATGTCAAAGTTTTTTGTCACCACGTTGGGAACACTTCTAATCTGCTCGGTCGCCACGACCGCGGCATTGGCCGATAAAAAGAAAAACGAAGACAAGCCTGCGGAACGGAAACATGAGCACAAAGCTCCCGAACCCAAGCGAGTCGAACATAAACCGGCTGAGCATCGTCAGCCAGAACACAAACCTGTTGAACAAAAGCGAGTTGAACAACCTCGCCCTGCATCGGTACCAGCGCCCAAGCCGGCTCCAGTTCCTCGATCAGAACGACAAGAGCGACCGCAGCATGTCGCACCACCAGTTGCGAAGCCGCAGGCTCAGGTACACTCCGCGCCACCTCCCGCAGTTCGGAACGATAAAGAGACGCATCGAAGGAACGAGCAGCCGAATCGGCAGCTTTCTGCGCCGAGCCGGTCGGTGACTGACCATAACAGCGATCGCAAACACGAGAGTGACCACAAGGCTGGCTTAACCAATCGAGGTAACGCTCCTCTCGTTGCCACGCAGCCAGCCAATACCGGTTCAACACCAATCAACTCATTGAAGCCAGCCGAAGCCCCCAGACAGCTTCCTAGTCCACGTCAGTCGGTCAAGCCGAATAGCGATCATGCGAAGCCCTCTCGTTCAAGCGGTTCCCTTTCTGGATTCGCCGCCGGTGCGAACTCATCGATGGGACGTCCTGAACGCGATAAAGATCGCGATCGAGACAGCAAACTCGACATTCAAAAACCTGGCTCTATTGACCTCCACGCGCAGCCTCTCGTTGGTACTCATCCTGCAATCGCGGGAACACAATCGGCTGCTTCTTTGGGTCCGAAAGTAGAACCTCCTAAGCATCATCCCAAGCCACGTCCCACCGTAAAACCAGAGCGTGATCACGATCATGACAAGCCCATTGTGACGACGGGGATTGCAACCGGTCTTGCCGCAGGTGCTGTCTCAGGAAATGGCCGTCCCGGCGGACAGCATGCAGGCGATGAGCATCGTCCTGGCGACAAGGACCATATCAAACCGACTCATCCCGCCACGCCCGGTCATCAAGGCCACGCCGTTGGCCCGATTGTGAAGCCTTATCACGGTAAGCTCGACACCGTTCATCACGACCACGATCATGATCACCATCCCAGCCGAGTCGTTCATGTCGATGTTGACCGGCATCATCATCACCATCATCACGGTTCGCGTTGGTTTTTCATCGGCTCCTCGGGGCACGGCTGGAACAGCAACTATGCGGCTCCTTATTACGGGGGATACAACGATCCTTACTCCGTGGCAGTGATCAATCCGCAGCCTGTGACGGTCTACTCGCCAACTTATTTGGCTGCTCCGCAACAGGTGACCGCGTTGCCGTCAGCGGGTACGACACCTCGGCCACCGCAACGAGCAGTTCCGTCTGCCGACGCGTTTAACGAGATGCCGCTGTCCGAACAACAGAAGTTGATGGCGACGGCGCTCAATGATCTCGAAGGTGATTTGACTCAGTCAGACACCGGTTCCGAGTGGATTGATCATTTGCAGCTCGCAGCAATCGGCAAAATTCTGTCCGAGTGCGATGAGCCGCTCGATGATTCCGCTCGTCTGCGATTGCAAGCCGTTGCCGACATTTTTGAGGAAGTCGCTCAAGACGAAGCTTTCAAATCGGTCTCTCAGTTGTGGGGCTTCAACATGCTCAATATTGGCCTGCATGTGATGGCGACCGATCCGGTTGTGAGCCAACGTCATCGAGTCAGTTCTGCGGCCAATGCATTGTCACGAGCATTCGAGACATGGCAGTCCGCCGATCGCTGGCAGACTTATCTCCGTTTGGAAACACTCGTCACGATGGACGATGCTCCCGATGATCTCTTGGTCCGGATTCAAGAAGTAGACGTCATCGTTACAAAGTTCGATCGCATTCAAGCGGAAGCTCAGTACCAAATGATTCACGAGTTACCCGCGTTCCGAGCAACTCACTTGGCGCTGCGAGCGTACTTGAACGACCTGCGGGGTATCGCGGCTGAGCTGCAACCGATGCCCGAGATGTGATTCAACCGTTTACCTCAAGGGGTCGAATGAGATGTTTAACGGCATACTGCGGGCGTGCAATTTTGAAACGCGTGCGCCTGCGGCGTGCGGTTAAACGATCGCGCAAAACATCTCACCGAATAGACTGCGCGAGTGCTACGTTTTCTGTTACGGCAAACCTTCCATCCGTTTCAGCGCGTCTTTGTACTCGTAGTCGATCGCCAGGACTTCGCCATAGTGCTCAGATGCCTTGCTGGAGTCCTTCGCTTCTTCGCACAGTCGCCCGAGGTAGTAATGTACCTCCAAAAACGTCGCTTTGTTTTCCTGAGCGTTGAGTTTTGTGATCGCCTTCTCAAGCTGCTTACGTGCGAGAATCCCCTTCTTTTCGTTGATGAAGCATTTTGCCAGCAGCAGTAGTGCGTCCGCTTCGATGCGCGTGTCTTGGACAGCCGCTTGAAACATCGGGATCGCTTGCGAGTACATCTTCAGCTTGAAGAAGCTTTGTCCCAGTGTGTATTTCACTCGAAGGTCATTTGGATGTCGTTCGACGCGGCTGCGGTAAACGTCGATCTCCCGCTTCAGGAGTTCGGTGGCGAGCTCTTGTGAGGTTGTCTTGGCATCCTCGTCCCCCGGTTTCTTTGCGGCATTCTGCTTGGCGATATCAACGTTTTTCCGCATCAATTCGAGTTCACAGTCTTCGACCTGTTCGCGAATGTTGTGATCGCCACCGGAGAGTTCCATCGCCTTCTGGAACATGTCGCGTGCTTCTTCGGTCTTGCCATTGCGGCGATAAAAGTCTGCCATCTTGAGGAACACATCCTTGTTGTCCGGGTCTTTGCGGATCGCTCGTTGCAGGTCCGCTTCTTCCGACTGACCGGGGCCGTCGGCTGATGCTGCTGCGGCCGACGTTTGCTTGCCGATCACTTTGCGGATCTCTTCGATCGAACGTTCTGTCTTCTTCCCTTGCTCGTCCTCGAAATCACCGTCACGAATGACTGAACTGGCATTGAGCTGTGTGATCTTCGATCGGGCTTCTGTATCGAGTGGATCAAGTTTGAAGACTCGTTCCCAATATTTGATGGACTCGGTGAACTCACCTTTCTGTTCCAACAGCATCCCCAATGAGCGGAGATGACCTTTGTTGTTTGGATCGGCTTCGACCGCCTTTGTATAAGCAAACACGGCAACGTCGATGAAACCTAAATTGGCGGTCGCTTCGCCGACGTCCGCGTTCAAATCGGGATCCCAAGGAGTCAGAGTGAGTCCCTCCTCGGCAGAGAGGTCAAGCTGCGCCCAGTTCTTCGTCATGCGTGCCTTCTTGATGCTTCCTTTAACTCCCATCAAACGCATTCCGGCCATCTTTGCGCCGGTCCCTTTGGGATATTTTCGCTGCTCACAGCCGCGTAGAACTTGGCGAAACAACAGGTTCCCCTGATCGAACTTGACTGCCTGTCCGACCATTTCGATCGCATAGTCCCAGTTCTGCTTCGCCATCGCCTCGTTCCCTTTGCGGAAACAGTCACCGGCGATTTTTTTCTTCGGATCTTCGGCCATGTCATTCGTTCTTCTGATGAGCGGAAGTTTCTGTTTTTTGGTGAGCTATTCGCAGATTACTCTATGCCACAAACCCACAATCGGGAAGTCGCGCCGCTTGTGTGATTCGAGCCATCGTCGCACAATGCCGCCGTTTTGGATTCCCCATTTCAACCCCACCTTCAGGAGCACACTTCATGCGAGCCCTCGTTCATCCCGCTGCGTTGTTTGGATGGTCTCTTTCCGCAGCGCTGGCTTGCGGCTTGGTCGCACCAGTCAGTTCACCCGCCGCCGATTCGCCGAAGAACATCGTGGCGATCACGATCGTCGAGGCGAAGAAAGATCCAGACTTCGCCATTCAAGGTGAATACGAAGGAGACTTGGGGAATCAAGACGGCAAAGCTAAGTGGGGCCTGCAAGTGATTGCTCTGGGCGAAGGGAAGTTTCACGCTGTCGCGTATTCCGGCGGATTACCAGGCGCTGGCTGGGACAAAGAGAAGAAGGTCGAAGTTGACGGCAGTTCGAAAGACGGTGTCGTTACGTTTTCCGGTGAGAATGGTTCCGCTGCGATCAAGAACGGCGTCGCCGTGATCACGTCACCGAAGAACGAGCTTCTCGGAGAGATGAAGAAGGTCGAACGCAAGAGCCCGACGCTGGGCAAGAAAGCTCCCGAAGGTTCGGTTGTATTGTTCGACGGCAAGTCGGGCGAGGCTTTCACTGATCCGAAAAAGTTTGTCGACGGCCTGATGTCTCAAGGTATCGCCAGCAAGCAAAAGTTCCAAGATTTTTCTCTTCACCTGGAATTCCTGCTGTCGTACATGCCTGCCGCTCGCGGTCAAGGTCGAGCCAACAGCGGTTGCTACATGCAGGGCCGCTACGAAGTGCAGATCCTCGATAGTTTTGGCCTCTCTGGTGAACACAACGAGTGCGGCGGCGTCTACACAATCAATAAGCCCGACGTGAATATGTGCCTGCCGCCGCTGCAATGGCAGACGTATGACGTCGAATACACCGCTGCGAAGTTTGATGCGGATGGCAAAAAGACAGGAAACGCTCGGATCACAGTGTTACACAACGGCGTGAAGATTCAGAACAATACCGAGCTTCCGAAAGCGACAACTGCGTCCCCACTCCAGGAAGGTGCTGAGCCTGGCCCGATTTATCTACAAGACCACGGCAACCCGATCCGCTTCCGCAACATTTGGCTGGTCGAGAAAAAGTAACTCTGAAAAGCCAATCGGAGGCGAGTTGCGCTCGCTACTCGCCTCCGAAATGACGCTCGATGCTATGTTTTCCCATGATCGGCAACGATTTACGAATCTCTGTTTCAGACCAACGTCGATTCGTGGATCGAATTCATCAACCAGTGGTTGATGTCGTTGAGCAGCTTAGGACTTGGTTCTTCTCCAGAGTCATACGACCGGAGAACGGCGTTCACACCGGCGGAACGTAAGAGCCGACCCAGCGACACTTGGTCGGGAAGAGAAACCCGAACATCCCGAATTCCGGCGCTGAGGAAAACTCGCTTACCGCGCAGGTCGTCGTAGTTCGTGATCGGTTCGAGTTTTGATGTTCTCAGCCCAAAGGCCAGCGCACCGGCGAACCATTCCGGGCGACGAAGCATCATTCGCAAGGCAACCGACGCTTGATCGCCGAAACCGGCGAGATAAATCCGCTCGCTGTGTACGTGAAATTCTCGCCGCATTTGTCCGGCGATATCTTTCAGTGTTTCGAGTAATCCATCGAGCGGATCGAGGCAATTCGGGGGTGACATCGGCCCAGCAGCGAAACGGTTTGTCGCGGTCAGTCCTTCAACGGATAGACCGAGAAAATTCTGTGGGCTAATTCGCGGCACAAGATCAAGCAGTTCGCGAGAGGTCCATTCAGAATCGTGCAACCAGACCACGAGCGGATACGGATAATTCGGTTCGTAGTTGTGCGGCAGGTAGACCGGAGACTCATCCGGCAGCGCAAATCGTCCCCACGGAGCGTCCGCGCCAACAACGGCGACTTCCAGCGACATGGTCTCTGTATCGCCTGTCGGCGCACCAGGAACCGCTTGATCAACGGGAGCCATCACGTCCCACGGTTTGCGTTGACGCAAATCAATCGCGGGAGAGACACGCCCTGCGGACCAGCGGCCCATCCAAGGATCATTTGCAGGAGTTGTCATTCGAGAGTTCTCCCTTCGGCCTGAACGAATTGCGGTAGCAATTCAGTTTCAAGTTTTCCTAACGTCGGCAGATCGTTTGTTTGGGCAATTTCATCCAGCGGGAACAGTTTGCCGGGACATGCAGTTGATTTCACTGTGCGATGTCCGACTACTTTGTTGCTGCTGATGTGGTACTCCGACTTCAACACCCCAACGAGACGTTTGATCGATGCCAGTTGCGCAACTGACGGTCGATGATTCTCAAAATTTCCGACGAGGCAGAGACCGATTCCGTGCTGGTTGTATTCCTCAACTCCGGCGTGAGCACCGTGCAGTTGTTGACGCCAACGGAATGTCGGTTCGATTTCACCGTCCTCCATGCCGCTGCCGTTACCAATCAAAAAGTGATATCCGATACCCAACCATGCTTTGCCCGTCTTTGAGTCTTTGCGAGCCAAGTGAGCGGCATTGATAGTTTCAATATTTCCAGATTCCGACGCCGTGTGATGAATGACGATGTGCTTCCAATCACGCAACGGCACCGAAGGCTTCCACGGATTGCCCGTGGGTAACTGTGGAAGGGCGTTGACCGGAGGCAAAATCGCGTGTGGTTCCGGGACCGGAGCTAATCCAAATCCCGGACGATTGGTACCACGCCAGATCGGCTCAGGAGATGTCACGTTTTGACGCTGACAGCCTCCCACGCTGAACCAGATGATTGCCATCAAGCAGAGCATCCAATAACCAACTTTTCGCACGCCGTCCTCCGTGACAGCAAGGGCTGAAAAACATGCAGAGTGTCGTCGTGCGGAGGCCATTCACGTCGCCCAAGAATCTGTACGCAATAACCTATCAGCCGCCAGCGGGCCGGAATTTAGTCCGGTTCCAAAAGTTGGTCAACGTGAGGCTTTTCGGCTCGTTCAAGTGTTACTGGCAAGAAACAAACGGCGGAGCGTCCTGATGTTAAACCGGAGCGACGGTAGGGATTTCGCAGGCCGTTTTGAAGCCGAAATCACCACCCTGTTTCTCCCAAATTACGCAATCAGCGTGACCGACGCGAATTCGAGCGAATTTCGCCTCGACCACTTGCGTAGCGGCAATTCAGGAGTTTTCCGGCTTTCGGGAGCAAACGGATCGTACTCATGCTGCGGGTCGGACAAGCGAGATTCCTGGCAAAGATCACGTCCTTCCGAACGGTTTTCGAGGAATACTGACTTGGTTCAATCACAACTTGAGGTCGTTCAATGATCAACATTGCTTTAGTACCAGTGGCCGGTTGGGGAACTCGTTTGCTACCGGCAACGAAGTCGCAGCCGAAGGAGATGTTGCCGGTCGGGCGGAAACCGGTCGTGCAATATGTTGTTGAAGAGTTGGTGCAATCGGGGATTCGCCGTTTGCTCTTCATCACCGGACAAGGGAAGACGTCGATCGAGAATCATTTCGACATTGACTCGCCACTCATCAGTTATCTCCGTGAAACCGGACGTGAAGAGCAACTTCAAGAGTTGCAGTTTGAACGTGAAGACGTTGAGTACTTTTACACACGACAGCGACGACAACTTGGACTTGGACATGCCGTATTATGTGGTCGTGCGATGATTGGTGAGCAGCCATTTGTGGTCGCGTTGGGTGATTCAATCATCGGGATGCACGCCCAGTCCGACATCGTTTCGCGAATGACGTCGATCTTTGAACAAGAAAAAGCGGATGTCGTTGTCGCGTTTGAAGAAGTTCCGGCTCACGACGTTGTGCATTACGGCATCGCGAAGCCGAAGGGGTCAGCGGACGGCGATCTTTTTGAGTTGGCTGATTTGATTGAAAAGCCGAGCGTTGCTGAAGCACCGAGTCGTTTGGCGGTCGCGGCTCGATACGTTTTCAGCCCGGTGATTTTTGACGCACTCACTCAAACCAAGCCGGGCAAAGGAGGCGAGATCCAGCTTACAGATGCAATCCGCTTGTTGCTTCAGCGAGGCCACAAGGGGATCGGCGTGAGGCTGACCGAGCAAGAACGCCGCTTCGACATCGGCAATTTCGAAAGCTATTTCCAAGCGTTTTTCGACTTCGCGCTTAACGATCCGCAATACGGAGCGGCGCTGCGAGAGCACGCAAAGAAGTTGTTGAATACGTAACGCGGCGAAGCCGCACCTACATAGCCGCCATCCCTCCGCGTGACGAGCCGATCACGCGACAGTACGTTGATGAGCATTCGGCTCGTCTCGCGGAGCGATGATGGCTACGTAAACTTTCGCCATCCCCAATCGCTGCTAACGATCACGATCTCACATCATCTCAGTTGGAGCGAGCCGAGGTTTCTTCATGGAGTTATTACGACGACGCGCCTACGCCCGAGCCGGATTGGTTGGCAATCCCTCGGACGGCTATTTCGGCAAGACGATTTCATTGACGCTCAAAAACTTCTGGGCTGAGGTCGTGTTGTATGAATGGGACGAGGTTGAAATCGTTCTCAGTCAGGATGATCGAAGTCGGTTCGGCTCCGTTCAAGATCTTGTGCATGACGTACGATTGCATGGTTACTACGGCGGCGTTCGCTTGGTAAAGGCGACGATCAAACGCTTCGTTGAGTTCTGTCAGCAGAACGGACTGGCGTTGCATGACCGCAACTTTGCGGTGAGGTATCAGAGCAATATCCCTCGGCAAGTGGGCTTGGCGGGATCGAGCGCGATCATCGTTGCGACCTTGCGTGCTTTGATCGATTTCTATCGGGTTGAAATTCCTCGACAGATTCAGCCATCGCTGGCGTTGAGTATTGAAAGCGGAGAACTCGGAATTGCGGCGGGCTTGCAGGACCGAGTGATTCAGGTCTACGGCGGTTTGGTCTACATGGATTTCGCGAAGGACCGCATGACCGAACAGATGGGTTTTTCATGCGGTGTGTACGAGTCGCTTGATCCACAGATTCTGCCACCGTTGTATCTCGCTTATAGCCCAGAAGTAGGGGAGCCGACCGAGGTCTTACACTATCCGTTGCGAGCCCGTTATCAGGCCGGCGACCCGGCTGTTCACGGAGCGATGCAGAAGTTTGCCGGACTGGCCGCAGAGGCATACGAGGCTCTTCAGAAACACGACGCATGTCAGTTATCTGCTTTAATGGACGAGAATTTCAACACGCGCCGCAGTATCTGCCAATTGGCGAGCAGCCATATTGAGATGATTGAGGTTGCTCGCCGAACGGGAGCGAGCGCGAAGTTCGCCGGATCTGGCGGTGCCATCATCGGCGTCTGTGTGGATGATGCAATGTTCGCTCGGCTGCAAAATGACCTGGGCCAAATCGGCTGCCAAGTGGTTCGCCCGCTGTTGGATGTGCCCGCGAACACGTGACGTTGGTTCTGCAGAACATTACTCTGCTCAACGATCAATGATCGCGTTTGGCTTTATTCAGCTTGTGCAGGGAGAGTCTCATGCCGCGTATTGTTTTCCGGTTGTCGTCACTGGCCAATCCGTTTGCGAGCCATGTCTCCAGGACGGAATTGCAAAAGTTGTCGCGTCAGATGTTGTTGCCTGTGTTCAGTCTCTGCTGCATGTTGGGTTGCTCTTCCGAACCTGAGCAACCTGCAGCCGCACCGGCGGCTGGGGGGCAGCCTGCTGCTCAGAATGCGGCACCTGGAGCGATGCCGGGGATGCAGCCAGCAGGAATGCCAGGAATGCAAGCTGGCGGAATGCCGCCGGGAGGAATGCCTGGCGGTGCGGCCATGCCCAACGGTGGTGCCGGAATGAATCCTCAACAGATGGCTCAGATGCAGAATTCTGGTGGAAACGCTGGTCCGATGCCGCCGAATTCTGGTTCTGGTGCCAACATGACTCCAGAGCAAATGGCCCAAATGCAGAAAGCGGGGGCTGGTGCGACTCCAATGCCGCTGAATTCCGGTTCTGGCGCCAACATGACTCCGGAACAAATGGCTCAAATGCAGAAAGCTGGGGCCGGCGCAATTCCGATGCCGCAGAACTCCGGTGCCGGTGGCAATATGACTCCAGAGCAGATGGCTCAGATGCAACGTGCTGGCGCTGGGGCGAACGCGAATCCGCAAAAGCCAGGGGCTGCTGCTGGAAGGACTCCCGAACAAATGGCACAAATGCAGCGGGCTGGTGCCGGCGTAAACCCGATGCCCGGTGGTGCGGGTGCCCCTAACGCTGCCGCAGGTGCAGGTTTCGCTGGACCGCCTGGAGGCGGAGGGCCAGGAAGTGGTGGAGGTCCGGGCGGCGGTGTGCCAAAGAATCCGAGTGCGCAAGTCGGAACGCCAGAATACTCAGCAGAAAAAGTTGTGTTGCAACTATTGAGTGGAGACCTAAGTGGCCTGGAAGAGTTCATCAGTCCAAACTGCAAGGGATTACTGGGCGATGTTCGTGATGGAAAAGCCACCGATCAACAGAAGGAAGAGCTGAAGAAACTCTTCGTAGGACTTCAAGCTGCCGGTAAGCCACGTACGGAAAGTGGAGCCAAGATTCTCGCTGTAAGAAATGCCGACGGCGCGATGATCACCTTCAAAGTGAAAAAAGAGGGTGAAAGTCAGAAGGTCACGGAGATGACCGTCAAGAAGGCGACAACTAAGAAACGCTGATTTTTGGATTGAGCATTTCGCCAACAATGTGGCATCGCGATGCGGGCGAAAGGCAACGCCATTGTTGTTTTGGTTACGAATCTGTGAGGCTCCTTGCGCGGTTCCCCAACGTTGTTACTCTCCGAAGAAGCATCGCTTACAAAAGGCTGAGTGATCGGCTCACAAGCGTATGAGAATCGTATGGGGGAGAGAGTTCATGAACTTACTGATCATCGAAGATGATGCCGTTTTAGGCAAAGCGGTACAGCGTGGATTACTGGAAGCAGGCCATCAATGTGAATGGGTGCGGAGTGGCCAAAAAGGATTTGAAGAGGCTCAGTCGCAACAGTTCGATGTGATCTTGCTCGATTTACTGTTGCCAGACTTGCCGGGGCTTGAAGTTCTCAAAAGTCTGCGTGCCCAAGGGCAGCGAACCCCGGTTCTCATCCTGACGGCCTTAGGAACAATCGACGAACGGGTAGCCGGATTGAACGCCGGGGCTGACGACTACATGGTGAAGCCGTTCGCTTTTCCGGAGTTGATTGCTCGCCTGGATGCAATTTGTCGTCGCACGCAAGTAAAGCCGTCTGCCTCGACGGTTGTTGGTGAACTGACGCTGAATCTGACCAATCGCCGCGTGATTCGACAAGAACGCGAACTTGACCTCACACCGACCGAGTTCAGCTTGCTGGAATTTTTGATGCGTTATGCCGGGCAAGTTGTCACCCGCAAAATGTTGTGCGAACACTTGTGGGACTCGAATTGGGAAGGAGCGACCAATGTGATCGAGGTTCACATCAATCGTCTACGAAGTAAGGTTGATAGGGGATATGACCGGCAATTGATTCAAACTGTTCGAGGTCGTGGCTACTCGCTGTTGGCTCAATAAAGGTCAAGAGACCAAAGGCAGTGAGACAATGGCCACACGATCGATGTCTGAATTTCTTCGCAGCCAGTGGTTGCGATTGATGACCCAGCGTCGGACGCTTCGCTTCCGCTTGATGCTTTGGAACACAGCAGTCGTGGCTCTTGCCACCGTGGCGACTTTATTCGGTTTGCGAATCGGCGTTCGCAATGCACTGTTCCATGAAATTGACGCGCTGTTGAAAGAGGATTTGGAGAACATTGCTCTGGAAATCCCCGAGGTTTATCCGCCTGAATCTGCCGCGTTGCATGAAGAGCTAGATCGTAAGGCACTGAGTCACTCTGCTCACCGCTGGTACGTTCGCATCTTGAGTACCCAAAATGAAGAGATTTGGGCGAGCCAAAATACGCCGGTCCCTCGACTGGGATTTTCGAACGCTGTTGATTTCGTGCCGATGACTATTGGTGACTTTCGAGTCATCCAATATCACGAAAACACAGCCCGGCCTCCGGTCATCATTCGTGTCGGTGCTTCATTGTCGTTGATCAACGAAGATCTCTCGCAGATTGATCAGTTGGTCTTTTTGTTTGTTGGAGTCGTGTTGGTTGGCGCACCTCCGGTTGGATATTGGTTGGCGGGAAGAACCACGGGATATTTGGCCGAAGTGATTCATACCGCTGCCCGCTTACATCCCGATCAGCTTCAAGAACGGCTTCCTTTGCGCGGAACTGACGATGAGTTGGATCAGTTGGCGAAAACCGTGAATCAGTTGCTTGATCGAATCGCCCGGCATTTGGAGGTTCGTCGAGACTTTTTGGCGAACGCCGCTCACGAATTACGAACTCCGTTGGCTGCTATTCGTAGCTCTGTTGAGGTGGCGTTGGGGAGCAATCGAACGGCGACGGAATATGAGGAACTTCTCGGTGAGATTATCGAAGAAGGAAGTTCGTTAGAGGCGCTCGTCAATCAACTCTTGCTGCTCTCTGAAACTGAAGCGGACGTTCTCAAGAATCGAGGAGAACGCTTTTCGATCGATAACGTTGTCTATAAAGCCGTGGAAATGTTTCGCGGCGTGGCCGAAGCGAAAGATATTCAGCTGAATGTCGGGACGATCGATCGAGCAGAAATGGAAGGGAACCGACAGCATCTCCGCCAAGTTCTTAACAACCTGCTGGACAACGCGATCAAGTTCACTCCGGATGGCGGCACTGTCTCCATCACGCTGACTCGTCACGCGACTTTGTCGCAGTTCACCTTAGAAGTTTCAGATACCGGCATTGGGATACGCGAAGAAGACAGACTGCGTCTTTTTGAAAGGTTCTTTCGGGCGGATAATGCCCGCCGTCGTGAATCGGAAACGAAGGGAACGGGGCTTGGACTGAGTATTTGTCGCGCGGTCGTCGAAGCCCATGGCGGGACAATTTCAGCGACAAGCCAATTAGGAAAAGGGACGACCTTCACCGTCGTACTTCCATTCCATTCTTAAGTGGCGACTCACCGAGCGACTTTGAATTCGGTCAGCCTTTGCGCCTGACGAACTGTCCATGATTCCGGTTAGGAGGCTTCTCGAAATCGGAGCTGCGGCTTATCGAGCGTGACGATTGTGTTCGGTGCGACGCTCTTGCTGACCGCACAACTGGAGCCGATCACGGAATTCCGCCCGATGACTGTATCACCGCCAAGTACAGTTGCGTTTGCATAGATAACGACGCCCTCTTCAATCGTCGGGTGTCGTTTCGCACCGCGAATGATGTTGCCGCTTTCATCCTTGGGGAAACTGAGAGCGCCTAATGTCACTCCTTGATACAGCTTGACCTGACGTTCGATAACCGTCGTTTCCCCGATGACGACCCCGGTTCCATGGTCGATGAAGAACGAGGGACCGATCTGTGCTCCCGGATGGATGTCGATTCCGGTTCGGCTGTGAGACCATTCCGACATGATTCGCGGAATGAACGGGACTTGTAGGCGGTACAACTCGTGAGCAATACGATGCACGGTGATCGCTTCCAGCCCCGGATAGCAAAAGATGATCTCGTCGAGATTCTTCGCAGCAGGGTCGCCGTCGAACGCGGCTTGCACATCAGCCGCGAGCATCTGGCGAATCTCGGGCAGAGTTTCGAGGAACTCGAAGGCCTTGGTCTGCGACAACGCACTGAAGTCTTTTGCAACTACCGCAGCGTTGGTTGTTGGATTGCTCACGCGAGATTCGTGTTCTAAAGCGCGAGTGATTTGTTCGCTTAAAGAATCAAAAATCGCGTCGATCAGATCGCCGGTGTGATACACGACGTTGCCGAGATTCAAGTTCTGCCTTCGTCGGTAACCGGGGTACAGAATTTCGGTCAGATCAAACAGAATTTGGATGATCGCCTCGCGACTGGGGAGTGCCGAATGTCCCAAATGGTTAATCGTGCTGATCTGCTGATAAGTCTCGACGATGCGATTGGTAAGTGAGGGGAGACGTGACTTGAAGGACTCTTCTTGGCTCATATTTCGAATCCTGCGAACTGACTGATGGCCACGAGACAATGTCTTTGGAAGGGTGAGTGGAGTGTCTGATGACAGCTCCGGAACGAACAAACGAAGTGAGGCATTCACGACAGAAACCTACGAAGGAGTTTAATCGGCCAGTAAGTCTTCGTCGTGGCATCGGCGGTACAACTTGTTTGTGATGAGACTTTCCGAAAACCGGCTCATTCGTAAAGAGAGTGAAACTTTGCCGAGACCGAGCAGTCCTGTGTTTGCTGAAAAGGGAAAACAAGCCTTGTGATCGGAGGTGTTTTTGCAAATCTCCTAATTTGACATAACTCGCAAGATGCTTGTCTGCCAACTCAAGCTGACCGGCACACCTTCTCAAGAGTTGTTCGACCGGCAATAACGATCGCACAGGGCGAAACGGTCGGGGTGAGAAATCAACTCACGTTGGATTTCGGTGTGTGTCGAATTCTTCTGACGACACCCGAAACTCGCCAAATACGGCCGAGCTTTGGGGCCAATGGAGGGCTCGCCGTTGAATGCTTCATTGCAAAATACTACCGCCGTTCAACAGAACGCTTGCGATGTTGGTCTCTCCCTCGAAATCCTCCGAGGCCAGACCGAGCATCCGCTGAGGCCGATGACTCATCTGCATGACAAGTTTTTGATCGGCGGAGATGAAGACTGCGATCTTCAACTCGGTGGCCCAGACATTCCGGCTCTGCACAGCTTGTTGCAATTCGAGAACGGAAATTTTTGGATTGAGGTTGTTGCTCCCGATCCGCAGTTGTTCGTAAACCGACAGGCAGTGAGTTCTTCCGTTCTTCGTCACGGTGACCAGATCGAAATCGGAGCATTCCAGTTAGTTGTGCGGCTGGAGCGGAAGCAGCCGGCCACCCCTCAAGACGTGGTCGTGCCCGTGCGCTCTACTGCTCACTTTTCGCTCAGAGGCGAGTTTGGCCGTGAGAAGATTGCCGATCTGAGTGCCGAAGAATTGGTTGATGCGCTCGACCACGAAATGGAAATGATTGAGCGATTTGATCGGCGACTGAAGCTCGGTGCCGGAGCGCTGATTGATGCGGTCCAACAACATCGCGATCGGGCGGGTCGACACAATGTGCAGAGCGACCTACCGGTTGCCACAGTACAAGACGTTACGACTCAGGAGATGGGTTGTGTTGTCGAAAAACTCAACCAGTCGTTCCTGGACTTCGATAAACGATCGCAGCATGTTGAGCAACGCGAAGCGGCCTGTCTGGAAGCTGCAGCCTTGCTGCTAGAAGTTCAAGAACGCATGGTTGGTCAGTTGGCCGAAATCGAACAAAAGTTAGCGGAGTTGCGCGATCAAGGTGACCGCCGTCATCGCGTGAGTGCGTGAGTGCGTCGCCCGCAAATGATCCTAAGAGAAAAGGCCGTGAAATGTTTCACGGCCTTTCGGTGTTTTTGTGGCACATGCGTCTCGCGTGCCTATTTTAATGCCACAAACTTGATGCACGCGCGCACCGCAGGAACGGCAAGCCAACCATTTATCGGGTTGAGCTTGCGAAGGGGCGATGGGGCTTTCCACCTCCGCCATTTCTTCCACCGTTGCCACTAGATTTACCGAAGCGACGTGGCCCTCGTGGTCCGTTGCCATGTCGAGGCGCATTCTCTTGCGAGCCACCTTGGTTACGGAATGATTGAGTCGGTCGCTCGGTGCCGACTGGTCGTAGGGTCGACCGGCCTCTTTGTGAAACGGAGTCGGCCTCGCGGCGGCGAGCGATGACGATTTCCTCCTCGCTCATTTCCGCACCCTCGTCGAGACCCTCTGCGAAGTTATCTGCAAACTCTGCACGATTTTCATCGGGACGACGTGAGCGAGTTCCGTTGGCAACCGGTCCGTTCCCGCCGTGATTACTGGAACGCTGCGGAGCAGCCTCGGCAACGAACTTCGGGAGATCGTTACGGACTTCTAAACGCTGACGAATCAAACGCTCGATTGCTCGCAAACGACCTCGCTCTTCGCCGGAACAGAATGTGATCGCAACGCCGCTGGCACCGGCTCTTGCTGTGCGACCGATGCGATGCACGTAGTTGTCGATTTCCATCGGTAAATCAAAGTTGATGACGTGTGTAATGCCATCGACATCAATGCCACGAGCGGCAAGGTCAGTCGCAATTAACACGGTCGATCGCCCGCACTTGAAGCTGTCGAGTGCTCGCTGACGTTGGGACTGCGAACGATTTCCATGAATCGCCTCAACTCGAAATCCGGAAGCATCCAACTGGTCGGCAACACGATCCGCTGCATGTTTGGTCTTGATGAAGACCAACGTGCGTGCCACTTCAGGTTGCTTGAGAAAATGCCGCAGCAAACGGATCTTGTCAGCCTTCTCAACAAGATAGACCGACTGTTCGATGTTGTCGGCAGTGGTCGCGACCGGTGAGATTTCTACGCTTGCTGGGTCTTTGAGAATCGTGTCAGCCAAGCTGCGAACTTCTGGCGGCATTGTGGCCGAGAAAAACAATGTTTGTCGGACAATTGGCAGCATTTCGGCGATCCGCCGTACGACGGGCAAGAAGCCCATGTCGAGCATTCGATCCGCTTCATCGAGCACGAAGATTTGCACATGGCTGAGGTCAATGAAACCCTGCTCACGCAAATCCATCAAACGACCCGGAGTTGCGACAAGAATGTCCACGCCGTGGCGCAATGCTTTCACTTGGTGAAATTGGCTCACGCCGCCGAAGACAGTCGTGTGTCGCAATGGAGTTCCCGCGCTGTACTTGGCAAAGCTATCGCCGATCTGACAAGCCAACTCGCGAGTCGGTGACAGGACCAACACGCGAATTTTACGAGCGTTCGCCGCTGGCCGAACATTCCGATCAGCCATGTTGCGGCTGTCATCACGTTGAAAGTTCGATCGTCGATCATTGCTACCGGTAGCTGACTGCTCGCTGACTGCGCGAGGCACAGTAGCATTCGACTCTGTCTGAGCCGGACGCTCTTGCAGCAGCCGATGAATGATCGGCAGCGCAAACGCGGCGGTCTTGCCAGTGCCTGTTTGAGCCACTCCCAGCAGATCGCGACCAGAGATCACGATTGGGATGGACTGTGCCTGAATGGGGGTAGGGACGGTGTAACCAGCCGCTGTTACGGCACGAACTACGGACTCTGAGAGTCCAACTTCTGAAAAGCTCAAGGATCAATTTTCCGAGCAAGAGGAATCCAGGACCGACACGCCGGACGCGAAATTGCGTCACCATCAAAAGCCATCGAACCTGGCGCGTTCCAATGGCAGATGTCGCTTTGATGAGCGAGCGATTCGAGCTTTTTTGCCCGCGTGCCAAGGAACTGAAGTGCGGCCCACGGCCGGTTCTCCCTCACCACGTTTTCGTCCACAGGATACGTCGGGCTAAGCCCGAAGAGGGGCGGACTGTATCGAGACCGTAACATTTCCGCTACGCAGGTTCTGAATTCAGTTAGGCCAATGTCAGCTTTCCCCACCCCGAACACTCAGGCTGTCAGCTTTTTCGACTTTAACGATGAAAGAATCGCCTCGGCGTTCTGCTATTTTCGTGAAATCGTCGTGTATTTTGAAGCGATGCGATTCAACCACTCAAAAAGTATGACCTGACGACGAAAGCGAATTACCGACGATGAGAGCAGTTCACAACAATCGAGGACGGCGAGGCGATCACTGCGGCTTCACACTGATTGAGCTGCTGGTTGTCATCGCAATTATTGCCATTTTGATCTCGTTATTGCTTCCCGCTGTGCAACAGGCACGTGAGGCGGCTCGACGGTCGCAGTGCAAAAACAATCTGAAACAGGTTGCATTGGCGATGCACAATCACGACGAGACGTTTCGGTCCCTGCCATATTCAAAGCGTGCGACCGATCCGCAGCGGAGTTGGGCTCCTGACTTGTTGCGTCAATTGGAGCAGACGAATGTTGTCTCGAAGGCCAACTATTTTCTCTCCGAAAACTGGTGGCGGACCACGGGGCAATATTCACCTAATGTCGGGATGCCGATTCCGAACGGAAACACTGTCAGAACTTACATCCCAGTTTTCAATTGCCCATCAACACCCGCTCAACCACGTTTTCAAAACAAAGTTGAGAATGCCGCGACGCAGAACAAGATCGGTTCTTGCGGTGATTATTTCGCTCCCGAAGGAGTGAACGTGGCAATCAACAACGACTTGATTGCTCAGGGTGACGTGACAATGACCAGCGATTTGAAAGGGGCGTTGCGGCCGGAAGCAGAAGGGCCGAGTAAGTTCGCGAACGTTCGAGATGGGACAAGTTTCACGATCCTTCTTGGTGAGGATGCTGGGCGTGAAGATGTTTGGCGTGGACTCACAATGACCCCGGCACAAACCGATAAGACGTTGCCGAACTGCGCGCGAGCACGTGGTGGAGCTTGGGCGACGAACGACAATCCCTATGAAGTTGGCCAACGCCAAGAGTGGTGTACGGGGGCTCTGGTTCCTGCCAGCATTCCCATGCGAATCAACAGCTCGAACGAGTGGGGGTTTCTATTTTACAGCTTCCACAATGGCGGATCGCAATTCGCGATGTGCGACGGCTCGGTTCGCTTCATCAATTCGTCAATCAAACTGCGAACGCTGGCAAATCTCGTCACGCGCCAAGGGAACGAGGTCGTCGGAGAATTTTAAAGGGTGCTCTCATTTTGCCTACGATCGCGTTACAAGTTGCGAACCGTGGAAATGGCTGTCGCTGTTTCGTATCGCTCACCGTAGGAGACGTTTCATGAACCGCAATTCGCTCGCTTGTTCTGATTGTGAATCTCTCGATCGACGCTCATTCTTCAAGACTGCGGGTGCCGCAACTTTGGCTGGCGTCGCGATCCCGATGCTAGTTGGGCTCCCCGGGCTTTATGCGGCACCGAGTTCCAAGAGTGCCGCCGAGACGATAGTTGGCCAGTTCTTTGAATCACTCTCAGCTGAGCAAAAGAAGGCGATTTGTTTCGCATTTGATCATGATCTGAGAAAAAAGATCAACGCGAACTGGCAAATCACGAAGCCCAAGGTCGGTGACCGCTTCTACAGTGGCGAACAGAAGAAGCTCATCAGCCAGATCGTTCAGCAAGTGACGTCGGAAGACGGTTACGGACGATTGATGAAGCAGATGAGCGACGACATCGGCGGGATTGACGAATACAGCGTGGCGATGTTCGGCGAACCAGGGACAGCCAAGTTTGAATGGGAGCTGACTGGCCGACATCTTACGTTGCGAGCGGATGGCAACACCGTCGACAAAGCGGCGTTTGGCGGTCCAATCGTTTACGGCCACGGCGAAGAGAACCCGAAGGCGAACCTGTTCCATTACCAAACGACTCAGGTTAACGAAGTCTTCAAAGCACTCGACGCGAAGCAAGCTCAACTCGCATTGGTGACGAGTGCTCCGAAGGAAGAAGCGGTCGCTCTTCAAGGTGACAAGGGTTCGTTCCCCGGCATCGGCGTTGGGCAACTCAGCAATGACCAGAAGCAACTGGTGACAAAGACCATCCAAGTTTTGTTGGCACCTTACCGTGCTGAAGACGTTGATGAAGTCATGGAAATTCTCAAAGCAACCGGCGGTGTCGAGAAGCTGCACATGGCTTTCTACCAACAAGGCGATTTGCAAAGCGACAAAGTTTGGGACATCTGGCGCGTCGAAGGCCCGTCCTTCGTGTGGCACTTCCGCGGTGCCCCACACGTCCACGCTTACATCAATATTGGCCAGATCGGGTAGCCCTCAAACAAATGCTCGCTGTCAACTGGAGATGCCATGACACGACCATTGTCATTCGCGCCCCTGCTCGTCGTTATTGTCATTAGTGCGGTTCCGGCACATGGCCAGTCATCGTTCAATGAATGGCTCGGCCCGCAATCGAATGAGAAAGCGACGCTGGTCGCACCCGTTGTTGGCCAGGCAATTGATCCAGCGAAACACGATAAACTCAGTCGCTATGACATCACGCTTGAAATCGTCAAAGGTGCCGACTTGAAGCTCCCTGTCTCCGTCAATCCGGTCGTCACCTTCGGAGAGAGGGAATTTCAGCAAACGAAGGAGTTTCGCGCTGACAAAGACGCGACTTATATTCTGGCAAAGATGCAATTGAAGAAGCACGAACTTGGTTGGCGTTTCTACACACTAAATGTCAGGGTGAAGGACGGGAAGTTGAGGGGGGCGGTCGTTCATTTTCGTGACGGCAAAATTCAGGAAAGTATTGCAGACCCCTGCATTGCTGTGTACAGAATTCCGGACAATGTCGAGGTCATGGCTGGAAAGATTCCGTTCGATGTCGTCGCCCTTTTTACAAAATAGGTTGCGAACGATGGTTAGTTGCAAGGAATGAGTCGTCATAACTTTTCAAAACGTGCTATGAATTTGGTTAGTCTGGCGGTGTTAGGCCCCGGACTTGTTCCGCAAGTTGCTTGGATGCTAACGCTGTCTGGCTCGCCGAAAACTAAATCAGGAGGCTGTAATGCTCAGCTTTCAAAATCGAGGCATGCGACTGTGTGATCAGATCACTCGACGCGAAGCGATTCGAGTCGGTGGCCTGAGCGCTTGCGGTCTGACTTTGCCTCAGTTGATGAGCCAGAAGATGGCCACTGCTACTGAAGGCTCAACGACTGCGACTGGCGGACGTGCGAAGTCCTGCATTGTGTTGTTCCTGATGGGTGGCCCGCCGCAACATTCGACCTGGGATCCGAAGCCTGAATCGCCGGACAATGTGCGTGGCGACATCGCACCTATTTCGACGAATGTCGCGGGAGTTCAATTCGGCGAATTGATGCCGCGACTTGCACAACATGCCGACAAGCTCGCGGTTCTGCGAGCGGTTTCGACGAACGACAACGCGCACTCATCGAGTGGCTATTACATGCTCACGGGGCGTCCGCACGCGCCGATGAATACGGAGAACGCGAATCCAGGTCCGCCGAACGATTGGCCAAATTGGGGTTCCGTGCTGCAAAGGTTGAGTCCTGTACGCGGCCATTTGCCAGCGTCAGTAAGACTGCCAAATCACATCTTTAACACCGATGGTTCCACATGGCCGGGACAAGATGGCGGACTACTGGGCCGCTCGGTCGATCCGTGGCTCTTCCGTTGTCAGCCATCGGCCGCCGACTACAAGATCACCGAGTTTCAATTGCCCGACAACTTTCCGCTGCAACGACTCGCGTCACGGCGTGAGCTCGTGCGATCGCTTGATCAACAGCAAGAAGCCGCAGTACAAGCGACTCGTACGCGAGTGTTCGATGAGCAACAAACTCGCGCATATGGCCTGCTTGCCTCTGCTGCTTCGCGAGGAGCGTTTGATCTCTCCGCCGAGACAGAAAAGACTCGTTTGCAATACGGCATGACGCCGTTCGGCCAAAGTTGTTTGTTGGCTCGACGATTGATCGAGGCCGACGTTCGCTTAGTGCAAGTGAATTGGTATCGCGGTCCAGATGAGCCTTCGGATAACCCTTGTTGGGACTCACACTCAAACGAAACGAAACGTCTGCGAGAAGTCCTGATTCCGCCAACGGATCAAGGGTTTTCGGCGTTGCTCGAGGACTTGTCGCAGCGAGGTCGTTTGGATGAGACGCTCATTGTCTGCATGTCCGAATTCGGTCGGACGCCGAAGCTCAACGGCCGCGCTGGACGCGATCATTGGGGGCCAGTCTTTTCGATCGCACTGGCAGGCGGCGGCATTCGTGGCGGGGTCGTTCACGGAGCGTCTGACGCACTCGGTGCCTATCCGCGTCAGGGACTCGTGCGCCCGGAAGATATCACCGCGACGATGTTTCATTGTCTCGGCCTGTCGCCCGATACCGAATTCTATGACAGCCAGAATCGCCCCTATGCGATCAGCCGAGGCCACGTGATTCAGCCCATCATGGCGTAGCCCGGTTTTCCAAACCGGGCCGGTTGTCGGTTTGATCGTATAACCTCAAACCACAGGCGTGCGTGCAAGCGTAAGTCGTTATTCCACGCCGCGCGCCTGCGGCTTGACAGAGAAGCGATAAAACCGACAGTCCCTAAGCTCAGTGGGACTGTGCGTCGTGAGTTGATTGAAGAAGTGTCCGCATCACTTCTTCGCAAACTTCCGTTCGCAGAATGCTCGCCAGTCTGCGGTTAATGTTTCCCAATCGGTTTTCCAGACAGGTTCGAGATGCGGCCCGAGATCGGTCGAGCCTGCTGCCTCTAATCGCTGAAACAAGGTTGCCAGTTCTGACCGGTATCGAGGCTCGCTCAGGAGCATTTGACAGAGTGTCCCTGCTTGCCAGTATTGCGTCAGCGTGATGTGTTGTCCGTTGCAAAGTTCGTTGATCGGAGCGTGCTTCTTGGGTGACGAAAGGCCGTCACGCACAAGCTGATCCAGATTGGCTTGTGGATGAAACTTGAGCTGGAAGTATGTGGCGAGTCCTTCATGTAGCCACTCGCCGTGACAAGGAAATCGCGTTGTATGGCTGAGGTAACCATGCAAAAACTCATGAGCGAAGACCGGTCGCAGCGTTCCCAGATCGGCATCCCAGAACGAACTGCTCACTCCTTGAAACGTGAAGCCCGGTGTGTCAGGGACATGCACCAGCACCTTGAGTTGCCGAGCATGTCGAGAAATGAAACGGCGATACTGGGCAGACTCTTCAAAGACGATCAACTGCGGGCTGGATGTCGGCGCTGCCAAGAATGGCAAGTCGTCCCTCACCTGCTTTGCGATCAGGCCACAGTGGGCGGCCAGTCGTTCCAATTCGAGTGACGTCGCGTTCGTGAGCAATTGCACGTCACGTGTTTCCAGCGTTCGCAGCGAACTGGTTCCGCTCGATTTTTCTTCTGGACTGCGAAACAACGGCTTGGGAAACGCGACTCGCGCGATCAACTCTGTTGACGTGAATTCCGTTCGCGGCATCACGCTCGGTTCCGTCCATAGCGTGTCGATAGTGAAGGATCCTTCGTCACGCAGACGAAAGCCGATGTTTGTCACTTTGTCCCAGCGCGGAATACGACCGTCGCTCCAGACGAACCAATCGAGCGGCAACAACAACTTCTGCCAGCCGACATGTGCGATCTCAATGCGCCGCCAGAAGTATGCTTTGCGATCTGCTTCAAGCAGTCGCAGTTCGAGTTCAACAGTTGGCTGTTCCTTCGCCTCTGCGGCAGTGCGATGCAGCCACAGCCCCAGCGATTCGACTTTGGGCCATTCGGCAGCGACGACATCTGTATTTGTGACGAAGCCCCCACCAGCTGCAGCGGTCACGCGAACGGCTCGACCGCGCGGCTGCGGGTGATCACTCGCAGACATGACATCGTCGGGGTTCCAAGCTTGCAGAGACGACTGCGATTGTGCGGTGAATTGATCCTTCAAGGGCCCATCAAACGTCAGCAGTTCGTGTGCGATTGCAATGGCATCAAACGTAAAGAACAGAAAAATTACGCAAAAAATAGCAAAGGCTCTCAAACGCACGACCCCACCGAGCGTGTCTCGGTGGTTCGCGGGCTTTTGCACTACGACGGTCATGATTTCAAGTGCAACACGGCGTGGTGCGAAAGCCCGCATCCACCGAAGTAAGCTTGATGGAGTGATATTGTTTGTTTGAAGACGCACCAAATGTCGCTGTCGGAATCGCAATTCGTAATTCAATGATTGCTCCCTTGTGACATCAACAACTTCCGAGCTTTCGCGATCACCTCACAACGACCACAATACTCCACATGAATCACCACTCACGAACAATTCGAGAATCGTTGGTGCGAGCCCTAACCGCAATACTCGGCGTTTTCATATTGTTTGGCTGTGGCGGAAAACCTGCGCCCGCTCCCATGAATGTTGTTGCTAATGAAGCGAAGCGAGTCAGTCCCGCTCCGAAACCTCCACCCCTGCCTCCTCCGCCTCCATCGCCGCTTGCGGGAGCGAATCCGAACGACGTTTTCGATGAAGCGGAATCGCCCCCCAACTTCACCGTCGTTGGCCGCGCACCCACGATTGATTCAAAAGACCTCTTTGAACCCACCGAGCCTGCTCTCGGAGTCACATCATCACACTTTGAAGTTGCCCTCACTGGTGCGGCCGGAAGTCGCAACGCCGCGAATCAATCGAGCCGTTTGCCGCCTGGTTTTCGCGCGATCGATGGGACGTCATTCTCGTCGGATGGTTGGCCGCTCCGAATCATGTGCGAGAAAGATTCATCCGAGATGGCATTCATTCCCGCCGGGACGGTTCGTATGGGAAGCGATGATGGTCCGCCCGAAGTGCAACCAGAAGTCTCAATCGAATTGTCGCCGTATTACATCGACATCGCCGAAGTGACGCTCGCTCAGTTCCGTCCTTTTACGACTGCGATCGGTTTGAAGATCGTGAAGCCGCTCAATGAGAACGACGCACCGCAACGTCCGGCACTCGGCGTCGTGTGGAACGACGCTCGCGATTACGCCCGCTGGGTCGGGAAAGAATTACCCACCGAAGCGGAATGGGAACTCGCCGCTCGCGGTCCGAACTCATGGCACACGCCGTGGGGTAAAGGTCCTGCAATTTGGGATCGAGGTCGAATTCCTGGACAGATTGATGAGGTGATGTCGTTCCTCCATGATCGCAGTCGTTTTGGTCTATTTGATGTCGCAGGCAATGCACGTGAATGGTGCGCGGATCATTATTCGCCAAAAGCACATGCAGAAGCGGCAGCACTTCCGTCTGCCAAGCGACACGATTGGCCCGGCCCGAAGACTCCCGGTCGTATCAACCAACGAGTCGTCAAAGGTGGCTCACCCGATTGGACGCTGTGGCATCGCACCGGTCTGGAGATGCGCGAACGCACGCCCGATGTCGGCTTCCGATGTGTACTGCGATCGAAGAACGAAAATTCCAAAACGCAGAAGTAAACCGATTCGTAGGACGGATATTTTTGCCCGTCGCTTGTGATGTCACGGGCAAGAGTGCCCGTCTTACAAAACACGAAGTTGGCTTACTTGGTTTCCAGCACCGCTTGTTGCACCGTCAGCTTTCGTAAACGATCGGGATGCGGATCAGGTAGTTGCTGCGTGGCCCGCACGCCGGGAGTTCCGTCAGGCAGACGGATCAACTCCAGCGGTGGAGTGCCGATGTCCTCGCGATAGAAGCGGCTGCTGGGAAAGATGTCAGCGGGATACGTGAAATTGTCGAGCATCGCGAGAGCCACACAGAGGTTCGCTCCGACTGCGCTTTCCAACATGCCGCCGATCCAACACGGAATTCTCGCCGCTTGGCAGAGGTCGTGAATGGCGATCGCATTCGTCACTCCGCCAACGCGGCTTGGCTTGATGTTCACGAAGCGACAGCTCTTCAAGCGAATCGCGAGTTCTGCTTGCCGCACGTTGTAGACACTCTCGTCGAGACAGACCGGCGTCCGCACTTGTCGCTGCAACTCCGCATGATCGACGACGTCATCATGCGGCAGCGGTTGCTCATACATTGCGAGTTCGAACTCATCGGCCTGTTGAAAGAGCTTCAAATCGCTCAAGCGATAACCGCTGTTGCAGTCGATGTGGATTGGATGCTGCGAATGCTGTTTTCTCACGGCGCTGAGCATCGGCAAATCCCAGCCGGGGCGGAACTTCAACTTGATGCGAGGAAACCCATCAGCGACCGCCTTTCCAACTCCGTCGAGCAAATCATCAAGGCTGTCCATCACGCCGAAGTCCGCACCAACACAAACCTCATTGCGTGTCGCTCCGAAAAGTTGATGCAGCGGAGTGTTTGTCACGCGACTCTGCAATGCCCACCACGAGTTATCGAGGATCGCCTTCGCAAACGGATTTCCTTTGAAGATCGACAATTTTTGTTGCAACTCGGCACCAGAAGAAATCTGTTAGCAAATTCCGGGCTGTAGCACGGCGCGGCGAACGGAGTGCTCTCGCCCCACGCTTCGACCGAACCGCTGGTCAGTCGGCACAACACCGAATCAATTGTCGCGTCCTCACCATAAGCCGTTCGCCACGGATAGATCAGCGGCATCGCGACGTGAAACAGTTCAATGCGGTCGATTCGCATGCAGGCAGCCCTTTATGGTCTTGAGTGAGTGGGTTTGATTCTGTCATCCCACTGAGCTTGCCTCAGTGGTTAAAGGGCTTCTGTACTACGCGAGATTTCTATGGAATTTGAGGCTCGTCGTGCAAAGGCCCGATTCCATCGAGACAAGCTCAATGGGGGGAGTGCCACACATTACGTTTCCTCGCTCCAGAATTCGTCTTCGCCTTGCTTCACCGCTTTGGGAAGCGGCTTCTTCGGCGGGATGTTCCCTCCAGCGGTCGGTCGAGGAGGATCGGACCTCTGCGGCTTGTTGATTGACGAGAGTGCCATGTTGAGTAATTCGTCGTCGTCGGCAGACGGCTTTCTCGTCAATGTCGGCTTCGTCGGTGGAGCGAGCTTTCGTGGCGCTGCGGGGGCCGTGGGTTGCGGCGGCTTTGATGAGGCTGCAGGCCTCGGAGCGATGGCAGCGGGGGCTCGACTGACTTTCGGAATCGAGGCGTCTTGTGTGGTCATAGGTTTTCTGGCAGCGGTCGCGGACCAGCCGCACGCAGTACAAGTCCCTTTGACGTTCAACGCCTCGCCGCATTTGTTGCAGAGCGGAATTGGCTGGCTCGAATCTTCAATTCGAGATGAGCTGATCACCGATTTCGGCGCGGCAGAATTGGGACGTTGTGGCGCGGCGGTTCGTTGACCAGCCGCCGGTTGCGGAGCGTTCGGACGTTGCGGAGCGACTGAGGCGGCAGGCTTTGCTTGTCCCGGCAACGGCGGAGGTCTTTGGCCGGCGGAGGGTTTTGAGGCGGCAGTCGAAGTTGCTGCTGCCCGCGGCGTAGATGTGGCTGACAATGCGGCTGCAGACGTCGCGGGTCTTGTTGTCGCCGCTGGGCTTTTTGCCGGAGCAGACTGAGTCGCGGTCGGCGTACCTTTATTCGGCTGAGCCACCTTCGGTTGACCCGCTTTTGGTTGGATCGACGACGAACGCCATTCAACTTGCGAGTCGTCTTCGGCTTGGACCACCTTTGTGGAGGCGGGCTTCGTCAATACATTTTCTTGCCGCACAATCACGGTTTGAGCCTGCTTGCCGCTTGTCACATCGCGCGCGGTGACGAGTACGCGAGCTTGTTCGTTGTAGGCGATCGTCACTTCGACCAACGAATTCTCTGGCAGCTTCGGCGGCAAGTTATCGACGATGCATGTTCCCAGTTCGGCGTAGTGTTGATCAGCAATCGTACCGCTTTCGACGATGTGTAAGTGAACTCGCTTTTGATTTGGGACCACCGTGCCGAAGGTCTGCGTGATCGACGT
>JAPLNX010000638.1 GCA_026400935.1 Planctomycetia bacterium | reverse complement strand
GGATTTCCAGTTGCCGCTCCGTCGCCTCAATCCGCACTGCCTTCCTTGGCATCGCACCACCCTCCGTTAAAGGTGATGCAGTAATGACACAAACTCGCTTTTTATGGAGGATCAATTCTCGGTCGTGGTACTAGGGAGCGGACTACCGGGAATCGCTCCAGATATGTACTCGCTGGTGTTGCACGAACTCGGGCACTTGATGGGCTTCACGAGCGATACTGGGGTTTTCGGAACGGATACTCTGTTGCAGAACAGCCCCTATCTAACCAGCACGACCGTCGTGGACGTCGATGGGGCCAACATTCAGAACTGTTTTCTGTGGCAATTCCGCTCGCCGAGCGTGTCCGCATTGTTCACCACAAGCGATGCCGGATTGAACGACCCGCCGCCGGTGCATCTGGCGATTGATGCTCGATTCGATATGTCGGGAAACGTCGTTGCCGTGAATTCGTCGGGCGGGATCAATGGCTCATTGGACCTGATGAATCCGTTCTACCCGATCGGAGTTCGTAAGCAGATTTCCAATGTTGATGCACTTATCTTGCAAGATGTCTATGGCTACGAAATCTCGCTTCCGGAGCAGCATGAAACATTTTATGCCGTGCGCTCCAACATCGGGCAGGTGGTGGTCCGGGGGGGCGGAGCCGGCAGCTCGGATGACATCGTCATTCGCCGCGACGGTTCAGACCTCATCTTCAGTGTTGATCTGGGGACCGATATTCCCAGCACTGGTCCCACCGATGCGTTCGAAACTCGCATCTCGATGACGGATGTCTTTAGCATTTTGGTGCAGACTGACGGTGGAAATGATCGTGTCACGCTCGACTTGTCCGGGGGCGAGATTGTGCCCAATGGCCAACTCACGGTCATCGGGAGCGCGACGCCCGGCAACAGCGACTCGCTGACGATCATTGGGACTCCTGGTCAAGCGGCGCGTTACAACCCCAGCTCGGCGGGCAACGGAACCGTGACTTTGTCTCGCACCATCAACTTCAGTGGCATTGAGCGGTTGCATGTGGACAACCTGCGAAGCCTGCAATTCGTCACTCCGAATAGCGCCGACGACGTGACGCTCGATCAAAATCTCATTTCGGCCACGAGCGACGGAGCCCCGGTGCTCGCGGTGGAATTCTCTCGAGTCGCGTCGGTCACGCTCGATACCGGCAGCAACGACGCCAAAAATGCCAACGATACGGTGACGATCGCCGCCTCGGCTTTCAATTCGACGGGACTGCAGTACTTCACGGTGGCCACTGGAGCGGGAGATGACATTCTGCGACTTCCGGCGACGTCGTTCATCATGGCCGCCGGTGGCGCGTTCAATTCTCGGTTTGATGGCGGTTCGGGCACAGACCTCGTTGTGGCGAGCGGCAATGTGAACTTCGCATTGAACGATTACGAGTTGACCAGTTCGGCCGGTGGGAGCGTGTTGCTGGAGAGCGTCGAGGCGGCTCAATTGATGGGCGGCGCGGGCGACAATCGGTTCGACGTGTCGAACTTCACGGGCAGCGTCACCTTGGACGGTGCTGCCGGATCAGACACCGTCAGCGAAGGTGGGAACCTCGCGCGGTTCACGCTCGGTGACACGCGACTGATCGGAGCGGGGAATCGCGTACTCAGCAGCATTGAGCAGGCCAGCTTGGTCGGTGGAGCGGGTGCCAATGAATTTGTGTTGGACGGCTTCAGCGGCGTGGCGACGATTGATGGTGCGGATGGATTCGACACCCTCGTGCAAACGGCGGATGTGAACTTCACGCTGGATGATTCGAACTTGTTGAGCACGGGGTTCGTGTCGCTCGGCAACATCGAGCGTGCGCGACTGACTGGCGGCGTCTCGGACAACCTGTTGAATGCGTTGGGGTTCACGGGGACGGTGACGCTCAACGGGGCGGGCGGGAACGACACGGTCCTCGGCGGACATGGGAACGACAGTCTGCTCGGCGGCGACGGGGCGGACTTGCTGCGCGGTGGCGACGGAAACGACATCCTGCGCGGGAACGCCGGGAGCGACACGTTGTCGGGTGGCGACGGAACGGATTTGCTCGACGGCGGCTCGGACGTGGCCGAAGTCGATCAGGTCGCAGAACTGGGCAATGCGAACTACGAACTGACCGACTCCGAACTGCGGACGATCACGTTCTTCGGCACAGTGACCGACGGATTGATCGGCATCGAAGCGGCAAACCTCACGGGCGGTGACGGGGACAATCTGTTGGACGCGCGGTTCTTCTCCGGCGTCGTGACGCTCAGTGGCGGTGACGGAAACGATGTGCTGCTCGGCACGCAGTTGCGTGATGAACTCAACGGCGACGGCGGCAACGATTCGATCAGCGGTCTGTTCGGCGACGATGCGATTCGTGGCGGAGCGGGCATTGATCGAATCGTCGAACAGGGAGACGTCCATTTCACGCTGACCGATTTCTCGCTGGATGGTGCGGGCGGCGATGGACTCACTTCGATCGAAGAAGCCGTGCTGACGGGCGGACCGAGCGCGAATCGGATCGACGCTGCGGCCTTCAGCGGCGCGGTGTTGTTGCTGGGCGACGACGGGGACGACACGTTGCTCGGCGGTAGCGGGAATGATTTCCTCGACGGTAGCAAAGGGAATGATTCGCTGGCAGGGAACGGCGGGAATGATTTTCTCGACGGTGGCAGCGATGACTCGACGTTGCGCGGCGGAGCGGGCGACGATCTGTTTGCGTTGCGGCCGGGGAGTTCGGTGCTGTCGGATGACAGCGGAATCGACACGCTCGAT
>JAPLNX010000401.1 GCA_026400935.1 Planctomycetia bacterium | reverse complement strand
CTGTTCACTCGAAATCCCTCCGTGACTGGTATGCGATGATTTGTTGACCATCCTCAAACACCACAAATCACCGAGGGATTTCTTTTTTGTGACTCGAACCAGAACCCTTTCCAGAAAAAGTTCGCTGGTTTCAGGATTAGTCCTCAATCAAGCGATGTCTACCAACCCCACCGAGCTTGCCTCGGTGGATTCGGGCTTTTGCACTACGCAGCGTTTCACTTGAAATCATGACCGCCGTAGTGCAAAAGCCCGCGGGCCACCGAGGCAAGCTCGGTGGGGTTGCTTATGTATTAGTGTCGATGAAGCATTCGGCTCTCTTGTCGCGGAGCGACAGGGTTACTTGAGTAGCCAAAAATGTTTTGATTGGACGAGCACTGCACTGTTTTGAGTCTCCATGTCAGCCAGTAGGATGTGTTGCAGAGGCGTCTGTAATCATCCGGTTGCAAAACTCAAAAGGCCAAGCTGCTATGCTCGCGACGTTCAAATTCGTGTCCTTCAAACTGATTGTGCTCATGTTGTTGGGGGCTGTGTCTGGTAACGCTACTGCCGCCGAACCCGCAAGCCGTCCCAACATTGTTTTCATCCTCGCGGATGATCTTGGATATGGAGAGCTCGGTTGCTTTGGTCAGACAAAGATCAAGACGCCACATCTCGACAAGCTAGCTGCAGAAGGGGTGCGGTTGACTCAGCATTATTCGGGGAACGCGGTGTGTGCTCCGTCGCGTTGCGTGTTGATGACGGGCAAGCATCCGGGGCACGCTTTCATTCGAGACAATCGCGGGACGCCTCCCGAAGGTCAGTACCCGATTCCGGCCGATACGGTCACGTTGCCGAAGTTGCTCAATCAACAAGGCTATGTCTGCGGCGGTTTCGGCAAGTGGGGGCTCGGTGGGCCGGGTTCGGCGGGGGAGCCGCTCAAGCAGGGGATGAATCGCTTCTTTGGATTCAACTGCCAGTCGGTCGCTCACAACCATTACCCGACTTACTTGTGGGATGATGACAAACGCTTCCCGCTCAACAATCCGGACTTCGACGCACATCACGACAAGCTTGCACCCGGAGCCGATCCGAAAGATCCGGCCAGCTACGCGGGCTTCAAAGGAAAAGAGTTCGCTCAAGATGTCATCATGGAGCATGCGTTGAAGTTTGTCCGCGATAACAAAGCGAAACCGTTCTTCCTCTACGTGCCGAGCACAATTCCGCATCTTGCGATTCAAGTGCCTGAAGACTCGCTGGCCGAATACGTCGGCAAGTTTGATGACCCTCCGTATGTCGGCGGCAAAGGTTATCTGCCGCATCGCCATCCGCGAGCGGCTTACGCGGCGATGATCACTCGGCTGGATCGAGATGTAGGGCGGATCGTGTCGCTCGTGAAGGAACTTGGGCTCGAAGAGAACACCTTGTTTGTCTTCAGTTCGGACAACGGCCCAACGCATGATGACCTCGGTGGAACGGACTACCGATTCTTTCAATCTGCGGGGCCGCTGCGTGGTTTGAAAGGCTCGTTGTACGAAGGTGGCTTCCGAGTTCCGACGATTGCCCGCTGGAAAGGGAAGATTCCGAGCGGCAAAACCATCGAGCGAGTCAGCGGTTTTGAAGACTGGCTGCCGACGTTGCTCGAAGTCGCTGGTGCGAAGAACTCGATCCCCGCCAGCATCGACGGCATCAGCATGGCCTCCACGCTGCTCGGCCAACCGCAGCCGGAGCGACCGTTCCTCTACCGCGAGTTCCCCAGCTATGGCGGCCAACAAATGGTGCGACTCGGTGACTGGAAAGGGGTTCGTCAAAACCTCTTTCCACGCGGAAAGAATAAAGACTCGAAGCCGGTCATGAAGATCGAACTCTACAACCTCAAGGAAGACCTCGCCGAATCGAAAGATGTTGCAGCCGACCATCCCGATATCGTGGCCCAAATCGAAAAGCTCATGCGAGAACAACACACGCCATCTCGCGAGTTTCCGCTGCCGGCGTTGGATCGGTTGTAGGAAAGTAGGTTGGGACTCTGTCTAGCCGATCTTCGCAACCATCGCCAGAAAGGGGAATTACAAAGAACCCACTCCAGTGGCAACGAGTTACATCATTCTGGTTGATGTCGCTCATTTGGCGTTGTTTGGTGTTGTTGAGCATTGGGCTCAGCACAGTTTCAGCACAGTGGCCGATGGACGGCTGGACTGTTGCGGGATTGAATCGGGCAGTTGAGTCGCGGGCACGGCGGCATGGCAATCGGGGACTCACCAATTCCAATGCCAGCGGAGCGCTCGCAGCATCGTATAGTCGGTACAGCTCAAACCTGCAAAGCGACGATAGCATCGAAGACCAGCAGCGAGAGTGCCGCGAGCGGGCTGATCGTAATGGGCATCATCTGCGAGCCGAATTCGAGTTCGCAGATCGCGAAACTTCAGGCGCACTGCGTGATCGCGAGGGACTGGATGCCATGATGCAGGCCGCACGGGAGGGCCGGTTTCAGGTTCTGTACTTTCACAGCTTGAGCCGGCTCGCGCGGGAGTCGGTCATCTCGATGCCGATGCTGAAGGACTTGGTCTACAACCACAAGGTCCGGGTCGTCAGCGTGTCGGAGGGCGTCGATTCGGCCATCGGCGGTTGGGATATGTTGGCAACGATGTTCAGTCTCCAGCACGAGCAGTTCCTGAAGGAACTCAGCAAGAACGTGCGTCGCGGACAAGAGGGTGCGGTCGGCCGTGGTTTTTCGGTGGGAGATTATTGCTTTGGCTACATGGGAGAACCGATTCCTGGCAGCGAGGTTGGACGAGGCCGAAATGCGAAGCCGCGAATGGCCTACGCGATTGATCTTGAGCGTGCCCCGTGGGTCAAGCGAATTTTCGATTGGTATGTGGTCGAGCGCCGGTCGATCCGCAGGATCACCGTCGAACTGAATCGGCTCAATGCCCCTAAAGACCATCGTTCCTTCAAGCCGCTGTGGCATATTGTTCAAGTTCGCCGTGTGCTGGCGAATGAGAAGTACGTCGGCAGGTGGCCCTGGAACCGGATGTGTAACGTGCGTGATCCTCTCACGGGCAAGATCCATCAAGAGGAACGCGACGCGAGTCAGACGGCGAAGTGGACGCGAGACTTGCCTGAGTTACGTCTGATCGACGACGCCACCTTTGCGGCGGCGCAAGAGCGTCTTTTGAAGAACAAACAGGCCACCAAGAATCACCGGAATTCCGACGGCCAACTGCGGGGAAGCCATTCTGAGCTGCATCGAGACGCTCCCAAGACACTCCTGTCGGGCCTGTTCAAATGCGACAAGTGTGGAGGACTATTTTACGTCGGCGGCTCCAATGGTCGGTATCTTTTTTGCCAGAATCATCTGAAGTATGGGGCTTGCTCATGCAAGACGTATTTGCCCATTCCATTGGCCACGAAGACGATTCTCAACGTGGTCAGTCAGCGGATTCTGGCGAATGAGGCGTGGTTTCAGCATGTCCTGGCCTCAATGAAGACAGCCTGGGACGAAGCTCAGCGGGAACTACCGTCAGAGTTGGAAAGCATTGAGCGACTTCTGGCCGAGAAGAAGCGTCAGATTGACCGCTTGATGAACTCCATCGAAAGCGGCCAAGCCAGTTCTGATGTCAGCGAGCGCATCGCGCAACGGCGTCGCGAGCACGATGAACTGGATCGTCGCTTTCGCATGATGAATCGGAAGCGAGACGAAATCGCGAAGCCTCCGACCGAGGAGTTCCTGCGCGAGCAGTTGCTCAAGCTGGATGAGTTGTTACAGCGGGCCGACACACCGTCCGCCGCGTTGGCGCTACGGTCTCTGGTCGGCGGTGAGATCATCCTGGAAGAAGTCCGTAACCCCGAAGGTCGAGGTGGATATTTCCGAGGTCGATTTGTCACCTCGACGTTTGCCTTGGAACAAACGCTCCGAAACTTGGATGCGGAGGCGTCATCGTCTTCAACATCAGATGCCCCGGAGACCTTGCCATTCGCCCGTGTTGAGGAACAGGTCGTCATCGACTTTCGTCAGCCTTTGCAGTGCGAGTCACTCGCCGACCAAGCCCATGAACTGGCAGAGCAAGGATTGCCCTACTCGGAAATTGCCGAAATGCTCGGAATCCGTCGCAGTCGGCTCACGATGGTGATGGCCCACTGGTATCAGTCGCGCGGCCTCAAGGTGCCGGATGGACGAACACGACGTTACCTACTGGGGCACAAGCGACCGGAGTTCGTTGAGCAGCTTATTCCGACGATCATGGAGATGTATGACGCCGGGATGCGAATGCGGGACATTGCCGCGCAACTCAAGGTTGATCGCCATACGGTTTCGAAGGTGGTTCGCCACGGTCTCGCTCAGCGTGGTGAAAAGTACGTTGATGGGCGAACCCGTGCCTCATCGCTCGGCCTCAATCAACCGCATCCCGCTGAGAGTCAGGCGGCGGAAGCGGCGGAAAACGACAAGCCGCAGGATGACGACGAGACGCCGCAAGAAGATGCCGCCTAACGGCTCAGTCGCGTGACGCTACCTGAAACCGGCTCCGGACAATTCATCCGGAGCCGGTTTCGTTTTGCTGGCAAGGCATGAATCGTCGCCTTGAGTTCACCAATCAGTTTTCTGAAGTGTTCAAAGGACGGGATGACTCTTTCACATCGTGTTGCCGAGTTGAGTCGGGCCAATGTCGGTGGTTTATACGTTCAAACCACAGAGGCAGATGCTGCGATGGTGGAGCTGGCTCAAATGTGCCGGCGTGAAGGTTGGCGGTTCGTGACTTGGGATTTCTGTCGCGGCCTTGGCTCCAATGGATTCGAAATCGACTCCCTACTCGCACCAACGATTGGAGACCCGGTAGCGGCATTGATGGCCGTTCCGAAGTTAGGAACCCAACCAGGCACGACACTTCTCGGCCTACGAGGTTTTCATCGGTTTCTGGATCGGCCCGACGTGGTGCTGACGTTGGAACGGCAGTTGACGGCGGCTCGTGGTCTTCGCCTAGTGCTCATCATTCTGGCTCCGGTGATGAGCCTGCCCGTCGAATTGGAACAGCAGTTTGTTGTCATCGAACACGGACTGCCGGCGCGAGCGGAGTTGCTCCAAATCCTCTGCCGAGTGACCGCCGAATCGGAACGGACTCCGTGGGGGGCGGGCTTGGAATCCGTGCTGAATGCGGCCAGTGGGATGACTCGGCGCGACGCTGAGATGGCCTTTCGCATGTCGATGGCCCGTGACGGCCGCGTGACACCGAACTCGGTGTCGTCGATCCGCGTCGAGATGCTGACATCGGCCAGCGTCACCAAATCCGTACCGGTAATACCTCCATGCCCCCAACAGAACTCCCTCGACTGAAAGCAGACAATTCGATGTGTCGGGTAACTCGGCCCGACGTTCGGCAACCTGACGATTTTCCGTGCGTTCGTCTGATTCTCGACCGCTGCCCGATGCCGTTGGTCATCCCGCTCCAGGCTGCGACTTGGCGACCGCCCGTGTTTCTCCGCCGACTGCCCAACGAGCCGAGCACGTCAAAACGAACGCTCCAAAGAATCCTGCGAGGCGGACAGCAGCGAGGCCAACGCCGAAAGCGTCACGCTCGTCGCTGATGACACCGACTCTCTCCAATCCATAGTCACTCGCTGCTGCTGGGCTGCCTCGTCAGGCGGCCCGGCGGTGGCTTTTCTTTATTCATTGGTGGCAAGACGGCTGCAATCAGATGCTCGTTGAACCCCGATGGTTGAACTCTGTGGAGCCATCGGGTTACATGCCCACGCTTCTCGCCGTTTTTGCATCGTGCTGCGGCGGCGATTCTTTGATTTTTTTCTTGGAGTTTGTTGAGGCTTTGAAGTGTGACCCACGAGGTCTCGCTGACAATTCGTTTGACGCGTGTGCGTCAGGATTCCGAAAGGGGGCGTCGGCCAGGTGCTGTTCTGTTCGCCCCCTGGCGGGGGTTGTGGGAGCGGCCTTGGATCGGCGCTCCTTTTTTGTTTGGGCAGAACATGAATCGTGACGAACTGCAGAAGATGCTTCCGAGCCGGCTCATTTTGCTTGAGCCGATTGGCCAAGAGGGGAAGCAGGGCTGGGTTTTCAAGGCCGAAGATCGCCGCCTCCCAGATGGCAAAGACGCTAAGCCCCCGCGGCGCGCGATTCGATTTGTCTCTCTGACGGAGATCAAAGCAGAAAAACGTCAGCGTCTATTCGAGCGTGTGCGACAGGTGGCAGCCGAAAACCTTCCTCACGTCTCACGTCCCTTAGAAACAGGGCTGTCCGCTAATGGCGATGTGATGTGGATCGTCTCTGATTGGTTTCCAAGCTGTTTGGCTACGCATCTTACGAGAGGACTGACGGATGCCGTTGCGTGGAGCGTGCTCCGCAAGTTGGCCAGAGGGTTGTCGGAGCTACACCGCCAGGGAATCGCACACGGCGATCTGCGTCCCGAGAACATTTTCCTTGATACCAGTCAAGTAGTTCGGAATTCCGCCGTTTACATCGGTGATGTATGCACGGGTAGCTGGGCCTATCTTTCGGATGGTGTCCTGAAGATCCACAGAATGGGTCCGTACGCCGATCCCGCTTGGAACCATCAACTGCAGCCGCCGTCGAAGTCTGCGGACGTTTATGCTCTCGGCCGAATTGGCATTGAAATGCTGATTGGACGAGTCGAGCCTGATGTCGATTTGGAAGACAAGCTGAAGAACAGCCCCTGTGCTTGGCACAAACGGCTTGATCGTGCCTGCAGACGTACCGTGCTGTTGGCGATGATCAAAGATGACCAAGAGCAACGGCCAAGCGACGGAGAGAAAGTCCAGGAGAGGATCAACGCCAAGGACCATAAACTGAAGGTGATGGCAGCGGCCGTTGTTCTATTCTTCGCAGTTTTTGGAGGGTGGCTCTTCGGTGATCAGCACAGCCAAGCCGCATTGAAAGAGCGGGCAGACGAAGCTGCGAAACTCAAAAAGGAAAAGCAGTCGATTGAAGACACAGTTGATGTCCAAAGCAGGCAACTCAGGACTGCGGAGATCGAGATAGGAAACCTGCTGCGCGACAAAGATGAGCTAAAAAAGGAGAACGACCAACTTAAAACGTCGCGCGGGCCGCAATCGCCGCTCGACATTGCCAAGGAGAAATGGGCAAAGATTCTCAAGGGAGCAAATTCCACAGAACTGGATGAACGCCTCAAGGCACTGACACCGGTTCCCCCCGCAGAACAGCTCAATTTGCTCAGCGGTTGGAAAGAAGCAGTACAGCAGGCTTGGGCTGCCGTAAATGATAAGGTACCGGTCGATGCTTCACGCGGCGGTTCAAAAGCTGATCCGCCGCGTAAGGTGGCTTATTACGAATTCAGGAAGGCTCCTTGGGACATGGGCCTTCAAACAGCGCTGCTACGCGCTTGGTGGATTGATCATTGGGACCAATCCTGCCCCCCGCATGATCTATTGAAGCCGATCAATGCGGCGACTCAGAAGCTGCCCGTTAGCAATTGGCTGCGGATCGCTCTCCGCGAATGGCATGGCAGTGCTGCCGAGGCTCGTAACCAATGGCTCGACTGGCTGAGCGTTCGCCACGCGGATCTGTGTGCTCCATATTTTGAAGTCATTCGCGATCCTTTGAACCCCGAAAAGAAGGGACTCGCCGAGCGGCAACTGAAAGGACTCAATCAGGCCAGAGAGATTTGGACGACGCATGCGGGGAAGACCAATCTGACTTGGGAACAGTTCAAGGAGCGGATGCGTACCGACTCAAAGGGGATGAGTGCTGGCACGGGCAATGACGATGCTGGTTCGATCCTGGCTCGCTGGATCTCCGACATTGAAAAGAAATCCGACGATTCCAAATGGGGGATCAGTCTGGAATCTGGAGCAACAGAAGCAGGCTGGGGCACATGGAGAAGTCTCACGATCTACCTCAGTTCATCTGCGTTCGCTTCAAAAAGTGCGCAGATTACCGGTGACTGGAAAAACGAGACGTCGCATGACTACGGCAATACAGAGAACCGGGCAGCCGAGTTCGCATGGCAACCAGGTCAGCCGATCCGATTCCTGTTTGAATCGTCATCGTTAAGCGGACTTTCAAACGACTTGATCGACAAAACCTTTGATGGGCCAGTGGCGATCTGGCGTTTGGCCCAGGAAGGCCGAATCGAGAATAGCGATAAGAGCCGGTTTTTGGCGTTCACAATCGACGATTGCCCCGGCCCACCGCTGAAGAAGTCTGTGATTCCCAGGGTTATTCCAAACGCATCGGGATCAGCCAAGTCAGCGTCCAATGCCTCTGCCAAGGCAAAATAGAAAAGGAACCACTGCCGTGAATTCAACTACGTCTCCGTCCGCGAAGAATCGCGCCGTTTGGGCCGTTTTAGGGTTGGTTGCCATCGTTTTGTTTTTGGCCATCATGCGCGACGGGGGTAAGAACGACGACCCGTTGCTTGCACTCGCGAACGATGCTCGAAAACTCCAAGCAGACAAGAACTGGGGCGATGCCGCCAATAAATGGAAAGAACTGCTCGGCCAGTGCCCAGAGGGTGATGCGAAGTACGACGACTTTCGGAATGAGGCTGAGCGCAGTTTAGAAGAATCACAGAAACAGCAGTCAATTCCCCAAATCGGTGAAAACATCAAGGTGCCGCCTCCAAGCAATCGGCCATCAGAAGTCAAAGAGCCGCCGCGTGAAATCACGAAAGAAGACCTGCTGAGTTGGTATCCCATAGGCCGCACCGATCAACACGTTTCCTTGGCGGATATCAACGGTCGTGGCATCAAGCGTAATTGGGGACTCGAAGGCGAAGTGCATTTTCAATATGCCGGCCGAATCCAGACCGAAACGAAAGTAATCGAGAGCGATCCCGAACATGGGCGACTCGTGATCGATCTGACCATTCAGGAGGTCTCACAGAATCTTGCGGTTTCAAAGGTGAAGTTGCACTTACGACTTCCCGAAACTCCCTGGTTGAATATCGCTTGGTCGCAATTGGAAACTGTCGCGCTGCGGCGTTATCCGAAGTACGTTGTGATCAAAAAACTCGTCGACTTGCTGGCTGAAGCGGCGAAGAAGTTGGATCCTCGCGCCGAAAAGACTTTGACTTGGCTGCACGAACATCTTGTGAAAGAGAATGGCAGCAGTTTGACACAAGCTGATGAGGTCCAGTTGATCGCCCGGATCGGGGAATTGTCGGGAGCGAAGGTGCGGATTGAGTATGCCACCGACCTTGGCGTGCAATTTATTTCACGGCAGAACGAGATTCCTTTGGATGAAGACCAACTCATCAGAATCGCACATGCGAGTTCTTTGCTTCTGGACTATGTGGTTGCCCAAGCTGCGGAACGCAAGCCAGGCGACCAATGGACGCTCGCGATGCGCGACGTGGGAGGCATTGCGGCTGCGTTAGCGATGGGCGACGGACTCGCCGGCACGGTTGACTTGGTGCGAGAACCGAAGCTGGCGGAGTCCGAGGATGATGTGTTGAGCGTGACAGGTGGCTCTTTTTCCGCAACCGTCTCAGACGGCATTCAGAACTCGCTGGCCCGCGCACGGATCCAATCCGGAACCGTCATCTATTCCGGGGCCAAGAAGCTGGTGCGCTCCGGTGAATTGAAATTCGGCGGCGAGGCAAAGCAGTTCAGCAAGGACCACCTCCTGTTCGGCGCAGAGAGCATGCGTGACGTGACAGTCAGGGCTATTTACGAAGCCCAACGTGTGGAGTCGGCAACACGTTGAACGCCGCTTTTGAGGGACAATCTGCTGCGCGGATACTGTGTCCGAGATGCCATGCGTTCGCCCTAAAAACGATTGGGCAATGCTCGGAGTGTGGACTTTCATTTGCCTGGCTTGCGAGCTTTCCAAAGATGGAAAGTGCGTTGGAGCGGTTCGCAAATCATTCCGTCCGCGGCGAAACGTCCGCCCGCGTGCATCTGGAGCTACGAGTTCCATCCCTTGGCGTCAGTCAGCGATTCGTTGCTGAAGATGGTCAGCCGGTAACGATGTCACTTCCCAATGGGATGATCTTGTCGGGCCGAACCTACAGTCAGCGAGACGATCTCGACTGCCCATCCGTGAGCGGCTCGCTGCCAAAGGTATGCAAGTTGGACCCTAACAAAGAATTCTTGATTGGCCGAACTGTAGCCGAGAATGAAGGGTGGCCACCTGACGATCCACAATATGAGCTTGATGAGATTCACTGTTCGTTGGCGTTCCAACAAGATGAGGACGACAAGAGCAATTCGGCTGTTTGGATTGTTGACAACTGTTCGAAGCTCGGCACGTTTGTGAATCGGCAGCGCGTCCGCGCCAAGCTGCTGCAATCAGGCGATCTCATCCAGGTCGGATCATTTTCTTGGACCTTCAACCAGGAAGAATTCAAGTCAAACAAGACAACATCTCGCAGTTGTTGGCTCACTCCCGTCAGACATCTTTGCGGCATCGGACTGGAGTTGGATGGCTATCAGATACGGTCATTCAAATCGAAGAATCTGTCGCCGCTGAGTTTTTCAATCCCGCCTGGTCAGTTCTGGGCAATCCGAGGGCCGAGCGGTGTTGGCAAGTCAACTTTGCTCAAAGCCCTGGCAGGTGTTCCGGGGTATCACGAGTCAGGAACTCTTCGTGTCTTCGACCCCAATACAAAACGGATTTGGGACGCGGATCAGCATCGATCGGACTTCCGCGCATTGCTTGGATACGTCTCTCAAGAGTCCATCATCCATCGGAAGTTGACGCCATTGGACGCCGTTCGATTCTGCGCCCAACTGCGAGGAAGCACTGCCGACGAACGGCAAGCACTTCAATGTATGGAGCTTGAGCAGAACGATTTGCTAAAGCTCATTGAGAACCTGAGTGGTGGTGAGGAAAAGCGGGTTAGGGCCGCAGCGGCGATGTTCACTGAGCCGCGGCTTCTGCTGCTTGATGAACCCGATAGCGGACTCGATCATCAGCGCCAGCACTTACTGATGAAACAACTGAGAAATCTGCGACTTCAGGGTTGTACCGTACTCGTCGTCACTCACGGCCCAGACGACCTCTTGCTGTACTGTGATCGCGTGTTGGTTTTGCAACCCGATGGCAAAGCACCGCAGTTGTTTTCACCACTGGAATTTCTGCGGCGCGGCTCCAACGACAATTCGGGCTTGCTTGTTGGGGAAAGTCGCGAGGAAACGACCGTACCAAGCAATGTCCTCCTGAATGATTCTGTATCGGAACGGAGTTGCTCTCCACGAAAGCCACAACCCGGTGCGTTGGCTCAATTCAGGTTGCTGTTTTGCCGGGAGTGGACATTGAAGTCGGCACATTGGGTGCAGAGCCTAATCGTCCCGACGGTGGTGCTGACGTCGTTTTTTGCAGGAGCAATCGGAGTGGCCGTGAAGGCCAGTGAGTCTGCACTCACCGGATTTCTCTCGGTTCTGGCTTGTCTTTGGATGGGGGCCAGCCTGAGTTCATTGTCGATCGCAGGCGAACGAAACATCTTCGACCATGAACGAGTCCTCTTCTTACGAATCAGAGCGTATTTGGCTGCGAAGATATTGTCGCTGTCGCTCATTTCCATGATTCAAACGGCGATCTTTTTGGTCGTGCTGTGGGGTGTGCAACGATTGTTCTGGGGAACTGCCGCTACGTTCTTTGAGCATGGTGCCGGATTGTTTTGGACGCTTTGCCTTATCGGTTGGAATGGCGTTGGGTTGGGACTGTTGCTTTCGGCATCGGCAGGTCGCCACCGAGAACTCGCCAGCTTCTGCCTTCCGCTCGTCATGATTCTGCAGCTCGTTTTCAGCGTGCATGTGTCCGATCCAGACAATGCCCGCGCGAGTTTGCCAAAAGCCTATGGTTCGTTCCCCACAAGACGCTGCCACATGTCTCCGGAATGTCGCCGGCTCGCGCGAGAGTGGGATGAGCGGACTCAAACTTGGCTATGTGACCGCTGTCAAGGTCTCGTCACGAGGACTCAAGACAAGCGACCAACCGAGGAGCGAGGAGTCGTTCTTCGAGAGGTGCGACATCAGTTGGGAGTCGAGTCTCGCCGAACACCACACGGGGAGGCTGCCGCCATCAAGGCCAATTCTCAAGTGCCTCCCTTTCTGTCGGCTTGGTGCTCCTATTTGACATTCACTCGATACTGGGGACATTGCATTACGGAGTTTCAGTGACGGTCTGACTGAAGGACATCGCCAGTGGTTTGACGAAGCAGTGCTCACACTCGTTTGTTTTCTGTTCGGAACCAGTGCGGTGACCGCGCACATTTTGACTGGAGAGGTCGAGCGGTCACTGCTCAATCGTGTGTATGCAGGCCAGTTTTTGGGGCGAGGTCGAACGGCTTTGGTCAACTTGTGGCGTTGGCGATCTCATTCCTTCCCGATGAAAGTCGATTGAGACTCATCGGCATTTGTTATTGGAACGAAGTCTGCATTTCAGCAGTCTGGAATCCACGCAAGTCCAAGTAAGTTGAACAGGCTCCACAGGGCGACGATTTTCAGCGAGCGGGGGTTCCAGCAATGATTCGACGACCGACAACTTCTGAATGTCTGCTCGTGCATGTGATGAAACGCCTCAGTTGTCGTTCGCAAAAAGCATCCGCAGCGACCAACAGCCTGTGCATAGAGTTGGATCCTGTGGTTGACTTGAGCTTGTCGCCGGATCAATACGATTCCGACGAGGTTCTTCTCGTTGATAGGGCACGTAAGTGGCTTACAGTTCGCCACGACCTTCCGGCGGACTTGGGTATCTCCTTGATTCCTTGGGTCTTACTGGCAGTCGCAGGCATGACCGGAGTGCTGTCCGGGTTAGGCAGCAGATGGTTCACCGATGATGAACGGCAAGTCCAAGTATTTTGGTTTGTCTCAGTCGTGGTCGCTCACGCCTTCATTTTGCTGATTTCTGTAGCTTTTCTCGGATTTCTGATCTGGCTCCCTCGGAACTCCGCGCCGATCTCCAGCTCGATTGGCTTACGACATTGGATACGGAGGAAGTTTGTTGACTGCCTGGTGTGGGTTGTTCGTCACGTCACTGCCGTGAAGCCTCTGCCGACGAATGATGCCAACGAACATTCACGAATCGAAGTGTGGGCGGCGATTACCGATGTGCTTTGCGAAAATCGATCAGTGCGTCTCCTGCTGGCAATGGCGATGCACTTGTTATGGCTAACGGCATTGACAAGCGCGTTGATCGGACTGGTTTGGCGCACGGCGGCTGAAGAGTACAAGTTCTCGTGGCGGACGACCTGGGTGGTGACATCGTCGGTTGGCTCCGGTTTATCTCGTTTATCCGCAATTGGTCCCACCCAGAGGCTGATGGAAACGCATCCCATTGACGAAGCTGCGATCGATTATCTGAGAAAGAGTCCCGAACAACTCTCGCAGGAAGAGCTCGAATGGCGTAGGCAGCAGCAGTCGGCTGGACTGACAAAGAGCGAGATTGCGAAGCATTGGGAGCAGCGGACGATGACAATCCAGCGAGCTTGGCTTTGCACGCTCGTTGACTTCATCCTGTTGTTGGCCGTCTTACCGCGTGCTCTCGCGTTTGTCGCGACTGTGTTGCTCTGGAGGCGGGAGCGAAACGCCGAATGCTGCCTCAATCTGAGCGATCCGTACTACGCGGAACTCATCGCGTTGTTGAGGGGCACAACACCACGGTTTGTTCCCGGTACAGCAGGTATCACCGATTTAGCAGTTGCCGTGACGGACAACACGGCGACCATGCCTCCCGCTGCGACAAGTTCTCAGGAGTCACCGCCCTCACTCACCGAGTCAGCCATGCACCTTTGGCTCGCGGGCTACAACCTCGATCCGCCGGCCGTTTCTTCGTGGCAATTGCCGCCCGTGCTGATGGCGGCAAAATGGATCGAACGTGGAAAACTCGTCGGCGCGACATCCCGATGTGAATTCCTCGACGAATTGCGTGCCACTCGGTCACAGGGTCCGCTGAGGTTGATCTTGTTCGTGCCGACGGGAATGACACCGGATCAGAATTTGGTGCGGTTTCTCCAGGATGCTCGAAACAGCCTGTCTGCACAGCATGAATTGCTCGTCGTGTTGTCGGACTTAGAGACTCTGCGCATCAATTATGGCAACGACGCCGACAAAGTGCGGAGGAGGCTTGAACTGTGGTCTCAAAAATGTCGTGACGCTGGGCTCGACGACGGTGACTGGTTGGAGTTTGACCATTTGACGCTCACCTCCGGGTCTCGCGAGCAGTTCGCGCAACGGCTGACTCACTGGTTGGCGGGATGCCTGCCTGTCAAACGAGGCAGGCATTGGGCCGGCCATTTGCGGGTCGCTTTTGCGGAAATCTATCGCGTCCTGAAAGAGCTGCCCGAAACACCGCCCCCCGACAGCATGATCGAGCGAACGCAGGCGCTGCACGAGCAACTGACACGGCTCTATTGCGGCAACCGATCGTCCGCAGACCGGCTCGATATTTTGCGGTGTGCCCTCCCTCAGCACATGGAGCAAGCACGCAGCCGAATGTCGGACGCATTGAAAGTTATGGGAAGCAGCTTTTCCGAAGACCGTATGCGGGAGCTGAAGGACGTGCTGGAATGCCAAATCGTTGGACCGTTGGCTTGGTGGCAAAGTCTGCGGCGGGTGAATTGGAGATGGTCAGTCGCCGGGGGCGTCCTTTGTGCCGTTGCTGCGCCGATTGGCGTGCTGGCGACCGCGGGAATGTCAGCGCTGCCATTTGTTATGCCAGCAGCCTTGTTTGGTGGAGTAACTGGAACAGCGACGACCGCCGTGGCGATGACAGTCGCCGTGGAGAAGGTTTTCAGTCGCCTGCGGTTCTTGGTCACGAGGCCAGACGGAGCCGACTCCAGTTTCGCGGCTTCAGCAAACGGTAGTTCGCAGATCGGCCTCGACGAATTGATCCGGTCGAGCGTGCTTTGGACGTTGGTGCTTGAACTCCAGGGAACGCCGGAAGTCGTCTTGGCCGAAACACTCAACGAATTGACGTCGGAAGTTGGCAAGCAGCCGATTGATCGCTTCGCCGACGCCGAAGCATGCCTGGCTCAGGTCGAGCAGAGATACCACCAATTGCGGATGGAGGACTGATCTTGGCAGACGTCATCTTCGACTTTGAGGCACTCAAACGGAATCCCTTCGTCGTGGCGGTGGTCGGCCCGACGAATGTCGGTAAAACCACGCTTATTCGGACACTCGCGAAGGATTCCGGTTTCGGTGAGGTGCGCGATGAACCGAGTGTGACGCGGGACGCCACTTCAAAAATTGTCCACGTCGCTGGGCATGACGTTGTTCGGTGGACCGATACGCCAGGGTTTGAGTGCGCCGCCGAAATCATTCAGCAGTTCGGAAAGCGTCCGACAGCAGCCGAGGTCCGGCAATTCGTCACCGGCTCGAACGAAGAGCCTTTGACGTGCGCCTTGCAAGCCATCGACGCCGCGCACGTCTTGTTGTACGTCGTGGACGTCCAGCAAAATCCCTCTGACGATGACGACGACCTGTTCGCCGTGCTCCGTCCGTTGGGGAAGCCCATCGTGCCCGTCCTCAATTTTCTGAATCGTCCGATCAATTATCGACAGCTCTGGGAAGAGCGTCTGAATGCCGCCGGAATGCATGCCATCGTTCCATTTGACGCTCATGAACGCACTGCCCACGAGGACCAGATCCTCTTTGAGAGAGTTCGAGCGCTCTTGCCATTTTCTAGCCATCACGAGCAATTCTTGAAGTGGTGGATACCGCGCCGTCAGGACGAATTCGACCGGTTGCACCGCGATTCTGCACGCATCCTCGTGGAGTGGGCAGTTCGTGTCATTCAGCTACAAAAAGCGAGGCACCATGTCGATCTGGAGCAGGCCGATTCGGCGGGCCAAGAATTGCTCAACGAACTTGGCGGTGCTCTGGACTGGGAGACAAAGGCTGCGGTCGGATTTCTAAAAAACAGTCATGCAATCCCTGAGAATGTCACCTTGGATTTGAATTTGAACGACGTCTCTGGAGAGAAGACGGAGCGTGGCCATCGGCTCGGTGTCCGGTGGGTTAAACATACAGCCGCCGGGGCGACCACAGGGCTAATGATTGGTACTGCAATCGACGTCCTGACGTTGGGAGCCACGCTTGGGATTGGCACGTTGCTGGGTGGCGGATTGGGCTCTCTCGTTGGGGGCGCGGCGGGCACGGTTTTGAACTATCAATTTGACGCCAAAAACCGTGTGGTCACGGCGAAATTCTCGACGCCGGAGATTGCGGCCCGCCTGGCCAGATTGCTCTGGCTCGCCAGTCGCCTGCACCGGTTGGGAAAGGCCGCCATTGGCCAGCAAGGAGATGATCTCGTCACGAACATCAAACTCGCTCCACCCGATCGCCAGAGCGAATTTCAACTCGTTAAGGAACTCCGCATCCTGATTGATGGTGTACGCTATCCAAAGCTCAAACCGTGGACGTGGCCTCTCTCTGGATCTCGCATCTGGAACGGTCCAGGAAGCGCAACCTCTGAGGATTCAATTCGCGATCGACTCGTCGAATCAATTCGCCAGAGGTTAAGAGAGTTAGCCAGTCTACCGACCAGCAGTGCTTCCAAATCTTGTTGACCACGAAGATCAAAAGATGAATTCCTCCTGCTTGATTGTCTTCGGCATACTCGAAGACCCGACCGCGCCGATTTGTGGCAACTCGGAATCAATGTGCCACTGCAATGGCTGCCAATGACTTCCGCCGAACCGACTGTATCACCGAGATCCAAGGCCGCCGGATTTGCCGGCCAGCAAAGCTCCGATTCGACGACTGCTAAAAATGGGGCTGTTTTGCGTCAATATACAAGGGAGCCATATTAGCTCTGCGACGTGTTGCTCGAAGTGACTGACGACGACCACCGCCCGCACGACAGCCAACACCGTTGGCTCACCTCTGAAAGTCCGCAGGCCATCGGAAACGGTTTCCGGTGGCCTTTTTTGTTTCTACCTCGGAAAGGAGATGCGATGAAGTCCCGCCAAAGAAGGTCTTCGAAATTGCCCGCAGCGAATCCGGTCGCGCCGCTGACTGAGGCTCAGACGGCATTCGCCGCAGTGCTCGGCCAGTGTCTGGCCAAGGAATGGATACGGCAGACTGGTAAGTCGCCGAAAACCTCACAGCCAACCAAGCCGGATTCACGTCCGCCGACTGTCGGATAATATGCAACGGCAATTCGATGGTTCAAAGCAATAAAGTTTGGCCAAACTTTCTTGAGGATTTTTTCCGATGACCTCAAGCAGTCGTGGACGCGTTTGCGAATCGAGGGCATTGGAGGCCGATGATGTTCGAGGAACTTGAACGCCTATCATGTGAAGCTCGAAAAGATTTGGAGACGGCGTATCGACAACTTCAGCGGCCTGGGAGTGCGAAACTTCTATGGACTCATCTGACCGCTGCCGAGCGAAAGAGGCTTGGTCCCGACTACTTGACGGCGTATCAAGAGTACGGCGGCACGGTCCAATTGTGGCGGCACCTGCGAGGCGGAACGCCGTGGCAAGCGATCGCCGAGATCGCTCATACCGTGGGACTTCTCTCCGATCCCGCCCGACGTCGCTTGCTACGGGAACTCGGAGAACCAGACGCGGCATCGGCTTCGTCCGTGAAGATCGAATGGATCAAAACATTGGGCGAACTCCGCCTCAACGATGATTTGATTCGCCGAGTTCGCGTTGGCCACGCGACGAAGGTGGTCCCCATTCTCGACGCCTTTCAGGAGTGCGGCTGGCCGGAACACATGGATGATCCCATCACGGCCGGCGACAGCCAACGTCTTCGAGAAGTGTTGAGAGTTCTGAATCGAGGATTGAAGCGAATTCGTTTTCACGCAGATGGCACCGGCGAAGGAATTCGCTGGAGCGTGCTGTGACCTACCGCGCAACTGCCGCGCAGCGCCCTTAGACGCGAGCCACCCTCCGTCCCATAGTTCGTCCGCCCATAGCCGGGCTGAATGATCGATGCGGTCAAGGAGGATTGGACCATGAGTGGTCGAGGCGATGGCCTGAAGCTCACACCGACCGAGCTGAGTGCGCCGTTCATGAACACCGAGTGGGGGACGAAGTTCCCTCCGGTGCTGACTGTGGATCAAGCCGCAGAACTGCTGCAGGTGCCCAAAGGCACGATCTACGACTGGTCGTCGCGCGATCGATTGCGAGGTTGTGGCCGTCGCGTCGGCAAACACCTCCGCATTTTTCGCGACCGCTTGCTTCAAAAAGTTTTCAATGAAGGACTCAATCATGAGTAAACGGCAATCCCGTGGACTCTCCGAGCTAGTCGGTGAATGCGTTCGCATTTACCGGCGCAAATTGACATGGCAAGCAACCTACCAAGTCAACGGCGAACAGGTTCGACAATCGCTCAACACCAAAAACAAGAAAGTCGCCATCCAGCGCGCTTGGGAACTTGACCGAAAACTCACGGCTGGCGAGTCGCTCAGTCGGAAAAAGCCAGCCACACTGAGCGAGGTCATTGACGCCTATCAGGAGCATCTCATCGCCGAGCAGCGGGCAGAGGCGACGGTCTCAAAATACAAACGCATCCTCAAAGAGATCATGACACTGGCCGCGATCCTCGAACGCCACCGCATCTCAGAAATAGACCTGACGTTCGCGGACAAGTTCAAAGCTCGGCGTGCCAAGACGCTCGCTCCGAAATCGCTCTCTGACGAGATGATGCTGCTTCGTCAGGTGACCAAATTCGCCTTCACGCGCCGGATGGTGAACAAGGATCCGTTGCTGGGCCTCAAGCTAAAAAAGCCCAAGCCCACGCCGCAGCCATGTTTTGACGACGAGCAGATTGCACAAATCCTGACGCTCGCTCACCCGCCTCACACCGCGACCTTTTTGTTGTTGGCCGAAACGGGATTTCGCATCGGCGAAGCGAAGTGGTTGACTTGGGCGGATGTGGATTTCAAGGCCAACGTCCTCTACGTCCGGCCAAAGGACGGCTGGAAGCCAAAATCGGGCGACGTGCGAACCGTCCCGATCAGTCCGAGGCTGGCTCAACTTCTCCATGAACTACCCAGGCAAGGACGATGGGTGCTGACCTCGCCGAAAACCAGGAAGTATCCCGCGAACGATCGCCAGATTGCCAAGTCAACCACTCATGCCGCATTGAAACGAGTGCTGTCCAAGCTCGAAATCGCAGGAAAACCACACACGTTTCGCCACGCGTTTATTTCGCGGTGCCTGACCAAGGGCATTGAGGAGGCCGTCGTCCGATCCTGGGTTGGTCACGTTGATGCTGAAATCATGCGTCTCTACACCCACATCAGTTCCAAGGTCTCGCAAGACCGAATCAAACTCTTGGGAAAGCCAAATACCGAAGTCAAAAACGCGGCCCAAAGCAATGCGGCTAACCCCGCGTGATTTCATGGAGTGTGATCGAGTTTCCGAGTCAGCACAGTTTCAGCACATTTTTCAAGGAGCAAATTATGGCACTCACACAACAAACCAGCCATCATCCACTTACAGTGACACCTTCATCAAGGTGCGAAGAGGTTGGGACTCCGTCCCGACTGAGTTCGATTTGGTCGGATGAGGGTTCCCAGTTCAAACCGTTCAAACCGTGTGTTGGGCGAACTGGTCGGGACGGAGTCCCAACCTACGGTTGCTGCGGCTGAGTTGAGTTTCCGTCGCTCATCGCAAATCATCACACTGCGTTGAAACGAACCTGCAAATGCAAAACGAAAATTTCTGGAACGGAGTCGGGCGATGGCGGTGACCAAGCGGAGCACAGAGTTGTCGTTGTGGGATCGGTTGTCGCGACTCAATTTCGAGCAGGCTTGTCGATTGCTTGGCCCGAACAGCAAGAAGCTGATCATGCAGGGGGCCGGGACTCATCGGATCAATATTGAGGAACAAGTCCGGCTGACGGATGCTCGGCTGCGAGTCAACTTTGGACCGGACGCGGCGGACGAGGAAGACGACTTGCCTCCGGTGGTCACGGTCAAATTGCGAGACGATGTGCCGGGACGGCTGCATTGGAATTGCACGAACTGCTCGGAGCCCTGTCTGCATGTTGGTTCGGTCTTCGCGATGTTGCTCGAAGAGAAGATGACGCTCGGACTGGCCGCACCGCCGAAGGATGACGTGCCGGTGGAAATGCTCGACGAGAACGAATTGTTGCAGCGTGCGTTGGCGGATCGCCTTGAGCGGTCGAGGTCGGAGCGAATGCAGGTCAAAGCGGGTGATAAAGATTCGCCGTGGACCGACTATGTCGTGACGAGCGCGTTGTCAGGCAAGTCGTATCGCGTTGCGATGCGCGGGTTGGAAACAGGGCGAGCGTATTGCACTTGCCCGGACTTTCGCGTCAACACGTTGGGAACTTGCAAGCACATTCTCAAAGTCGCTCAAACGGTGAAGCGGAAGTTCGATGCGACGCAATTGAAAAAGCCGTTCAAGCCGAGCGGCATTGCGGTCTTCGTGCAATACGGCAGCGAGTTGTCGCTGCGATGGGAGTTGCCTGCCAAGCTAAGCGACGACGCGGCGAAGGTCATCGGCAAGCAGGCCGAGCAACCGCTTGACGACGTCAGCGATCTCATCCGACGAGTCATGAAGCTCGAACAACTCGGACACGCGGTGACGATTTATCCCGATGCCGAAGAACTGATTCAGCGGCGACTGCACGAGACTCGCATTGCCGACAAGATGGCGGAGATTCGTCTCGATCCGGAAGGGCATCCGTTGCGTCGCGAGTTGCTCAAGACTGAATTGCTGCCGTACCAGTTGGACGGCATCGCGTTCTCCGTGGCGGCGGGGCGAGCGATCCTCGCGGACGACATGGGGCTGGGCAAAACGATGCAAGGGATCGGCGTCGCGGAGTTGCTCGCGCGCGAAGCGGGGATCAAGAAAGTGCTCGTCGTCTGCCCGGCCTCGTTGAAGTCGCAATGGCGTAACGAAATTCACCGCTTCTGCGATCGAAGCGTGCAACTCATCACCGGCAAGATTGCTGAGCGGCAGCCAAAATATCGTCGCGACAGTTTCTTTATCGTCTGCAACTACGAGCAGGTGATGCGCGACATCCAGATGATCGAGACTGTGCAGTGGGACTTGATCATTCTCGATGAAGGGCAGCGGATCAAAAACTGGGAGGCGAAGACGACGCATGTGGTGAAGAGCTTGCGGTCGAAGTTCGCGCTTGTCCTTTCTGGCACGCCGTTGGAAAACCGGCTCGAAGATCTGTATTCGGTGGCGACGTTCATCGACGACCGACGGCTCGGCCCGGCGTTTCGGTTCTTTCATCGACATCGCATCGTGGACGAGAACGGCAAAGTGATCGGCTACAAGAACCTCGATCAACTGCGCGAAACGTTGCGTCCGGTGTTGCTCCGCCGCACACGCGAGTCGGTCAAATTAGAACTGCCGGAACGAACCGACGAATACATTCGCATTCCGCCGACCGACGAGCAGCTCACAATGCACAACGGCTTTTTGATGATCGTCAACACGATCGTCCGCAAGCCGTATATGTCCGAGATGGACTTGCTGCGGCTGCGACAAATGCTGTTGATGTGCCGCCTGTCGGCAAACAGCACATTCTTGGTCAACAAGGAGAAACCGGCCTACTCGTCGAAGCTCGAACATCTCGCCGATCTGTTTGACCGACTGTTCGACGAAGACGATCGCAAGGTCGTGCTGTTCTCCGAATGGACCGGAATGCTGGACCTCATCGAGCCGTTGCTGAAAGAACGCAAGCTGCGATTCGTGCGGCTCGACGGCTCGGTTCCGCAAGCTCGCCGCGAGCAACTGGTTCACGACTTTCAAAACAACGCCGACTGCCGCTTGTTTCTCGCGACGAACGCCGGATCGACGGGGCTCAACCTGCAGGCGGCGAACACGATCATCAATGTCGACTTGCCGTGGAATCCGGCGGTGCTCGATCAACGGATCGCTCGCGCACATCGCATGGGCCAGAAGCGACCGGTGCAGGTCTTCGTGCTCGTCACTGAACGAACGCTGGAAGAAACGCTGCTCGGCACAATCATGAATAAACGCGACTTGGCCCTCGCGGCGCTCGATGCGGAATCTGACGTTGATCAAATCGTAATGAAGTCCAACGGCGACGACTTGAAGAAGCGGCTGGAAATTCTGCTCGGCGCGAAATCCGAAGGAGAATTCGACGAATCACAACGAGCGGACCGCACCGCTGAAGTTACCGAGTCCGTCGAACGGATTTCTAATCCGTTGATCGCCACCGACTCTCTGCCTCAACCATCGCCGACTCCATCCGCCGACATCAACAACACCCTGCCGCCGGACGAACAAGCCCAACGCGAACGCCGCGAACGAGTCGCCGCCGCTGGTGGCGAACTACTCGGAGCCGCCTTCCAATTCCTCGGCGAACTGGTCGCTCAACAAAACCCGCACCGCGAACCGCCGCCAGAATTGGCCCTCAACCTCCGCACCCGTCTGTCCGAATGCCTCATCCCCGACGACCACGGTCGTCAACAACTCACAATCACACTCCCCAACGCCGCGTCACTCGACTCCATGGCCAACGCACTGGCTCGTTTGTTGTCGGTCGGGGACTCCGGAGGGAACTGAGTTCCGATCTTGCCTTATCGCGCTGAGTACTCCGCTAATTCCGGCAACCGCAAAATGTAAACAGTGCCATTCGCATTGACCGTGGCGAGGTGCTGGCCGTCGGGGTGCCGAGTCAGGCCCACAATACCGCCGGGGTACTTGATGGTTCGCACAAGGCGACCGGCGGCCCAATCGTAGATGTCGATGCCGCTTCCATGAGCCACGATCAAGAGTTTGCCGTCGGCAGTGAAGAATGGGTGCGTGGGCAATTGAATTGAGCTTGGCAGTGGATACTCGCGCGGCGGTGTTTCAGTGAAATCCCATACCAGCCCTGTTCCGACATGAGGGAACGCGGCCAGCAGCTTTCCGTCATCAGACAGAGCAAATTCGTAAATCTCCGTCTGATTGGGGTGCTGCACTTCAACGAGCGGCTTGGCGTTGTCTTGCAGACTCCAGACTTGCAGGCGGCCCTTGTCTTGCAGGTTATTGATGAACCGATCGCCTGCCGGGCGAAGGCTGATGGTCCAAGTATTACCCTCCATCGCCTTACCGCTGCTGCTCGGCACCTTCGCGATCTCTTTCCGGCTACCGAGGCGGAGCCGACCGCGCTGGGTGATCTCCCACGGAAGCGAGAGCAGTCGTCCCTCGTCCCACGTTTGCACGCTCTGACCTTGCGGGGCGAACTTCACAAAGAGCGTGTTCGGTTCAGAAATCAGTTGCGGAACGGGCAGGCTCAGGTCCCAAACATTGCTGAAGGGACAAGTGAAAGCCACTAATCTCGAATCAGGAGAAAACGACGGCGGGCGAACGTAGTTGGTTCCTCTTCCAAGCTCCGCGATTCGTTCGGGGATCGCACCGTCCAGTTTCCAGACCGCATTCGCTTCTCCACCCGTAGTCGCGAGTAGCCGCCCGTCGGGCGAGAACTCAACAGAGCGATAGTGACGCGACGGGAATCGTTCGACGGGCGGGTCCGCAGTGAGATCCCAGGCTCGCATCACACCAGCTTGGTATTCCCCAACGATGAGCGTCTTCCCATCGGGCGAGAACCAGAGACGGCAGTGTTGAGCATCGGTTGTCGGGAGGTGCGATCGCTCTTCCCATCCGGAAGCGGTCTTCTTCAGCAGGAGGGTTTCATTGGAACTGATTGCAAGCCAATTCCCGTCAGGTGAAAATTGATAGTAACTCGATCCTACACATTCGAACTCAACACGCGGCGGCGAGACACTCAAATCCAAGACCTGTGATTTGGACGCACCAGACGCCCATTTGATCATTTTCAGACCGTCTGGCGAGAGTGCCGCGATCACTCCGGGAATCGGCTCGCCAAACGGCGTCAACGCCGGGCCGCCCGGTGCGTCCCAATCGACATCCCACACCAAGATCACCTGCTTCGGTGCGTCCGCCGTACCATCCGCGCACAGTGCCAGTCGGCGACCGTCTTTGGAACTCGATAGAAACGTGGAATAACTTCGCGCCGAGTAGATGATCTCTTTCACAAACCGGGGCGAATCGCCCGCAATGTCCCAGACCTCCAGAATGCCGCCGGGCGAACCGGCCATCACGAGCCAGCGGCCATCCGGAGAAATGACCGACCGCTCCAAGCTGTTGAGTTTGTGAATCGGGCGTTTAACGTGCAGTCGGAATTTCGGATGTTCGGGATCGGTCAGATCGACACTGTACTTACCAGTCCCGGTCCAGAACGATTTGCCGTCTGGAGAGAAAAAGAGTCCGGAACTGGCGACACCATCAGGGAAACCCGGTTCGCCACATCCCGTGAGTCGTTCCAAGCTCTTCGTTGACCAAACCTGCGACGAACCCAAGTTCGTGCTGCTGATAAAGAAGTCGCTGCTAGGATGAAATACGACACGATCGATCGGGCTCCAATCGCGCAAGCGATGTTGACCGACAACCGCCACTAGTGCCACGACCAAGAAATAACCTGCCATTAGATTTGGAGTGCGGCTTGTTGGATTTTTGTGGTGCGGGTGATGCGCCGGTGCGGTGGGCAGAACCGAGCTACGGGCTGCGATTGTGTCGGTTTGCCGGTGTAGTTCCAAGTCATGGGGCTGGCCATCGTCGTGTTGAAGTAGGTCACAAAACGCCCCAGCTTCTCTTTCAAATCCGCCACCGACTCGAAATTGCCACCGCGCATTACCTTGCGATTCACGATCCCGAACACTGGCTCGATTTGG
>JAPLNX010000255.1 GCA_026400935.1 Planctomycetia bacterium | reverse complement strand
GCAACACCAACGTCAACGAAGGCTCGGCCTACACGCTGACGGTGGGCGCGGTGACCGATCCGGGCACGGACACCGTGACGAGCTACACGATCCACTGGGGTGACACGAACTCCACGACGATCAGCGCCGCCAGCTTGGCCACCGCTCTGGGTCTGGTGGAACACACCTACGCCGATGAAGCCAACAGCTACGCCATCACGGTCGATCTGACGGATGAAGACGGCACATTCCTGGACCAGGCCAACGCCTTGAGCGTGACGGTCGACGATGTCGCTCCGGTGATCACATCGGGCACGACGGGCAGCGAAGCTGAGAATACTGCCGCGACGAACATGGTCTATGACGCCGATGCGACCGATTATGACGATGTGGTGTCGTTCTCTCTGTCGGGAACAGACGCGATATTGTTTAGCATCGACTCCGTGACCGGCGCGGTGCGGTTTTTGGTCTCGCCAAACTTCGAGGCACCGGCGGACGCGGGCACGAATAACGTGTACGACGTTGTCGTACATGCGAACAATGGAGTGCTTGATACGACGCTGGCCGTGGCTATCAGTGTGACGGACGTAAATGAGTTCGCGGTCTCGACGCCGACGGATACCAACGTCACGACGGACGCGATCAACGAGAATGTGGCGCTCGGTACGACGGTCGGGGTCACCGCCTTCGCCTCGGATGCCGATGCTACGACCAACACCGTGAGCTATTCGCTGACCAGCAATCCCGGCGGACTGTTCACAATCGACCCGACCACCGGCGTCGTCACCACCGCCGCCGCGATCAATCGCGAGACCGTCGGTGCCAGCGTGACCATCCAAGTCACCGCCACATCGGCAGACACCTCCACCGCCGCCCAGAACTTCACCATTTTGATCAACGATCTGAATGAGTTCGCGGTCTCGACGCCGACGGACACCAACGTCACGGCCAACGCGGTCAATGAGAACGTGGCTCTCGGCACGACGGTCGGTGTCACCGCCTTCGCTTCGGATGCGGATGCCACGACCAACACCGTGACCTACTCGCTCACGAGCAACCCCGGCGGACTGTTCACAATCGACCCGACCACCGGCGTCGTCACCACCGCCGCCGCGATCAATCGCGAGACAGTCGGAGCCAGCGTCACCATCCAAGTCACCGCCACCTCGGCGGACACGTCCACCGCCGCGCAGACCTTCACCATTTTGATCAATGATCTGAATGAGTTCGCGGTCTCGACGCCTGTGGACACCAACGCCACTACGAACGCGGTCAACGAGAATGTGGCGCTGGGTACGACGGTCGGGCTCACCGCCTTCGCCTCGGATGCCGATGCCACGACCAACACCGTGACCTACTCGCTGACCAGCAATCCCGGCAGTCTGTTCACAATCGACCCGACCACCGGAGTGGTCACCACCGCCGCCGCCATCAATCGCGAGACAGTCGGAGCCAGCGTCACCATCCAAGTCACCGCCACCTCGGCAGACACTTCCACCGCCACCCAGAACTTTACCATTCTAATCAACGATCTGAATGACGTGACCCCGGTGGTGACCGCCGGTCAGAGCGTGTCGATCGCAGAGGGCTCGGCAAACGGGACTAACGTGCTGACGCTGGCAGCGACGGACGGTGATGCAACCGCCACCACGTTTCAGAACTGGACGATCACGGCGGGCAACACCAGTGTGGATGGGGACTTGAATCTACCATTCGCCATCAATGGCTCGACCGGAATGATCACTGTCAATGACTCGAGTGATCTCAATGGCAGCATGGTGACTTTCAACTTGTCGGTGACGGTGTCGGATGGCGTTCACACGTCCGTTGTGCAGACGGTAGCCGTCAATGTCGTCACGACGGCGGCCAGTGTGAGCGGCGGAGTTTTGACTATCACCGATACAGGAACGCCGAGCAATCAGCCCATTGATATGCACTTAGTTGGGCCAAACTTGATCATTCACGATCCAAATAATGTCATTGGTGCGGGTGCGGGTGTCACGCAAATTGATCCGCACACGATCAGCATTCCATTTGCTTCACTAACTCAATTTGTCGTGAACGCTGGCGGTGGCGATGACACGCTGACCATTGATTTTGCAGGCGGCAACCCGATTCCCAGCGGCGGGTTGATCTTCAATGGCGGAACCGGAGGTCACGACACGCTCAACTTGATTCATGTCGGTAGTCTGTTTGATACCCAAGTCTTTAGCTACGCGAATCGGAATGACGGGACGGTTGCACTCATCAACGGTGGTGCTGGTGGTATCGCCGGCGGTACGACCTCGACCGTCATCTACACAGGCTTGGAACCAATCTCGATCGACGGCACGCCGACGAGCATCATCTTCAACCTGACAGCGGGAGCTGACACGAATGTGATTCTCGATGACATCGGTGGTCCGGATGGCTTCCTGCGATTGTCCGGTGCGACGTTCGAGACGACCGATTTCATGATCGGTGCGGCAACATCCCTTACAATCAATGGACTCGGTGGGAACGATAGCATCACGGTCAAGCACCTTGATTCGACCTTCTCAGGCTCGTTGACGATCGACGGCGGTAGCGGCAAAGACAACATCAATTCTTCCGCAGTGAACTATTCTGTGACTTTGCTGGGGGGCACCGGAGATGACCGTCTCACTTCGGGTGGCGGAGCTGACTCGCTCAACGGCGGTGCCGATAAGGACACACTCAAGTCGGGTGCCGGGAACGACACACTCGCGGGCGGCACTGGAGACGATTATCTCAACGGTGAGTTGGGAGTCGATTGCCTGTTGGACGTGATCGGCGGCAACGCCAAGCTCACAAATACCAAGTTGCTGTCCAGCAGCAACGGGACAGACACACTCGTGAGCCTGGAGTGCTTCGAGATCTCAGGCGACTCCGGAAACAACGTGCTGGACGCCTCGGGATACACGTTGGGTTCGGTCACACTACGAGGCCAAGATGGCAACGACACTCTGCTGGGAGGATCCGGCGATGATTTGCTCGACGGCGGCAATGGGACCGACCAGGTCAAGCAGACATCGGCATTCAATCAAACTTTGACCGGTGTGCTGCTCGTCGGAAACGGCTCTGACACGCTCACGTCTATTGAGCGAGCCAACCTCACCGCGAAGTCGGCGCTCGGCAACACCGTCGATGCCAGTGCCTTCAATGGACTGACGACATTGAATGGCGGAAATGGCCCCGATCGTTTGCTGGCCAGTATCACCGGCAGCGTGATCAACGGCGGTTCTGGCAACGACACTATTGTTGGCGGAATCGGTGCTGACAGCATTAATGGTGGAGCCGACAATGATTCGATCACGGGCGGCAATGGCAATGACTCCATTGTTGGCGGCACTGGCAACGACGTGATCGACGGTGGCATCGGTGCCGACGTGATCTCTGGCAATGATGGCCGCGACAAACTCTTTGGCGGCGATGGCGATGACACGATCGACGGTGGTGCGAACGAGGACACCATCAGTGGTGGTGCAGGGAACGATTCAATCCTCGGCGGCAGCGGCAACGACGCCATCTCGGGGGGTAGCGCTAACGACTTCATTGATGGCCAAGCGGGCAACGACACACTCCTGGGTGATGACGGCAACGACATCCTGCGAGGAAACGCCGGTCGCGATGTCTGCCTTGGTGGCGATGGTAATGACAATGTCGATGGAGGAGCCGATCGGGATACCGTCGCTGGCGGACCTGGCGATGATGCGGTGCTCGCACTTAGTGAAATTGATGAAGCCTTCACCTTCGATTTCAACATGCTCCTGGTCTGATGACATCGGACTTCGGTTGTCGAGTGTTAGGCCGTTGACGTGGCAAACCTCGGCAGACGGCCTATGCTCATCGCGATCATGAACTTCGCACTGCTCAATCCTTGGATGCTGGCAGGCTTGGCGGGAATCGCCTTGCCAGTGCTTGCACATTTTTTGAGTAAGAAACGTTACGACCTCGTCCATTGGGGAGCGATGCAGTTCCTGGAATTGGGACAGGAGACCCGGCGGCGAGTTTGGTTGGAAGACCTGTGGTTACTGCTACTGCGAATGGCGTTCATTGTTTGGATCGCGATTGCTCTTGCTCGACCGTGGGTCAGTGCGAAATGGCTGGGCGATATTGGTCCGCAGCCAAATCGAGACCTCGTGCTGATTATCGACGGCTCCTACAGCATGGCGTGGGAATCGACTTCAGTAACGCCTCAACAGGCGGCCGTCCGTTGGGCGGAGAAGTTTCTCGGCGATGTGCGAGCGGGTGACACGGTCGCGGTGATCGAGGCTCGAGAACAAGTCCGTCCGCTGATCGAGCCTGCGACGCGAGACATGAATCGTGTCCGCGACGTGCTGAAGAATCTTTCGCCACCGACCAGTTCCGGCAATCTTCCAGAAGCGTTCGCATATGCGGTGAAGCTGCTCAGTCGAAGGACGCATTTGCGACGTGAGGTCGTCCTGCTCACTGACGGTCAGGCACAAGGCTGGTTTCAAGACGATGCGAACTTGTGGCTGCGCGTCGATGATCTCGCGAAACAATCGTCGATCCCGCCGAAGCTGTGGGTCGTAAATGTGCTGCACGAAGATGACGAATCAAAGCCGCCGATCGAGCGGTTGAACTTTCATGTCGAACGTTTAACGCCAACCCGCGAACTGACGGTCCCTGGTTTCCCCGTGAGGTTTCAAACGAAGGTCCGTTACAGCGGCGGCTCAGCGAGTGTCACGCGACAGGTTCATTTCGAAGTCGATGGGCAACGTCTCGCCGATCGGACGATCTCGGTCGCATTGTCACCCGATGGTGAGGCGAACGTGGAGTTCGAACATCGTTTCGAAGCAGTCGGTTCGCACTTGGTACGAGTCACGCTCGACGCCGACGATCTTCCAACCGACAACTCAAGCGAAGCGGTTGTCGTCGTTGCCGACGCACTACCCGTGCTGATCGTTGATGGCGACCCGCGAGCGGAATCGGTGCAGGATGAAACGTTCTTTCTCCGTGCGGCGTTATCGGCCGGTGGCAATGACACGCCGTGGGTGAAGCCGACCATCGTGAAGTGGTCTGAATGGAATCCGAAACCGCCGCCGAACAAAGTTGATGCACAAGAGGCCGACAAATCTGATAAGAAAGCACCGCCGAAAGAAAACTTGGTAAAAGCGGACGCAAAACAGGGTCCGATCGTAAAAAACGAACTCGATCAGTATTCGGTCGTCGTGTTGGCAAACGTGCCGCAATTGAACGAACCGCAACTCGCAGTGGTGACTGATTACGTCCAACGTGGTGGTGGACTGGGAATCGCGTTGGGGAATCGAGTTGAAAAGGACCGTTATGCAACGGGGTTACTCAATGCCAAAAAAGGGGTGCTCGACCTGACACTCACTGAGATTGAATCGGAACCTCCGGAACATCGTGAAGAAGGAGTCTTCTTGTCGAACGCGACACTCGACGCCCCATGGTTGCAACGCTTCCGTGCTGAGCGAGGTGCTGCGCTGACGACGGCGAGATTCAGCCGTTGGTGGAAGATCGAACTGCCCTTGCATGCGAAACCCGATGCAATCGAACAGGCAAACGGAGCGGCGGAAAAGCGTCCAGACCTGAATTTACTCAGTATCCCCGACGCAAAACTGGATGACCTCGCGGAGCGCAAACCAGCAACAGTCCTCGCGCGATTGCAGACCGGTGTGCCGTATTTAGTCTCCGGTCAATTCGGCAAAGGACAAGTCTTGTTGTTGACTGTTCCGTTGGACGCCGACTGGTGCTCGCTTCCGGCGAAGCCAGATTTCGTCCCTTTCGTCCATGAAGTCATCTTTCAGTTGGCCGCTCGCCGAGGTGACCGCAATGTGAAGGTCGGCGAGACGCTGGTTTGCCCGCTCGTTGAAATCGCAAAGGGGATGAACGCGAAGAGCGACGATTTCGTCTTTGAAAGTCCCGACGCAAAGCTGCATTTGCCAAAGTTCAGCGGCGACGAGACTACACCACTCGCTGTGCTCAACGACACCGTACTGCCGGGCGTCTACATGCTGCGTCGCAAAGGGCCAACTGATGACGCGTTGCTCACGGGAAAGGAAGCCCCGACGAAAATCCCAGCAGAGCCGATCAACGCCCCGAAGCCATTGGCATTGGGACCGGGACGCGAACTGTTCGCCGTGAATGCTGACCGCGCCGAATCAAATTTGACACCGCTGAACGACGAACAGATTACGACACTCACTGCGGATGAACGAATGCGTTTCATTCACGACGCGCGGGAAATTCGATTGGCCGCGTCTAACGAACTCCCGCGTCATGAGCTTTGGCAACTGCTGTTGTTGGCGTTCTTAGGATTATTAATCTTTGAAGTGTTGATGACCCGCCGTTTGGTCAAAGGGGGCCACGTGGATACGGATTCGGAGTCGTGATCTGGAATGTTGCGCCTCACACAAATCAAAATCCTGAGTTGGTTCGTGGCCTCACTTCAAGCTACGGCATGGGCTCCGATTGTCGTATTTTGCTTTCATCTCTTCGCGATGTTGGTCCTCGATATTTACGCGCGAGTGCCCGACTTCGATATCCCAATGCACTTTGTCGGCGGTGTCGCGATCGCTTACTTCTTCGGCGGCTGTTATCGCACCGCATTGGCATTTGAGTTTTTAGGTCAGCCAGGGAAAGCTGTGTACGCGGTTGTCGTTCTCGGCATGACCGCGTTGGCTGCTGTCGTATGGGAGTTTGCCGAGTTCATCGCTGATCAAACACTTGGAACGTATACCCAACCAGGACTGCCTGACACATTGCTCGACTTGCTGATGGGGTTGCTCGGCGGCATTGTGTTCTTGGTCTTGCATTATCGACGATGGCCACCCATTGATTCACCAAGTAAGTAACCCTGCCGCGCGGCAACGGGGCTACAGCTGAAAAGAGCTTAATCATGGATCTGAAAAACACCCCGCTCGCGAACGAGTTCTTCCAGCATGTTGTGGTCAACCCAGCAACGGTCGTCGCATTCTTGGAAGGACCGGCTGCGGCTGCGGCAGCGGACGGGGCCGTTTACTTCAGCGACATCATCAACAATCGGATCATGAAGTTCGACCCGCAGACCAACGTTCGCTCCGTCTGGCGGATGCCGAGTGGACGAGCGAACGGATTACTCTTCGATGCGCAGGGGCGATTGCTGGCCTGTGAAGGAAATGAGTTCAGCCCGAACGACGGCAACCGCCGGATCACGCGCACGGATATGGTGACCGGGCAGGTCGAAGTGCTGACCGATCAGTTTGAGGGGAAGCGATACAACTCGCCGAACGACATTGCCGCGCGCTCGAATGGCCAGCTTTTTTTCACAGACCCCTGCTATGACGAGCGATCTCGAATGGAGCTGGATCACGACTCGGTCTATCGCATCGACACCGACGGCTCGGTTCATCGAGTTCTGACTCAGCCCACGATTCAACGACCGAACGGAATCGCGCTGAGTCCCGATGAGCGAACGCTGTATCTCGTCGATAGCTGCCCGGTCATCGGCGGCAACCGCAAAATTTGGGCGTTCGATCTT
>JAPLNX010000589.1 GCA_026400935.1 Planctomycetia bacterium | reverse complement strand
CGGAGCTTGATGAGTTCGTTGTAGAGGTCCACGCAAATCCGGCGGCTCATGCAGACGACCATCGCCTTGCCGTCCATCGCTTCCAGTCGCCGCTCGAAGTGTTGGACCAAGTCTTCCGCGATCAGGCGAATCCGTTTCTCGCTGCCGACGAGTGCTTCCAGCGCGGCCCACTTGGTCTTGAGCTTCTGCTTGCGATCCTCTTCTTCCCCTTCGGTGATTTCCTCGAACTCGGAATCGACCTTGGGGAGTTCGGCTTCGTTCAGGCTTAGTTTGGCGATGCGGCTTTCGTAGTAGATCGGGACCGTAGCCTTGTCGATGACCGCTTGCTGGATGTCGTAGACCGAAACGTACTCGCCGAAGACGGCCCGCGTGTTAGCGTCGTTCTGTTCGATGGGCGTGCCGGTGAAGCCGATGAACGAGGCGTTCGGCAGGGCGTCGCGCATGTTGCGAGCCAGTCCGTCGATCAAGTCGTATTGGCTGCGATGGGCTTCGTCCGCGATCACGACGATGTTCCGCCGATCGGACAGCAGCGGCATCCGTTCGCCCTTTTCTTCGGGCGCGAACTTCTGAATCGTCGTGAAGACGACGCCGCCGCTGGCGACCTTCAGCAAGTTGCGGAGATGCTCGCGGTCTTCGGCTTGCACGGGTTTCTGTCGCAACAGTTCGTGACAGCGTTGGAACTGGCCGAAGAGTTGGTCGTCGAGATCGTTTCGATCGGTGAGCAGGACGAGCGTCGGGGTCTTCATCGCCGGGTGCAGGATGATCTGCCCGGCGTAGAACAGCATCGACAAGCTCTTGCCCGACCCCTGCGTGTGCCAGACCACGCCGCAGCGCCGATCCCCTTCCGGCCGAGACGCCGTGACGGTCGCTTCGACCGCTTGTTGCACGGCGTGGAACTGGTGATAGCCGCCGATGATCTTGTAGATGCGGTCGCTGTCGGAGTCTTCCTCGAAGGCGACGAAGTTCCGCAGCAGTCTGAGGAACCGCTCCTTCTCGAAGACACCGCGCACCAGCACTTCCAATTCGAGGATCGACTTCGGCGCGTCTTTCTCCCCGTCGGTGGATCGCCAGATCTTGAACCACTCTTGATTGGCCGTGAGCGAGCCGATGCGAGCCTGCAAGCCGTCCGAGACGATCAGTAGCTCGTTGAAGTGGAACAGCGAGGGAATCTGTTGCTTGTAGGTTTGAAGCTGGTGGAACGCATTCCAAATCGTCGCGTCTGCGTTGGCGGCGTTCTTGAGTTCCAGCACACTGAGCGGCAGGCCGTTGACGAAGACCACGATGTCCGGTCGCCGATTGTGCTGGCCCTCGATGACCGTGAACTGATTGACGGCGAGCCAGTCATTGTTGGCCGGATCATCGAAGTCGATCAGCCGCACCAGATCGCCAGCGATCGAGCCGTCCGCGCGTCGATACTCGACCTCGACACCATCGCACAGCATCCAGTGAAACTTGCGATTGTTCACCACCAACGACGGCGAATCGGTCAGCAGCACTTTCCGAAACGCCTCGTCGCGAGCTTCGGCGGGAATCTTGGGATTCAGCCGGTCGATGGCCTCGCGGAGCCGTCCCACCAGCACGACATCGCCCCAACTGCCACGCTCTGCCCCCGCTTGGCCCGGCCCGATTTCGGGACCAAACAGCGTCGCGTAGTCAAGACGTTGAAACCATTCGAGGCAGGCGAGTTCCAGTTCGGATTCAGTCAAAGCTCCGGCGGACATTCACTGCTCCCACGGTCAATCAGGCTAAACACTTCGACGGCATGTCGGCAGGAATCGGAAGGAACTCAAGGTCGCTGCACGGTCGCAAGTCTTCCGGCCAGCAGGAACGCACTCGGCACAACAGCCGTTGCTGCATCGGAGCGTCACGATTGACTCGCTCCACGCTGATTTGGATGAAATCGGGATCGCAAGCCGCGAGGACGTGTTGAATGTCGCGCGCGAAGTAGTGGGGCACATAGCCGATCATCAATCGGTCGGTGGTGTCGCTCGTTCGCACAGCCACGGCGTCGGGATCGTACTCGTTGCACGGATCAGGCATGACCAGCAGTCCCTCGCCGGGCTGAAGCTGATTGATTCGCTCTTGAGCAGCGCGGTGCATCCATCGGACGCCATGCAGAAAGAATTTGTTGACGTAGCAAAAGTCAGCATCGGGCATCGGGCAGGGAAAGACTTCGACTTGGTCTGTCTGCCGAATCCCCTCGGTCACTCCGAGAACGGCAATCGGATCAGGAGGGTTGTTCGGATCGAATCCTCCCCAGCGCAGGAACGCTTCGTACTCTGGCCGCGACGGAGACAACAGGCGATTGGCGAACAAAGGAAACAGCTCTTCCGATTCATAGACCTGCGACAAGTCGCCCATTTGTGGAAACGGACGAAACCCCGGCAACGTGGCCGCACCCTGCGTGTAACAGAACCGATAGAGACCGCCGTCGTGCTCAAGACGCCCGACCGGTCCCCAACCGCCGTGTTGAGGATCTCCACCCCGATATGCGACAAACAACGCACTCATCCGACAACCTTTTCTTGGAGCAATCGCTCTTGATTGATTTGCAGTAGCTTAGCTGTGAACTCTTTGGTGATCTTCGTCATTCGCTTGTTGGGCACTTCGTCCAAAATTGCTTGGACACTTTCCAGTTTGATTCTTGCCAGCCGATCAACCCAGAGTCGAGCAGCGTTCGGCGCGAAGCTGGCGAAGGCTGCGACGGTTCCCAGTGGCTGTGAATCGGTTGCCAGATTGTAAAAGGCAGATTTCGCTTTGCTCGCGAAGAACTCCACCGTTCGGTTGCGATCCTTCGTGGTGAGCCGTTCCTTGCGCTCTTCGTCTGAGAGAATTCGAGCCAACCCAGCACCATGATCGAATGTCGGAGCCAGCCGCAAGACATCGTCTCGAAGAGCGGCCCAATTCTCGTGGTGGCGATCTTGGTTCGCAATCCAGGCATCGAGCATGACATATCCGACGAAAACGTCCAAGGCGGTTTGGATTTCCCGATCGGTGTTGGGCATCCATTCGTCAGACGGCAGCTCAAGTTCCCGAACCGCATCGACCACCGCTTGGACGGTATGCTCGCGAACCTTGTACTTCCGGCCGATGTCGGCGGGGTAAACGGGATCACGTCGCAGCAGCAGTTGATTGCCCAACACCAACGAGAGTGGTGCTGGCGAGCATGTTTCACAGATGACGCCCGGAATGTTGCCGTCGGTCAACTCGGCCAGTTCGTAATGGACGTGCGGCATCCCCAACAATTCACACAAGTGGCAGGCGATCTTCTCGGCCCAATCGTCCCCCGTGCCGCGCTCTTCCGCCTTGAACAGCCAACGCCGCTGGTTATCGAGGAACCAGAACTTGCGCTTGGTTCCCAACCATTCGACCGCTTCAGCGCGTTGTTGATCGACGGAGTGAATCGAAAACATCGGAGAGGACCGGTCCAGTGATGAGTCAAGTTCCGAGCAGAGATTGAATCAGGTCTTCTGCCAAATAGTCATCGACGCAGTTGTCGAAGCGTCCGACGGCGGGATTGATGCCCAGGTCGGCCAGGAGTTTCTGCGGCACTTCGGTCACTTTGGGTAACACCAGATTCACTCGCACTTGAAACGGGAATTTGCCGCCCCAGATTTTGGGGACCAGATTTCGAGTGCCGTTGCAGGTGGCCTGCCACAGTCCCAGCAGGCCGCCGATTTCGTAATGGTGCAGCAGGCAGTAGTCGCCCGCCTTGATCTCCAGCGGCCAGGGTTTGTTGGAGCCGAACAGACTCTTTTCCACACAGTCGAGGTACGTGTTGCTGCTGCAT
>JAPLNX010000304.1 GCA_026400935.1 Planctomycetia bacterium | reverse complement strand
GCCAACAACAACCGAATGATCGCCTGTGCTTCAGGCGTTTGTCTCGCAATCAGTTCTTCCGTGACGACTGACGACATCACCTACTGATCGCAGAAAATCCCAAATAACGCGAGATCGTTTTAGAATCCGTGAACGATTACTCACGTAAGGCACAATCTCATTCACAGACTCCTTGGTGAGACACTCTCTGCCTTCCAACAAATTCGAGCCAGCGCTTACGAATAAGACACATGGAAGCGACTGTGGTCGATGCGGGCCAATCGGCTCGAAATAAATCATCGACGTATTCACGCCGGGAACAGTGATGGGCAACCTCGGGTCCGATCTCGCGGAGATGAAAAACAACCGATTGCAGGAGATTCCAGCAATCGAAAGTGGCTCCCCACGGCCACCGGGACCGAGCGTAAATTCGGGTAATCCTGGAACCGGCACATCCGCCACTGGAAACAGATCAACCTCCACTGGTACCAGCGGGACTACGTCTTGCTTGGCGTTGTTGACAAGCGGAAAAGGCCCATCATTACGTGGCAGTGGCAGCGTTCCGCCGTTGATCACCGGCATTGGCTGCCCTCCGCCATTGATCACCGGCATTGGCCGTCCCAGTGGGATCACTCCACCAGCACCCACAATTCCGCAAATCGCAGCGAACGGGCCAGTCATAATCAGCACCATGCTGGCAACGGAGCAGAGTATTGGCCCACGGTATTCATCCCAATGTTCAATCACCAACATGATGTTGAGCAGAAAGCTGACGATGTAAATGATGGCCCCGATACCAGGCTGGCCATTCGCGGTGAAGTATCCGTTGGCCATTCCTGCGACGAAAAAAAAGATTGCCCAACCGACGCTCACGCGAAACGTGACGACGATGCTCCAGAGACTTGAGAAGATCATCAGAGCGATGCCGCCGAACACCAACAGCGGCAAGATCGGGATGATGGCCGCCGGAAATATGAGGGTCGTGAAGCAAATCCCCAAGCAAAAGAAGATGAATAACGAGAACAGCGAGACTTTGAACTTCATCCCTTCGATGAGTTTTCCAAAACCGTTCGCAAAAACAGCCAGCACTTGTCCCGAACTCTTCTTTCTCCGCTTCTTAACCGGTGAGCGGCTACGAGATACCGACTCAAACTCATCTGGCTCATCAAGAATGTCGTCGTAATTATCGATGTCGTCATCGTCATCCAAAACGAGATCATCGTCGTTGTGTTTCTTCGCAACCGGCTTTGGTTTGGTTGTGGGCTTCGGCTTTACCAGACTCGGTTCGGCATCGTTGTTGTCCATCGTTCGCAGAAGTGGGACGGAGATATTTTCGCCGCACTCTTTGCAGCGGACTCGCTTTCCCGCCAATTCGTCGCGAAGTCCGTACTCTTTCAAACACGCAGGGCACTGCACGGGGATTGTCATTGGGTGTTCTCCATCACACCGATCTGGTGGGCTTGAAGTGGCGAGTCACTTTACCTGCCATCAGGGAAATTCCAATCGTCAAATACGGTTGGCCACAGATGAAACACGGATTGAACACGGATCAGGCAGGCGGCCAGGGAGAAGTTTCAACTCTCGTCTTTTCTCAGCGACCTCCGCGCTTCAAAACTCTTTTGAATTGGACACAGTTTCGAGTTTTCTCGAACGACACCATAATGCCGCGCCTCAAGCGGTCGTTGGCCGCTTGAGATTCTCCATTCCGAAAGGGCCGACGTATGAGTCTTCGTCTTCTGAAACAAATCCACTTCGTCTCGACCATCGCCATGATCTGCGTATTGGCGATCGACGTTACCTCGGAAGCTCAAGAGAAGAAGCCGACACTTATCCCGCACGCTCAGGACAAACCGCCCAATGAGCCGCGCGATCCGCAGACGGCGGCCAAGATGATGACTGTCCCGGAAGGTTTCTCGGTCGAAGTCGTCGCGGCCGAACCGGACATCGTCAATCCGGTCGCGATGGCGATTGATGAACGGGGACGATTCTGGATCACCGAGTCGCTGGAGTACCCGCGCAAGGCTCCGGGTCCGGGGAAGGATCGCGTGAAGGTGCTCGAAGACACCGACGGCGATGGCAAGTGCGACAAGTTCACCGTCTTCCTCGATGGACTCAACATTCCGAGCGGTGTGGCGGTCGGACACGGCGGCGTTTGGATCGCGAATGCTCCGGACATTTTGTTCGTCCCCGATGCTGATCGAGACGGAGTTCCCGATGGCCCGCCGCAAGTCGTCGTCACCGGCTTTGGTCGCAGCGACACGCACGAGCTGCCAAACTCGCTGACTTGGGGACCGGACGGCTGGCTGTATGGGCTCAATGGCGTTTTCAACTTCAGCAACGTGACGTACCCGAAGGATTCGCCGTGGCTGAAGTCCGTGGCCGACGCGTCTCGCGTCGGTCAGAAAGGTGGAGACAAAGAGACTCGGACGCGAGACGCGTCCGCCACGCCGCGAACCGAATTCAAATTCACCTGCGCGATGTTCCGCATTCATCCGCGCACTCGCGAGTTTCAGGTCTTCTGCGAAGGCACGAGCAATCCCTGGGGCATCGCGTTCAATGACGAAGGCGAAGCCTTCATCAGCGCCTGCGTCATCGACCATCTGTGGCATCTGGTCGAGACCGGCTACTACCACCGTCAGGGCGGGCCGTATCCGCCCTTCACATGGAAGATTGATTCCATCGTCAAGCACAAGCATCAGAAGGCGGCCTACTGCGGCATCCACTACTTCGACAGCGACGCCTACCCGGAGAAGTACCGAGGCAAGCTCTACATGGGCAACATCCACGGCGGCTGCATCAACGTGGATCGCATCGAGCGTGATGGCTCGACCTACAAAGGTTTTGGCGAAGACGATTTCCTCACCGCGAACGACGCGTGGTTCATGCCCGTCGTGCAAAAGACCGGCCCGGATGGGTGCCTCTACATCTTGGATTGGTACGACCGCTATCACTGCTACCAAGACGCCAATCGAGACCCCGCCGGCATCGACCGCTTGAAGGGCCGGCTCTATCGGGTGCGCTACAACGGCAAGGATGTTGCGCAAGATCGTGGCCGAGTTGCTCCGCAACTCGGCGCCGAGTCGCGGAGCGACTCGGCCACAAAGAACTTGGCGAAGCCGCGCGTCTATCCGCAGATCGACCTCGCGAAAGAAACCGACGAGCAGCTTATCGAACGCCTTGGCGCGAAGAATGATTTCATCCGCTGGACGGCCACGCGGATGTTGCAGGAGCGAGATTCTAGTACCAATCAAACTCAAATTCTCGCGAGAATCTCCGGCCAAGCCGTTCCACCAGCCAACCGTATGCAAGCACTATTCGCATTGAGCGGGATGACTCTTCCCCAACCCGAATGGAACGACGCCAAGAATTGGTACGCGAGACTTCGACAGCATGATGATGCGGCGGTTCAAGCGTGGGCCATTCGACTCCTCGCAAATCGCGGTAATCTCGATGCCTGCTTCGTTGAAGGACATTGGCTGAACCGGCCTGCGGTAGTCGCGTTGCAGTTCGCGTCTGCCACCTCCAAGCTCCCGAAGGGCTTTGACCGCGTGGCTCTGACTGCACTAATCGGGATTCTCGCCAATCATCGAGACGATCGACTTATCCCGCACATCGTTTGGCAAAACCTTCATCCACGTCTTGATGACCAAGCCGACGACTTTGTTGCGTTGCTCGGCGAGGGCAATCTCGTTCGGTCAAAGCCGGTCGCCGATCTCATGCCGCGAGTCGCCGAACGCATCCTCGGGCGGCAGAAGTTTGATGCGCAGCCGATCGCCAAACTGTTTGCGTTGCTGCGGGACGATCATCCGCAGGTTGCCAAGCAGGTCATTGAGCTTCTTTCGGCCAAGGTGCAATCGGGGGAGCTGAAAGGGGACAAACTCGATCAGCTCAAGGTTGCGATGGAACCGGTGATGAAGCCGATGATGGGTGTTGAATCGAAGCATCCGCTGCGGCTGGAAGCGTCGCTGCTGTCGCTCAGTTGGGGTGATCGCGGACCAGCGGTCGGGACGGCGCGATCGATGATCCTCGATAAAGAGGGAGTCCCTGCTCAACGACTGGCGGCTTTCAACGCACTGATCTCGGCCAAGGATGGATGCGTCGCTCAAGTCACTCGCGGAATCCTCAGTCGCAAGCCTGCGGAGCCGTCCGCATTCGTGGTCGATTTCATCGCCGCACTCGGTCGCATGGATAGCGGCAAGCTCGAAGTGGAAGTGGGCAACGAACTCGTGACACGATTCGCGGAGCTGCCTCCCGAACTGCAATCCTCAATAATCGAATTGCTGACACAACGAGCCGGTTGGTCGAAGAAATTGTTGGCTCAGGTCGGCGAGAAAAAAATCTTGGCGACCGCGATCAACGTGAATCAAGCGCGGCGCATCCAGGCTCTCAAGGACAAAGACCTCAACGACCTGCTGAGCCGCCATTGGGGCCAAGTCCGCGACACTCGCAACCCCGACCGCGAGAAAGTCGTCGCCGAGATGAAGTCGCTCATTCGCCAAAAACCGGGCGATCCGTTCGCGGGCGAAAAAGTCTTCAAACGAGTCTGCGCCGCGTGCCACAAAATCTACGGCGAAGGCCCGGACATCGGCCCCGACATCACCTCGAACGGCCGCAACGATTTCAACCAACTCCTCTCGAACGTCTTCGACCCCAGCCTGGTCATCGGAGCCGGCTATCGCGTCTGCACCGTCGTGAACAAAGCCGGCCGAGTGCAAAGCGGGTTGTTGGTTGAAGACAGCCCGCAGCGTGTGGTGTTGAAGCCGGCGGCGGTTCTCACCGCGAGAAGCCCCGCTACGACCACGCCGGATGCTCCCGTGACCGTCGCCGTCGGCAAACTAGAAATTATCCCGCGCGACGACATTGACGAATTCAAACTTAACGAACTCTCCCTGATGCCCGAAGGGTTGGAGAAGCAACTCACCCCACAAGAGATCGTCGACCTGTTCTCCTTCCTGACGCTCGACAAACACCCGTCCGACAAGTCCGCGAAACGTCTGCCCGGAGTCTCCGCCATCACCCCGCGCGACAGCACCAACCCCGCCGAGTTCCCGTCCCTGATTGCCGAAGTCCTACCCGGCTTCACGACGAGCGCAGTTGGTGAAGGTGGAGTCGCCTTGCTCAACAACCACTTCGGCCGAGACAGCGTCCTCCGCACGCATCCGGTCTCTCGCGACGCGCCGTGCGTGCTGACTCAAATGCTGACGCCCCCCGCCGGCAAGAAAACCACGCTGCTCCTCGACGTGAGCCACGACCCGCGCGGCGACTGGCGACTCGTCATCCGAGGCAACGGCGAACGCCTCGCCGACGAAATGATCTCGAAAGAGACCTGCTCCAACGGATGGCGTAAACTTACGATCGATCTGAGCAAATTCGCCGGCCAAGAACTGACTCTGGGCCTCGTCAATCAAGCCAACGATTGGTCCTTTGAGTTCGCCTATTGGGGGTTGGCGAGGATTGTCAGCGAATGATGTTGGGGACGGTCAAATGTAAGCGAACCACTGCCGCTTTAAGACTTCAAGCATTGGCCTGGGAAACTGTGTCGTGCGTCCCGGTGAGTCAGAACTGCGAAAACTCAGTTTTCGTAGACCGAAGTGCCCCCTATACTCCGCCCTGCTGTTCGGTGCGCGCTTCGGCCGACAGGATCAACAGGAAAACAGACCGAACCGTTTCTCGACCATAGGAGATCATGGAATCATGTCCGTCGCCACAATGCCTTCTGCGTCTACGTGCTCATCACAATCAAGCCAATCAAGTTGCGGTACTTCCGCGTCATCCTGCGGTTCGGCTGCGACATCTTCACCAGTCGCCTCATGTGTTGTAATTACAGAAAAAGCTGCCGGTGAGATGAACCGAGTGCTCAGCGATAAGAAGCTCCCGGAAGGAACCGTCCTCCGTGTTGGTATCGCTGGTGGTGGGTGCAGCGGGTTCTCTTACAGCCTGGGCTTCGATGACAAGGTTGATGAAATGAACGATGTCGTCACGACTCAGCATGGATTGCGAGTCGCGGTTGATCGCAAGAGTGCGATGTTTCTCGACGGTACGACTGTTGATTTCTATGACGGCATCGAGCGACGCGGCTTCACGTTCGACAACCCGAACGCGAAAAAATCCTGCGGTTGCGGCACCAGCTTCTCGGTTTAATGAAGATGAGGGAACAAAAGGTAGGACGGCTCTCCAGGACGGCTCTCCAGGGCGGTCCTACCTTTTTTGATGTGTGCAAATTTGCATCGAAATCTTCGAGAATAATGTTCATATCCCCGACCGAGCTTGCCTCGGTGGATTTGGGCTTATGCACAACGTAGTCGTTTAACCGCAAGCAGTAGGGCGTAATTCGTTATTCCATGTCGCGCACGCCTGCGGCCTGCGGTTAAACGACTGAGAAGCGACTAAGCCGACAGTCCCCAATCTCGGTAGGGATAAGGGACACTTGAGTGAGGTTTTATCAAACGGCACTGGAGCCCCATTCTTCGGCAATCGCAAACGACAATGAAAACAGGATCGGGACAATGAAGCTGGCAGGAAGAAATGCGTTGGTGACGGGAGCCTCATTAGGCATCGGGCGAGCAATTGCCATTAACCTTGCGAAGGAAGGGGCCAATGTGGCCATCAACTTCCGCTCGCATCGCGAGAATGCCGAAGAGGTCGCTGGTGAGATCGAAAAGTTTGGTCGCAAATGTCTGCTGCTCCAAGCGGACGTTTCTCAGCAAGCGGCGGTCGAAGAGATGGTTGCCAAGACGGCGAGTACCTTCGGCAGCCTCGATCTGTTTGTGTCCAACGCCGCTTACAGCGATCGGCAATTGATGGTCGAAGCGGACATGGAGGGTTTCCGACGCACGATCGACGTTTCGATGTGGGGTGCGTTTTACGGAGTGCGAGCATCGGCTCAACAGATGCTCAAGCAAGGGACTCGCGGTTCGCTGGTCGTGGTCAGTTCGCCGCACGCTGTGATCCCGATCCCGACGGCAATGGCTTACAACATGGCTAAGGCCGCGATCGATCACATGGCCCGTACGGCAGCGATCGAACTCGCCTCGAAGCGCATTCGAGTCAACATTGTCCATCCCGGCTGGATCGACACACCTGGCGAACGGAAATTTTTCAGCGAAGATCAGATCAAGGTCGGTGGCGAACGACTCCCGTGGGGACGTTTGGGGCAACCAGACGAAGTTGCTAAGGCTGTCACGTATGTGCTCAGCGACGATGCCGATTACATGACCGGCAGCACCCTGACGATTGATGGAGGCGTAAGCCTGCCGTGGTGGTCGAATCGAGCGGACGGCGAGATGTAGGTGGAGAGAATCGAAGATTGATCATTGGTTATCGGTCTTTTGTCATTATGTCAGCGCAGACGACAACAAAGTTCAATCTCTTCTTCTTCGCCCTTCGCTAAGGACACTCCAGTCGGCAAACGCAACTGCTGCAATCAGCAAAATTCCGACTAGCACGAGCCACGTCAGCGGTTGGTCGAGCAGGAAACCCACTTCGGAGTTCGGCGGTGTTTCAGCGTCACGGCGACCGGGACGGAGATCGCTCAGGTTGGATTCTTCTTGGTCAAAGAAGGCGACGGCGAATTCGCCAATAAGCCGTTTACCATCAAGCACGGAGTACACGCCTGAGTCATCCAACGGCGGAATTTCGACCATGCTCGCTCGCGCAAGCGGTCGCTTGGTTCCGCGATGGACGAGTTCCAGCGGGTTTGAATCCGCCAAATCGTCATTGCTCGTGAGCGCCGGCGTGGCCGATTGATCTTGTGCCGTCGTTGACGGATTCAGGACATCCGCAATGCGGAAGCGAATCTCTTCGTTCAAGCGGTAGTTCCAACGTCTCAGTCCCGGTAGGTTGTCGCGACGAAGTTCAATGAGATTGCTCAACAAGATCGGCCAGTCCGGGCTGTCGCCGAGGTTTGTGCGGGCGAAGTCGATGTTAAGCAGATAAGCGGTCGTTCGAGTCCCTGTCAGTCGAGACAATAGGGGCATGCTTCCTGCCGTAATGATCGGCGAGACTTCGAGCTTCACCGGTTGGGCTCCTCCCCACACGACGCCGCCGAGCGTCAACCCGTCGAGTAATGGATTTTGCTTTTCGAGCACGTAGGGTCCAACTAAGTCGATCGCTGCTTTGCGAGCCTCTTCCGATGGATCGAGTGGCCCGATCCCCAGCCACCACAGTTCTCGCTGCGATGGCGGCAGCGGATCCGAAGGGGCGATGATTAACTCGGCAGTCTCGGACTCCGTCAGGCTGAGGTCGGGCAAGGTCTTGAGTACCCGCACCACTGCCTGTTTGGCGGCAGTCTCTTTTGCAAACGCGACCGTAACATGCAGCACGCGGACTTTCGGTTCGATCAATTCCACGCGGTTATCGAGCGACAACCCGTCACCGATTGATTCGCACTCAACAATCATCCGACCCAGTCCGCCGGAAACTTCAATCTCCAAAGGGGCTGAAGCTCCGGCATCGAGTGACACTTCGTTCTCGAATAGTTTTTTTTGCGAAGCCGACTCTGGTAGTTGCTGGTCAGTTTCCGGCTTTGCGTTCGCGACCTTTGATGTCGTTGTTGCTATTGGCTTCGCATCTTCTACTGATCCGACAAGACCGGCGATTCGCACGTTCGTTGGTCGCTTGCCATGATTCGTCAACCGCACGAAGACCCGACCCTTCGCGGCCTGCGAGTCAAAGTCCCAACGCGCCGCGGAGATGGAAACGTTCTCCAATGCACGGCCAACCGAAATAATCTCCATCGTTTTCGGAACTGCGACTTCTTTGCCAGGGACAGAGTCTGTCAGAAACAGAAGCTCGCCGGCTCCCTCAGCCAATTGAGCGGCGAGATCCCATGTTGGCAGAAAATCATGCTTCGGCAGCGCGGGTTTCCAGTCCGCCAGTTTTTGTTTTGCGACGTCCCAAGAAACTGCCGGCCCAGCCAGCATCTCCGGTCGCCGCCCCGTCCGCAGCAAAGTGACGACGCTCCCACGCGGAAGCGACGCGATTCGACGTTCCAGTTCTTCAACAGCGATATCTCGGAACGGCTTTTCTCCCGGAGGCCGCGAAGTCATTGACGCAGAGTTGTCTAAAACCGCGACCAAATGTACGACTCGGCCGAGTTGTCCCCAACGTGGATCAGCTAGCACGAGCGATAGCAACAACGCGGCCAGCAATTCACAAATCAGCGAGGCAGCGATCGGCAATTGCTCGCGCGTCCGCCCGGCAGTCGTCGTGTGCGTCTCGACGCCCCACAAATGCAAACCGGCTACAAATAATGTCGGGTATCGTCTGTGATACAAGTGGATCACCACGATCACCGGCGGCCCAACAGGCCCCAGGGATTTGCGAAATACACGTCGTAAGTGCCTCACTAACCCGTGTTGAGAAACATAGAGCAGGGGCTCGTTTGCTGCGGCTTTCTCGGCAAATGCACAAGCGAGCCGCCTGTGCTACGGAATTAATCGCAAAGCTGGGAGTGAGTGTGGCGAGGTCAATCGCGATCAGCAACCGGCGGCTCGTGAGTCGGGTCAGCCGCTGCACCGAGTTCAATGACGGGTGGCTTATGAGGCGTCCAACCGTTCGCACGTCGTACCGGTGGCTGAGTCGGATCATTCACGGAGAAGTACGGATTAGAGCTCGGCCCTGGTCCGCGATTGAAACGCCAGAGTCGGTGCGGTTGTGCTTCATGCGTGAGAGCACATCCCGTCGATAGTGTGCAGGTGACAATACCCACTAATACTCCATGAAAGCATCGCATCTCGGCATCCTCCGGCTCACGATCATCTCACATCAATGCCCGACAAGAGGCGAGACGATAGGCGGGTGCGAAAAATCCGACAAGACGAGGTTGCTCACGCTCGGAGATCACATGGAATGAGACGTCGCTTGACCCGTAACGATGATTGGCCTGTAATTCCGCCCGCTGGAAATTGACGGAACGGATTTCTGTCGAGCCTACGCGGGGAATGGATTCGCCGTGACCACCTTTGACCGTTATTTGCTGCGCCGTTTTTGGCATGTGTTCGGCATCGGCTATTTTGCCACGCTCGGGTTGTATGTCATCTTCGATGGCTTCACGAACGTGGACGCTTTCCAAGATCGCGCGACTGTTGGTGCAGGCCCGCTCGCGGTATTGCGTCGTATGGCGGAGCATTACGCCTGCCAATCGACACTGCTCTTCGACATGGTCGGTCCCATCTTGACCGTGATTTCGACGATGGTTGTCTTTGCGATGCTGCAGAAGAATCGCGAGATTCATCCGATACTGTCAGCCGGAGTGCCGACGTTTCGCCTCGTTTTACCGATGCTCGTCGGTACGTTGATCGTCAACGGTTTGCTCATGGCGAACCAGGAGTTCATCTTTCCGTTGCTGTCAGCAGAGTTGCTCTCACCGATTGGAACGACCAGTACTGACGGACAATCGGTCAAGACTCAGCGGGATTTTTCATCTCACATAGAGATCACAGGACAAGAAGTTTTCCTAGCCGATCAGCGTTTGAGGAACGCCGAATTTCTATTACCCGCTCCGGAATTGGTTTCTGAAATCACGACATTGAAAGCGAGCGAAGCAGTTTATCGGCGCAAGAGCAAACAACATCCCGCCGGTTGGTTGTTGAAGGGCTCATCACCCAAGTATGAAGAACTGCGGTTAACGCCAACTGGCTCCAAAGTGATTCTGTCTGTGGATGCCCCAGACGAAGTCTTTGTGAAAAGTGATGTCGGTTGCGACCTGTTGCTCGACGGTGCAATGGCGGCGAGTTCATACCGCTATCAATCGACTTTCGATTTGGTTGAGCGATTGCGCACCCCTTCCTTGAGCGTGATGACGACACGGACTCAGACGCTGCATTTACACGAACGGCTAACAAGGTCTTTGGCGAATTTACTCGCCGTTTGTTTGGCCGTTCCGTTGGTGTTGCGTAAAGAAAGTTTTTCGCTGATCACCAACATGGCGATTTGCTGCTTGGTCATGGTTCTGATGATCGCCGTCAAGGAAGCGTCAGTGTACTTCGGACGCATGAATTGGATTCCACAGGACTTGGCGGTGTGGCTGCCGATCATTTTATGCGGGGGACTTATCGCATGGTTTTCCGATCGGGTGCAAACATGAAAGAGCAATGGATGCGACTGATTTCAGAGTTGATCGACGTGATGAGGCGAACCGCGACGCTGCAGTTTTATGACTCAACGCGGCAGCGAGCGGCGACCGATATCGGGACCGCGAATCGAGAGCGTCGAGAAGTGCTCGATATCACAGATGCAGAGCGGTGCTTGAACGTTGACGCATCTGGCGGTGAGTGGTTTCTCTGGCCAACCTTGTGTCTCGCCGTGTTGAGTTTGGGTGCTTTCGGCACAGCACTAAGTTACGCGGATGAACTCTCTATCAACGATGAGGCGTTTGTTACGGCAGTCGAGTCGATTCGGGTTGAAGATCTGAAAACACATGTTGGCACATTGGCTAGCGACGCCTTGCAAGGTCGTGAGGCGGGAACAGCGAGCGGGAACGCCGCGAGCGCTTATCTCGTTCAAGAATTGCGAAAACGCCGTGTGACCCCTGCTGCTCCCGATGGGCATTTTATTCAAGAGTTCAACGGCTCGATGCGCAACGTGCTGTCTTGTGTTAAGGGGCGCGACCCGCTTGTCGCGGACGAAGTTGTGATTGTTTGCGCACACTACGATCACGTCGGGTACGGTACGCCTAGAAACAGTCGTGGTCCGATCGGCTATATCCACAATGGGGCGGACGACAACGCGAGTGGCACTGCGGCGTTGTTGGAAGTTATCGACGCGATGCACTCGTTGCCTCAGCCGCCACGACGAACGGTCTTGTTCGCGTTTTGGGACGGCGAGGAAAAAGGGTTGCTGGGCTCAAAGCATTGGATTTCGTCACCGACCGTGCCGCTGTCGCGAATCAAGCTGGTGATCAACTCCGACATGATCGGGCGACTTCGTCCGGAAGGGATCGAGGTTACCGGCTCGCGAGTCGCTCGCGGATTACGACGATTAGTTTCTGAATCGAACTCGTCCGCTGTGCTTGGCGGTGAGCGACTGACATCGGTGACTCCGGCGCGAGCGGACTCATTGTCTGACAAGACGACTGTGCAAGGAATCTCCGCCACAATCTCCAATTCGACAGTATGGAAACTCGCACCAAAAGCGCCGCTCGACTTCACGTGGCAAATCCGAGCAGACAGCGATCACCACCCATTCATTGCAGCGAACGTTCCCGCGCTGATGCTGCATACCGGTAAGCACGATGACTATCACCGACCCAGCGACGACGCTGACAAACTCAACTACGAAGGAATCCAACGTGTCTCACGGTTGATGTTGTTGATCGCAATGCGAGCTGCTGAAGCGGACGACTTGCCGTCGTTTCGTCCGGAGGTACATCAAGAAACCGAGGTCGTACAAAAGCAGATTGAGCAACCGCCAGCAGCTCCGCCAAGCCGGTTGGGAATCGCTTGGAAGATTGATCTCGCGAAGCAGCGGATTGTCGAAGTCACTGAAGTGACCCCCAAATCTCCTGCCGATGAAGCGGGATTGAAAGCCGGAGATCGTGTGCTGACATTCGGAGGTTATCCTGTGAGCGATTTCGAGGACTTTCGTACGTTGGTCATGACGGCTCCGACTCCCGTGAAGGCAGTTGTTCAACGGCCTGGTGAAGCTGGGCCGCGAGAGTTTTCTGTCAAGATGATCGGTGAACCGACTCGCCTGGGCATCCTTTGGCGAACCGATGAGGCGGAACCGAATTGCCTCGTCCTGACTCAAGTATCGCAACGCTCGCCCGCTGACCTTGCGGGGTTAAAACCTCATGACCGCATCCTGCGAATCGGCGGTCAACCGATCTCAACCGGTGAATCTTTCCGACAGCAAATTCAATCACTCAGCGGCCCGATCGCAGTTACTTATGAACGTTCTGGCGTGATCGATTCGACTGCAATCGACGTAATACCGGTTCGATAACCAAGAAACGGAAGACGCTTTTTCGAGTTGCTCAACTTCTATTTTGAACGACGCTGGGCGTCATATTTTCTGACAATCGGCGACGAATTGGGAACCTCAATTGCGCCGCAACTGAGATTCATAAACGGTGCCGCTGCGGCAGCATCGGGCTTGATCCAAAACACTGCCGGATGCGCGTGCCGCTCCTTGATTCTTGCCGAATTCTCGCCGCTGTTGCGAGTTGTGGTCTTCTCAACACAATAAAGTCCGGTATCCTGTGACCTGATCCGGGCGGTTGGGAACATTCGCCCGAATTCTTCTTCCGAGTCAAAAACACCAGAAATGCTCCTGCCGACCGCTAGCGAGCGGTCTTAATTCCCACCAACGTTGCCGGTCGCGAAAGCGGCACCGGCTCTGCTTTGCACAGAACCTTGAATCCTCAGCCAACTGAGTTTTTTTGTTTGACCCCTTGAACGGGACTCGGTCTGATGGTTGTCGCATGAAGCGCCATGACCATAGGCCGTGGTTTGTTTTACCTCAATTGACACAGTGATTGGAGACTTATCGGATGTCTGCCGAGACCCTCGTGGAGCCCGAACTCAACATCGTCAAGCTGCTTCCGGGCAGCCTGCCCGCTTACACCTACATTCCAGGCTCATCGACCGCTCACCCTGTCCGCCATCCTCAGGGGCACAGCTACGGACGAAAAAATCGTTCCGTGAAGCCGCTTGCTCCGGAATCATGGCAGGAAAACCGCAGCTATTTGCTGGCGATCGATCTGTTTAACCACGGCTACTACTGGGAAGCTCATGAAGAATGGGACCGTTTGCTGCGGGCATCGGGCAACGATTCGCCGGTCGGTCGATTCCTCAAGGGACTCGTGAAAATGGCGGCAGCCGGAGTCAAAGTTCGCGAACACAGTATTCACGGTGTCCGTCGTCATGCCGCATCTGCCGGCGAAGTTTTCGCTGATGTCGCCGCCGAAACTGACGACGAGCGATTCTGTGGACTCGAATTGACGCACCTGCAATTTGCAGCCGATCGAGCTGCTCAATTGGGCTACAAAGAAAAGCATGCAGTCGGCAAACCGATGCGAGTTTTCCCGTTCGCGTTGGAGCCGTCTCCGTTGCCGTTTGCATAATCCGCGGCACAGTCAGGTACGCCTCAGTCCGACGAACAATGTGGGACGAAGTTTAATTCAGCGTGCACCCGCTGAAACTTCGCCCCACATTTTTTACGGCCATAGATATGAGCAGGCGAGCGGGACGCTTTCACACGAATATCAGTCGCATTCGCCGCATCAGTCTCAATACTGTTCGGCACGGGATTTGCGCATAATAAATATAAGAGTACAGTATTGCGCTTTCGCTCGGCCGTGCGCAACATTCCCGCATGGCACGCCGAACGTCAATCAAGCCGGAGATCCGTGACAAGGATCTCACAG
>JAPLNX010000196.1 GCA_026400935.1 Planctomycetia bacterium | reverse complement strand
CAGTGCGACCCTGGCCTTCAGCCTCGTCAGCACGACGAACGCTCACGGCAGCGTCACAATCACCAATAATGCGACGGGTGCCTTCAGCTACACGCCCGATGCGGATTTCAATGGCTCGGCCAGCTTCACCTTCCTCGCCAATGACGGCACGCTAGTTTCGAACATCGGCACCGTGACGATCACCGTCAACGCGCTGAACGATGCCCCGACCGCGAGCGACGGCAGCCTGACCACCAACGAAGACGCGGCGACGACGGGCACGCTCTCGGCCAGCGACATCGACAGCGCGACCCTGGCCTTTAGCCTCGTCGACACGACGAATGCTCACGGCAGTGTCACGATCACCAAGATGCGGATTTCAATGGCTCGGCCAGCTTCACCTTCCTCGCCAACGACGGCACACTGGTTTCGAACATCGGCACCGTGACGATCACCGTCAACGCACTGAACGACGCTCCGACTGCGAACGACGGCAGTCTGACTACCAACGAAGATATCGCGACAACCGGAATGCTGTCGGCCAGCGACATCGACAGCCCGACGCTGACCTTCAGTCTCGGCAGCGTCGCGAACGCTCACGGTCTCGTGACGATCACTGATCCGGCCACGGGAGCCTTCAGCTACACACCGGAGACGAACTACAACGGCTCAGCCAGCTTCACGTTCTCTGCCAGCGATGGTTCGCTCGTTTCCAACATCGGCACAGTGACGATCACGGTCAACGCGGTGAACGATGCGCCGACCGCGAATGACGGCAGCCTGACCACCATCGAAGAAACAGCGACGACTGGCACGCTCTCGGCGACCGACATCGACAGCGCGGCTCTGACCTTCAGCCTCGGCAGCACGACGAACGCTCACGGCATCGTCACGATCACCGATGCGACCACGGGCGCATTCAGCTACGCGCCCGATGCGAACTTCGATGGCTCGGCCAGCTTCACGTTCTCGGCCAGCGATGGTTCGCTCGTTTCCAACTTCGGCACCGTGACGATCACCGTCAACGGGGTGAACGATGCTCCGATCGCGAGCGATAGCAGCCTGACCACCGACGAAGACACGGCGAAGACGGGCACGCTCTCGGCCGCCGACATCGACAGCGCGACTCTGGCCTTCAATCTCGTCAGCACGTCGAACACTCATGGCAGCGTCACGATCACCAACAATACGACGGGTGCCTTCAGCTACATGCCCGATGCGAACTTCAGTGGCTCGGCCAGCTTTACCTTCCTCGCCAATGACGGCTCGCTGGTTTCAAACATCGGCACCGTGACGATGACGGTCAACGCGCTGAACGATGCACCGGTCACGAATGACGGCAGCCTGACGTCCAACGAAGACACCGTGGCGACAGGCACGCTCTCAGCGACCGACATCGACAGCGCGGCTCTGACCTTCAGCCTCGTCAGCACGACGAACGCTCGTGGCACAGTCACGATCACCGACGCGACCACGGGAGCCTTCAGCTACACGCCCGATGCGAACTTTAATGGCTTAGCCAACTTCACGTTCTCGGCCAGCGATGGTTCGCTCGTTTCCAGCATCGGCACTGTGACGATCACCGTCAACGGGGTGAACGATGCTCCGACCGCGAGCGACGGCAGCCTGACGACCAACGAAGACACGGCGACGACAGGCACACTCTTGGCCTCGGACATCGACAGCGCGGCTCTGTCCTTCAGCCTCGTCAGCACGACGAACGCTCAGGGCAGCGTCACGATCACCAACACGGCGACCGGTGCCTTCAGCTACACGCCCGATGAGGACTTCAGTGGCTCGGCCAGCTTCACATTCCTCGCCAGTGACGGCACGCTGGATTCGAACATCGGCACTGTGACGATCACCGTCAACGCGGTGAGCGACATAGTGGTCGCGAGCGACGGCAGCCTGACGACCAACGAAGACACCGCGACGACAGGCACACTCGTGGCCTCTGACCTCGACGGTTCGGTTCTGGCCTACAGCCTCTTCAGTGCGACGAACGCTCACGGCAGTGTCACGATCACCAACAATACGACGGGGGCCTTCAGCTACACGCCCGATGCGAACTTCAGTGGCTCGGCCAGCTTCACGTTCCTCGCCAATGACAGCTCGGTGGTTTCGAACATCGCCACCGTGACGATCACCGTCAACGCGGTGAACGACGCTCCCAGCTTCACTAAAGGAGTTGATCAATCGGGATCGCTGAGCGGTGTCGCCCAAACGGTTTCCCAGTGGGTAACCGGAATCAGCGCTGGACCTGCGGACGAAGCGGAACAGCTTGTCAACTTCCTGGTCAGCACCAACAACGGCGCGCTTTTCAGTGTCCTCCCAGCGATCTCGGCCGACGGAACGTTGACCTACACGCTGGTCAACAACCCGACTGGCCCAGCAACGGTCAGCGTTCGCCTTCACGATAACGGCGGTATCGCCGATGGAGGTGTCGATACCAGCGTTCCGCAGACCTTTGTGATCTCCACCGTGAACCGTGCGCCGAGTTTCGTCAAAGGGGCGAATCAATCCGTGCTGGAAGATGCCGGAACGAAGACGATCGTCGGCTGGGCCACGAGCATCAGCGCGGGGCTGAACGAACTCGCTCAGGTCGTGGACTTCTTCGTCACGACGAACAACAACGGACTGTTCAGCGAGTTACCGGCCATCTCAGCGACGGGAACATTGACCTACACCACGGCACCGAATGCCAACGGTTCTGCGATTGTGACGGTGCGTGCTCACGACAACGGCGGCACGACAAATGGCGGCGTCGATTCGAGTGCTCCGCAGACTTTCACAATCACGGTTCAAGCGGTGAATGACCTGCCGACGATCTCCGCAATTGCCGACATCACCACCGATGAGGACACCTCGACCGGTGCGATCGCGGTGACGATCGCCGATGTTGAAACGACCGCGAACAGCTTGGTGCTGTCAGCCGTCTCATCGAATACCAGTTTGATTCCGAATGCCAACATCCTCTTCGGAGGCAGCGGAGCCAATCGAACCATCACCCTGAATCCTGCCGCCAATCAATTCGGGACAGCGACGATCACTCTGAGTGTTCGTGACGGCAACCGAGCCATCTCATCCGAGACGTTCATCGTCACCGTGAATGCCGTCAACGACGCACCGACGGTCTCGAACGTGGCGAATCAAACGATCGACGAAGACAAATCGACCAGCGTGATCAACTTCACGATTGGTGATGTGGACAATCTCGCTGGCAGCTTGGTGGTCGCAGCGACGTCATCGAACCTCGATCTCGTCCCGCTTAACAACATTGTTCTGGGAGGAAGCGGTTCAAACCGCACCATCAAGGTCACGCCACTGCCGAATCAATTCGGAGCGACGACGATCACCTTGACCGCGACAGACCCCAGCGGAGCCAGCAGCAGCGATACCTTCCTGCTGACGGTGCGGTCGGTGAATGATCCTCCGGCGGTTGCGCCCGCCACGTTTTCTGTGTCAGAGAACACGACCAACGGGACGTTGGTGGGAACAGTCTCCGCGACGGATCTGGATCTGGGGGACACGGTGACCGCGTTCGCGATCACGGCAGGAAATCTGGGCAGTGCGTTCGCGATCGACAACACCGGAAAGATCACGGTCAAAGACGCGGCGAAGATCGACTTTGAAGCGAAGCCCTTTTACACGCTGACGGTGAAGGCCACGGACAATCACGGGGCATCGGGTTTCGGCACGGTGACAGTGACAGTCGGCGACATCACCTTCAATCCGATCGTCACGCTGGGTAACACGGCCAATTCTGTGGTGGTGTCGCGAGTCGGGAGCACTCTGGTGGTCCGCAGCGGAGCCGTGAACTTGACGGCTCCGGTGAGACTCGAAGACGTCGGCGTGTTGACGATCATCGGCGGAGCCGCCGCCGATTCGGTGACGCTCGATTCGTCGCTGAATGCATCTGGAGGTGTGACGACGAATCGCTTCACAGGCTCAGTCGTCTTCCAAGGCAATGGCGGCGATGACGTGCTGGACGCTCACAACGTCAATGCGGCGATCAAAGTGAACTTCTCTGGCGGCGCAGGCAACGACATCGCGATGGGTGGTGCAGGCAACGACACGCTCAGCGGAGATGATGGTCGTGACTGGTTGGTTGGTGGCGCTGGGAACGATCTCGTCAACGGCGGAAGCGGCGAAGACATTATTATTGGCGGTACTAGCACGCTCAGCGGAAACTCAGCCGCCTTGAATGCGGTCATGATCGAGTGGACCGACTTCACCAAGAACTATGTCGATCGAATTCAGCATCTCAGCAGTGGCGGAGTCGGCAGTGCGAACGGTTCGACGCGGCTCAACAGTTCGACGGTTAAGAACGACTCGAATGCCGCCGACTCTCTGAACGGCAATGCGGACCTGGACTGGTTCTTCCAATCCGCCAACGACGTGTTGGATGCGATCGTCGGCGAAATCCGGACTATGATTTGAATTCCTCCGATGCAAGCAGGAAGGACGAAGCTCCCGCTGAGCCGTGTTGCAGACGGCTCAGCGGGAACCTCGCACTCGCTTCTCAAAAAATCAACAACGGTTTGGACAAATCGCGTTCGTTTGCTGAATTTTCGCTTATCTGCCTGCCCGTCATCGTCTCGTCAGGGAAGTATTTCTCTATGTTTCCTGACAGCCAGCCAATCTCTGACGGGCTGTTTTTGAGCAAAATGAAGGCGAACCTCACAATGAACAAAGTCCGAGTTCTGATTGTCGATGATCACGCAGTGCTGCGTAGTGGCTTGCGTCTGCTGATAAACGCTCAGCCAGACTTGGAGGTCGTTGGTGAAGCTGGCACCGTTGTGGAGGCGATACGCCTGATTGATGAGATGCGACCGGATGTGATCTCGCTCGATCTATCGCTCACGGGTGGAAGTGGTCTGGCTTTGCTGGAAGCGATCAGAGGACGGCAAATGAATTGCAAAGTCGTCGTGCTGACGATGCACGATGATCCCGGATACTTCCACACGGCGATGCAGGCAGGAGCGGTCGGCTATATCGCGAAGACAGCCGCTGACACCGAGTTACTTACGGCGCTACGCGCCGCTGCGTCGGGTCGCACTTTCGTCAGCCTGTCGGCCGATCTCGCAAGTTCGGCATTGGGACTGGACTCCGACCTAACCCGCCGAGAGGCACGTCTCAGCGAGCGAGAGAATCAAGTTCTTAAAGGAGTCGCCGCCGGTCACACCAACAAAGAAATCAGCGGACAGCTCGACCTGAGCGTGAAGACGATTGAAACTTATCGCTCCCGGCTGCTGACAAAACTCGGCCTGAAAACTCGGCCGGAGTTGGTGCAGTACGCACTGGAGCAAGGACTGCTGAAGAAGCCGTGAGTCACACCGACATCGAATGCCGAGCGACAGCTTCAAAGGAACCGAGATTGTGGAACGCCGCTCCACGTCGAGATCCACCTCGTCGCTGTAATTTCAAATCCCGCCAATAGGCCAATCGACCGTCTCGCTTAGACCATCTATCTCGTCTTGAAGCGTCAGCCGCGATTGTCGGCGACACTTCGTGACTCGGTGACCTGGTGCTTCTGAGTTGATAGGCTTCCGTCGCTAATTTTGGGTTCGGAGTTTTCATCAGGGTGATCGAGACTCGAACCCAGATCCCTTCCATGCCTGGACGGACTAATTCATGCCTGTGATACCTCGGCTTAACGAACTGCACTCCGAAATGACCGCGTGGCGGCATGAACTGCACGCACATCCGCAGACCGCATTTGAAGAGACCTTCGCCTCGGAATTCATCGCATCGAAGCTGCAAGCGTGGGGCATTGAAACGCATCGGGGTTTGGCGAAGACGGGAGTCGTCGGCATCGTTCGCGGTCGTCGTGCAAGAGACTCGCCTGCATCGAACAACGCGACACTGCAAACGATCGGTTTGCGAGCGGACATTGACGCGCTCGACATTCAGGAACAGAACGACGTGCCGTATCACTCACGATTTCCGGGCAAGATGCACGCCTGCGGGCACGACGGCCATACCACGATGTTGCTGGGAGCGGCGAAGTATCTGGCGGAAACACGCAACTTCACGGGATCTGTCTGCCTCATCTTCCAACCGGCCGAAGAAAACGAAGGGGGTGGCCGAGTGATGGTTGAGGAAGGTCTGTTCGACCAGTTTCCATGCGATGCGGTTTTCGGGATGCACAATTGGCCGGGGATTCCAGTCGGACAATTCGGCGTCTGTTCGGGACCGATCATGGCTGCGTTTGACGTCTTCGAGATCACGGTGCATGGGCAAGGAACTCACGCCGCGATGCCGCATCTGGGAGTCGATCCGATTGTCGAAGCGGCCCAGATTGTCACCGCGTTGCAAACAATCGCGAGTCGTAACGTGAACCCACTTGATCAAGTGGTCTTGAGCATCACCCAAATCCACGGCGGTGACACGTGGAACGTGATCCCCACCGAGGTCAAATTGCGCGGCACCGTACGGACTTTTCGAAAGGCCGTGCAGGACATGGTTGAAGCCCACATGCTGCGCATCATTAACGGCATCGCCGCATCGCTCGGTGGTTCCGGTGAACTGCGTTATGAACGTCGTTATCCTGCAACGATCAACACCGCGCAAGAAACGGAATGGGCCAGTGCGACCGCGGCCGAGATTGCTGGCGAAGATCGAGTCGATACGAATGTCGCGCCTTGTATGGGTTCCGAAGACTTTGCATTCCTGTTGCAGAAACGTCCTGGCTGCTACCTATGGGCGGGTAACGGTGATTCCAACAATGGTCGAGTGCTCCATAATCCGAGATACGACTTCAACGACGAACTCCTGCCGATCGGTGCGACCTATTGGGCTCGGCTAGCGGAGCGGCTGTTGGGGTGATGAGTTGTTCGCAGTAGATCGAAAAGCGAGAGTTCCATGCATAACAGCGTGTGTTCCTGGTTCCGATTCATGTTGGTGCTGATGGCCGTGAGTGGGCCGTCATTTTCTAGGGGTGATGATGCGCCGGGTGTGATTGACTTCGCACATGACATTCAGCCACTTTTCAACAAACGCTGCGTGAAGTGTCATTCCGGGCCGCAGCGCAAAGGAGGTCTGTCGATCAACACTCGGCAAAGCCTGCTCGCTGGTGGCGAGAGCGGTCGCGTTGCTGTTCCCGGTAAGAGTGCGGACAGCCTGTTGATTAAACGTGTTTCGGCGACCGACGCCGGCGAACGGATGCCGCCGGAAGGGGAACCGCTGACGAAAGCCCAGATCGAAACGTTGCAACGTTGGATCGACGCCGACTTGCCGTGGGAAGACGGTTTCGCGTTCGGCAAATTGTTTCGGCGAGCGCCCATCGAACCGCGACGGCCGCAGATCCCTGCCGGTGATGCGGAGCAGGCGGGGGTAAATCCGATTGATCGGTTTCTGCACAAGCAGATTTCAAACCCCAAACCCCAACATATCGACAACCGTACGTTCGCTCGCAGAGCGTTTCTCGACCTCATTGGATTGTTACCGACGCCAGCCGAACTCGATGCCTTCGACCAAGACTCCTCGCCGGAAAAGCGAGAGAAGTTGATCGATCGGTTGCTTGATGATCGCCGAAACTACGCCGATCACTGGCTGTCGTTTTGGAATGATTTGCTGCGGAACGCTTACCAAGGGACCGGCTTCATCGACGGCGGGCGGCGGCAAATCACCGGTTGGTTGTACGAGTCGCTGCTGAAGAACAAGCCGTATGACCAATTCGTGCGCGAGCTGATCGAAGCGGCTCCCGGAGCGGAGGGGTTCACGTTCGGCATCAAGTGGCGCGGGACGGTCAATGAAAGTCAGCGGCGGGAAATTCAAGCGGCTCAGTCGATCGCGCAGGTCTTTCTCGGCACGAATCTGAAGTGCGCGAGCTGTCACGACAGCTTCGTCAACGACTGGAAGTTGGCCGATGCTTACGGGCTGGCGTCGGTGTTTGCCGATTCGCCGTTGGAACTGCATCGCTGCGATAAGCCGACCGGCAAAGCGTCTTCGGTCGCGTTCTTGTATCCGCAAGTAGGGCAGATCGAGACGACGGCGAATCGTCCACAACGACAACAGCAACTCGCGAACTTGCTGACGAAGCCGGAGAACGGTCGGTTCGCGCGAGCGATCGTGAATCGGCTGTGGGCCAAGCTGTTTGGTCGCGGGCTGATCGAACCGCTCGACAACCTCGACGCCGAACCGTGGCACGCGGACCTGCTCGACTTTCTGGCGAGCGATCTCGTCGATCACGGCTACGACCTCAAGCAGACGCTGCGGCTGATGGCCACTTCTCGCGCGTATCAACTTCCGTCGGTCGGTTTGGATGAGACGCCGACGGGTGACGAACCGTTTGCGTTTCGCGGCCCGCAAGCCAAACGGCTGACGGCGGAACAATTCGTCGATGCCGTCACGTCGCTGACGAATACGTGGCGACCGATCTCTCTGCCGCTGCTGCGAGTCGACGGACGCGGCCAAGGAGGACAAGTCGGAGCCGCCGCGCGAGCGTTGCGAAACGTGGGGCACGTTTCCAACGTGCCCAGCTCCGCAGAGAAACCGACCGAAGAAAAGAAGGCTGACGAGCCGAAGGCCGAGCACGTTGGAAACGTGCTCCACGATGCCCGTTGGATTTGGCCGAACGCCGATGCGTTGAATGCGCCCGGCGAAAGTTCGGTCTTCTTCCGCAAGCGACTGAAACTGGATCAGCCCTCGTCGCTCGTGATCGCGACGATCACGGCGGACAACTCGTTCGAGTTCTTCATCAACGGACGCAAGGTGGCCGCGGGGGACGCTTGGCAGACGCCGACGCAGGTGGTGCTGCAGTCGCCGCTCAATGTCGGCGAGAACATTCTCGCGGTGAAAGTGACGAACGGCGGCAAGGGTCCGAACGCAGCGGGATTCATCGCCGAACTCTTCGGCGCGGATGCGAGCGGACACGTGCAATGGACGATCTCGACCGACGACACGTGGCTCGCTTCGGAAACGGAATCAAAAGGTTGGGAGCATTCCGACTTCGACTCGGCCTCGTGGACCGCAGCCGTCATCATCGGTGACTCGACGATCGCTCCGTGGAAGATCGCCGAACAGCTCAAGAGCAACGGGACGTTCTTAACGCGTGAGGATCTCATCGCGGTGGCGAACGGAGCTCGCTTGCGGGCCGCGTTGCTCCCGCAAGATCAACTGCAAGCGGCGCTCGGTCGCCCGCATCGCGAGCAAATCGTGTCGCACCGCGAATCACTGGCGACGATGCTGCAATCGCTCGAACTGACGAACGGCACCGCGTTGGATGAGCAACTTCAACGTGGCGCGGAACACTGGCGGCACGAACTTGGTCCCGAACCGAGTCGCCTGATATCGGGTGTCTATGCCGCCGCCCTCGGACGGAAGCCGACGGTAGGCGAGCAATCCCTTGCGGCAGATTTGCTGGGAAGCCCGCCGACGAAGGACGGAATCGCCGATCTCTTGTGGGCGATTGTCCTGCTCCCGGAATTTCAGTTGGCACCGTGATGGTTCAGCGAATTCACGCGGCTTCCCAGGTACAGAAACGGCGAATGCGAATGCGAAAATGGGGAGAGCCGGGTCGCTGACTTTGCCGAATCGGGCCTTGAGAGGCAGAAATCGGGGTCGGATCGCGGGAAAGTTAGAGGTTTCTGGGTGTTGGGCGTTGCCATTCGTGAGCAACTTGTCTGAAATCACGCCCCAATGAATCCTGCCCCGCCACTGGGGCTGCCCGGTGGAGGTGGAGACCCTTCCCGGAGGCCCGCGCATGGCAACCGAAACTCGATCAGATACGCCTGAAATCAGCTTGTTGCACCGCTTGATCGGTTCGACAAGGAGCTTGTTGCGGTCGGCTTGGACCCTGACAGGCATGGGGGTGACGCTGGGAGTCGGATTGATTCTCTTGGCTGTCGTCAGCTTGACGGATTTAGCGGTCCCCTTGCGACCTTGGTTGCGGATGGTCGCCTTGCTGCTGGTGGTCGTACCGAGCATTTGGGCTTTCGTGACTGGTGTTTTGCGGCCACTTTTCCGACGTATGACCGCTCGCTTTGTGGCACGTCGCATCGAGTCGACGCTTCCTGGAATCCACAACCGGTTAGTGAGCTGTGTTGATCTGGATCTGCAAAAGCAACAACAGCATTCACCCGCGTTTTTGAAGCGGTTGCTGACAGAAGCGGTTGAACGAGTGAAAAATTTCCGACCTTGGTCAGTGGTTGATCAGTCGGCCCTGCGTCGTGCTGGATTGTTCGCACTTGGAGGATTGATCGTCTTCGGGACGGCATTTGGCCTGTTTTCTGACCGCCTGCCAACCGCTCTGGCCCGCATATTCTCGCCTTTTGCAGACATTCCACCGGCCACGGGAGTTCTCTTCGATGTTCAACCCGGCACTTGTAAGGTGCTGCGAGGCGAGCCAGTGGAGTTCGTGGCGTTGATCACGAAAGGAAAAGTCGATCGGTTGCGGCTCGAACTCGTCGAGATCGAAGGGGAGACCGCTGGCAAGACTCTGTGGCATGATCTCAAGCCAGATGAAACTGGGCGTTGGACGTTTCGACTCCCTTCTTACGAGCACTCGTTTCAATATCGGGTTCATGGCGGTGGCACTTGGACGAAGCTCGCGACCGTCACGATGCTTGAAAGACCGAGGCTCGTAGGCTTGCAGGCTGCTGTGCATTACCCGGACTACATGAAGGTCTCTGAGCCGCGTGTCAATCCGCCGGATGTACCCGAAGTTTCGGGACCGGTCGGAAGCACGGTCGAATTGACGGTCAATGTCGAAGGGGATGCATCAGTTGGCGAAGTTCAATTGCTTCGCGAGGAAAACAAAACAGTTGCTGTCACCGATCGGCCTCAGCGTGTTTGGTTTGAGAATGTTCTGCCGAAAGGGCACGCCGTTGAAGGGCGTTGGGAATGGCACCCGCAGCCGAAGGAACTTGACCCGGCGGCGGAAGCGGCAAAGCGTGGAGAGAATCTGGCTCAGTGGGCGAAGTGGCATACTCATGCCGCTGCACCGGGATTGACATATCACTCGTTCCATTCGGCTGCAGTGCCGTTTGAAATTCAGGTTGGCGATGTCCTCTTTGCGGAGGTGTTCGTCGAAGTGAATCAGTTGCCCGAAGAACTGATGTTGCAGTTCCACGATGGCGTGAACTGGGAGCATCGAGCGTTTTGGGGGGCGGACAAGATTGCTGTCGGCCAAGTTGATTCCAACAGCCGTCGCCGCTTGGGCGATATCCCGAAAGCTGGTGAGTGGGCGCGACTCGAAATTCCGGCGCGTGCGTTGGACCTCGAAGGCCGTTCAATTCGCGGTGTGTCGTTCACTCAATTCAGCGGTCACTGCCTATGGGGTAAAGTTGGAACAATACCTCCGGCGACTCGTGAAGTTCGCGAGTTGGTTGTGGCTGAGGCGTTCCCGTTGAGCCTTGTTGGACCTGCTGTTGAGGATGCGGCGAAAGTATCAGTGGCGCAGAATTCCAAACCTCAAGCGACTAATGGGAAAACGAGATCGCATTACGCAGCAATCCACGAGGCGCATCGCTGGTCCGGTCGTTTCCCGATCAAGGCTGACGGTTGGTATCGCATTGAGTTGAAAAATGAAATCGGCGCAGCCAATCAGCAGATGAAGGAAGCCCGTATCGTCGCCGTGCCGGATAATCCGCCACAGATTTTGATTGAGCGACCGGGCGTAGACCTTGTCCTCAGTGAGCCGGTGAAGGTGCCACTTGTAATCGCTGCGTTTGACGACTTTGGTTTGGCTGAGTTAGTTCTCTCGACGCAAAAGGGTGAGAACACCGGCTTTCAGGGGCGTGCAGTAAAGAGTTACTCCAGCCTCACGCGAGCCGATACGGCAATCGTGATGCTCGACCTACTTCAAGAATCATTGAAGTCCGGAGACGTATTCAAGTACCGAGCCGAAGTTCGTGATCGTAAAGGTCAGACCGCACAAACTCAGGACTTTACGATCCGCATTGTCGCAAACGACCCGAACGCGGCTGACAAGAAACTCGCTCAGTTTGAGAAGCAGGAAGACACATTCAAAGAGAAACTTGTTGAGCTCATCACGAAGCAGAAGGCGGTTCAGGAGAAGCTCGAAAAGCTGGAAGAGAAATATGAACCGCTGACCGAGAAGGTTGAAGCGGCTCAGGCCGAAGCCGAGAAGGCAGCCGAAGCGGCGGCCAAGGAACAGGCCGCCAAAGATCAGGCGAAGAATGATCCGGCAAAGCCCGATGTTTCTAAACCGATGCCGCCGGTCACTCCACCGACACCTCCAGAAACGAAGTTGGACGCTGAAGCTCAGAAAATGCTAAACGAACTGAAGCAAGAACTTGCTCAGTTACAGCAGCAGGAACAACAAAACGCCGCTGCCGCCGAGCAACTCAAAGAACAACTTAAAGCGCTCGCTGCTGAAGCAGACAAACAGCAACTTGTCCCGCCGCAACTGCAGCGTGAGATGCAAAATTTGTCGGAGGCATTTCAAGAAGCGGCTGTCTCGCCATTGAAAGAACTGGCTGCTGAGATTCAGAAGTCTGCTCAACCGAAACAGAATGATCCGAAGCTGCCTCAACTCGAAGCTCGTGGTGAGCAAGCGCTGCAAAACCTCGAAGCGATCAAAGAACGCATGGAAGCGTTGCAGGAAGCGCAGAAAGACTCGAAGACGGACGCGGCGAAGGCGCTCGAAGAATTACAACGCGAAATGACACGCCAATCAGGTGAGTTGTCGGCTCGCGAACTGGCGGAACTCCGCGCGGCAATCGAAGCCTTGCGACAGGAATTGCAGAACCTTGCGAACAACCAAGCCCAGTTGGCTGAGTTCACTCCAGAAGCGCCTGAGGTGCTCGTCCCTGATCTGGAAAAGAAGCAGGACGACCTCGACCTCAAAGCGGAAAAAGAGTTGGCGAAAACTAAAGAACTTCAGAAGACCGACGAGTACAAGAAACTCAAAAATAAACGCCAGCCGCAGTTTCCGGATCGTCCATATGATCCGGACTCCCGCGAAGAACTGACGCCACCGAATGAGGAAGATACCCCGGCTGACGAAGCCGAGATGGCGAAGAGTGATGTTGATAATGCCGACGCGAACAAACCGGATGCTGACAACGCGGACGCGAACGCGGACGAAGAGTTATTCACGCCGGCGCTTGGCAGTCCTAAGCAAAAAGAAGATCCGCGATTTAAAGACAAGAAACGTCCGACCCCCAAGAAGCCGTTGAAGGACGACAAGTCGAAGCCCAAAGACAAGCCCCAAGCGAATGACAAAGCACAGTCGAATGACCCTGCTAGCGAAGCTCAAGAACGTCGATCAGAATTGAGTGACCGACAAGAAGAGCGGCTTGATCAGCTCAACAAGGCGGAAGAGAGTCTTGCTGCCGATCAACGAGCGTTGGATAGCCTGCTCGGTCAATTGGAGAAGGCGTTGCAGCAAGCCCGCTCGAAACAATTGCCGAACGCCAAATCTCAGGAGGCTTCCCAACAGCCGATGGATACTCCACCGGCTGACGGCGATCCTGATATGGCGGACGCAAACGAGGCGCCGGAACTATCTCCTCAAGCGGCAGCAGAACTCGCCGAGTTGTTAAGTTCAGAACTGGCGCAGAAGGCCATGAAAATGGCCGCTCGGATGCAGGCCATGAAAGCGGGTGACGCGTCCGACAAACCAAACAAAGGTCAAAAACAACCTCCCAGCAATCAGCCACCGCCGCTCAAATCGAGTCCTCGACCACGCAGTGGATTGGAAGGTGACAACGCCAGTCAGTTCGCAATGGAGGCGATCTTGAAGGATCTCGATCCGTCTAGCAAAGCCATCATCCTGAAGATGCAACCACGGATGCGCGAGGAGTTGCTGCAAGGTCTGAGAGAAGAAGGTCCGGAGGGCTACCAGCGGTTCATCCGCGATTATTTTGAGCGTCTTACCAAGGCAGGCCAGGGCACAAGGAAGTAGTCACTTAACACTTTTTAGTTTTCCGAGGAGTTGCGTAATGTCAGAGCCACCACGGTCGGTGCGCATCGTTTCGGTAGTCCCGTTGGACAACCTCCACTTGCGTTTGGATTTCGATGATGGTGCCAATCGCACGGTCGATATCACTCCCTATGTGGAAGGAAACGTCTATAAGCAGATTCGCCTGAGCGAGAAGTATTTCCGCACAGCACATATCGAAGGAGGGGCGTTGGTCTGGGACAACGGCGCAATGCTCGATGCCGACTTACTCCGTTACGGCCCACCTCAGCCGCCTGCGGCTCCAAAAGCAAAGAGCACAGGTAAAGCGAAGAAGCCTGTTGCGAAACCAGCCGCAAAGGCAGCCACGAAATCTGTCGCTAAAGTTGTCGCCAAGACACTGAGTGCCGCTGCTAAGGCCACCGCAAAAGCACCTGTGAAGGCTGCCGTCAAGAAAGTTGCGAAGCCCTCGAAAGCGGCCAAGCCAGTTAAGGCCAAAGTCGCTCCTAATGTAGTTGCTAAGGCTCTTGCCAAAGCGAAGAAGGTCTCCAAGCCCGCCCCGAAAGCCAAAGCGAAAGCTGCAGCCAAACCGGTGAAAAAGACCGCCAAACCCGCCAAGAAAAAACGGTAGTAATATGTACCGACATAGACCCACAGAAATCATTCGCCGTTGAGCCGGCAGGGCAAGCTAGAAGTTGCAGTTGAGTAGATCTTGCCGACGTGGGTGGCACGATCCTGACTATCGGGAAGGGAGTGGAAACGCGTGTCATTTACCATTCCACGCCCTTCTCGATGGTCAGAGCGTGCCGCCCATTTTGAAGAACTAGCTTGCTCTGGTTGAGCCAGAGGGCGTCAGCCTATGGCTCCTTTTTGAATATCGAGGGTTTACATCCTCAGGCTTACCGGCCTGTTTTCTGTCTGGGTCTATAAATTCACCTGGCCAACGAATGGCTCACCGACAATGTTGCAACCTTTTCTTCAAATGCTCGGTATTCACGAAGATGTCCTCAAACACTTGGACCGCGCCGAATTGCTGTGGCAGCGGACTGACGTACTGTGGATCGGGCTGGCGTTTTTGCTGCCGCTTGGGTGGATGATCTATCGTCGGCAAAAGCTCAATCTGCACACGGTCCCTAAATGGTTGTTGCTGACGCTCTGTGCGACTCGGTTGTCAATTTTGACGTTACTAGTCGTCGTATTGTCCGGGCCTTACCTGCGGATCGATCACAAGTTCGAGCGTAAGCCGATCGTTGCATTTGTCTTCGACCACTCGCAAAGCATGAGGCTCCCCGCTGGTCCGTTTGAGACCGACGAGCAATTTGCTGATGCCGCGAAGGCGGCAGGCTATTCGATTGATTCGGCGTCTGCAGATGTTAAGCAATCCTCCGATGCGCCCCGTTCTGCAGTTGTTGTCGATCCCGAAATGCGTAAAACCCTCAATCGCATCACGCGGGCAGACCTCGCACAAACAGCAGTGCGAATCGCCGCTCCCGAATTGCTCAAGCCGCTGGAAGAGAAATATGACGTGCGGCATCTTGCATTTGCTCGCGAACCAGTGCCGTTTGTGTTTGATGTCACTAAAACTGATTCGCAATTACCAGATAGCGGAGGCGGAGTCTCCACGTGGATCGGCACTGCGGTGCAACTGATTGTGGACGAGGCGGCTGGTCAACATATTTCCGGAATCGTGATCTTCAGTGACGGCCAGAATACAGGGGGCCGTTCTCCCGGTGAGGCGGCTCGCGCGGCGGCTCAAGTCGGAGCTCCAATCTTTACCGTTCCCATCGGTTCGCCCAAACGTCTGCAAGATGTCTCAATTGTTGACCTCTACACGTCGGGGCATGTTTCGATTGGCGACACGGTGAAAGTTTCGGTGACATTGGAATCCAACGGTTTCAATGGGCGTCCGATTAAAGTTGAATTGAAAGACGGCGACAAAGTTCTCGATACGAAAGAACTAGTTCTCCTTGGCACGGAGCAGCAGCAAACGGAACTGATTTTCGAGGCGAAAGAGGCGGGTGACAAATATCTCACTGTCAACGTTCCAGCCTTTCCCGAAGAGGCTGACGCACTTCGTGCGAACAACACCGACTTGGCTTATGTGAAAGTCAGCGATGAGAAGCTGAAGGTGCTGCTAATCGACGGCCTGCCGCGTTGGGACTTTCGCTTTTTGAAGAATGACATCCGTCGCGACAACGGCATCAAGGGGCGCGCTGGAGATGAGCCTGAAGTAATCGCAGAAGCCGAATGGCGACGCATGTCGGCGGAAGACAAAGTGGCGAAACTGCCGTCGTCAGTAAAGGACTTGAGTGAGTACCACACGATCGTAATCGGCGATGCGTCGCCGGACATTTTACATGACGAATTCCGCAAAGCGTTGATTGAAGCGGTGCGTGAAAAAGGGGTCGGCCTGATCGTGCAGGCTGGCCCGCGATTCATGCCGCATCTGTTCGATAGCGAGTTTCAATCGCTACTGCCGGTAACCCTACGCAACAATGCTCAAACGGGAATCGAGGCACCGGCTTACAAGCCGTTCAAAATTGAGATCACGCCCGAAGGATTGTTGCACGAGTCGTTGCGACTTCACGACGACCCAGGGCGCAACGTCAATGTTTGGTCGCAGATGCCCGCATACTTCTGGACGGCTGCTGTCGAACGAGCATCTCCTGCCGCGATTGTGCTGGCCCGCAATCCCAGCTTAGAAAACCGCTGGGGCAAGCAGCCACTTATTGCGTATCAATACGCCGGCAAGGGGAAAGTCGCGTTCATCGGCACCGACTCGACGTTCTTGTGGCGGCAGAACGTTGGGGACCGCTTCTTTTACAAATTCTGGGGCCAAATGCTGCGGTTCGTCGGACGCACTGAAGACGGCTCAACGCAAAAGGAAAACCGCATCGTCATCCATCCCGTCCGAGTCCAACCGGGCGAAGCTGCTGAGGTCGAACTATTCGCTTTCACTGCTGATGGTACACCGCGCACGGATGCGACTATCAAGATCAGCACGATTGGTCCGACCGGTTCGTCGTCGGTTGAACTACTAGCCGACAAGTTTGCCAAAGGCCGCTACACCGGGAAATTCACTCCGAAAGAATCTGGTGACCACCGCGTGCTGTACCAGCCGAATGACTCTCCGAAATCAGTCGAAGGCAAACTGCGAGTGATGCCCTCATCGGAAGAGTTACGCGATCCGAATCTCAATCGCCCAACTCTCGAAATGCTTGCCAGCACAACGGGTGGGAAAGTTATTGCATTAGGCGATCTCAAAAGCTTGCCAGAACAATTCAAAGGCGAACCAATGCTGGTGGAAGTTCACCGCGAAGCGAGCGTCTGGGATAACTGGTTTACTCTGGTGCTAATTACGTTGATCTATGCGGTGGATGTCGGTCTCAGACGATTGAGCGGCTTGAGCTAACCTGGATGGTTCGTAATTGGCAAGGAATGAATTCATGGTGGTGCTGCGAACGCTTGCGATCTTATTTGTTCTTGTGTCAACGGCTCACGCTCAAAACAAGCCTCCTGCTACTGCATCAACCGCCGCGCCGCTTACCGAGATCAAAGTCATCGAGCGTGTGACTTCGGCAGTAGATCGCAGCTTGGAATACCTCGCATCGAAGCAGCGACCGGATGGGAGTTGGGATGACTGCAATGCTGGAAACGCGGTGACGTTGTTGGCGATGCTCGGTCGAGGTCATGTTCCGGGACGTGGGCAGTACAAAGAGGTACTGCAAAAAGGTCGCAAATATCTGCTGAAAACACAGCGTGATGATGGCTTGTTTCACTCGAAGCGGCAGGCGGGAGCAGGGCCGATGTATGAGCACGCCTTTAGCACGTTGGCGACATCTGAGCTATACGGCATGGATCCAGATCCTGAAGTGGAAGAGAAACTTCGCAAGGCGGTGAAGGTCATCATCAATGCTCAGTCGCCCAACGGCGGCTGGCGATATAATCCGCAACCTGCCGATCATGACCTCAGTGTTAGTGTGATGCAGATCGTTGCTTTGCGAGCGGCCAACAATGCCGAGATTCCGGTCCCCGATCAAGTCATCGAGAAGGCTGCAAAGTACGTGCGATATTGCGCTCATCCGAACGGCGGCTACGGCTATCAAGGCCCCGCTCAAGGAGCACAAACATCAGCGGCGGGAGTTGTGTCACTGCAATTGCTCGGCAAGTACGACGACCCTAGCGTCCCGAAAACGCTCGACATGCTGGCGAAGTTTCCGGTCGAATGGTCCGCTAACGGCATCCAGTATTGGTACTACTTTCATTACTACGCAGTGCAAGCGAACTATCAGGCTGGTGGCAAGCACTGGAACGACTGGCATCCACGCATCCGCGAGTTGCTGTTGGATAAACAAAATGCAGACGGCAGTTGGGATGTTCCCAGTGGGACAGCCGAAAATGCGGGCGTAGTCGGTCCCAATAACATCTACTGGACCGGTATGGCGTCGCTCATCCTAGAAGTCTACATGCACTTTCTGCCTGCATATCAGCGGTAACGTCTTGCTGAGATCGACAATACCGATGAGTCGATTGGAGTGAGCACGTTCGCGTTTCCAGAACTCATACGCGGCAACAGTCGATGATCCGGCGTGCCGCAAGTTGCTACTTCGCTCGACGGCGGAGCTTGGCGAGGCGGCGTTGCCAGACGGATACGTTGACTGATTTACTCAACCAGCGTGGACCGCTGGTCCAGGCTTGAGCAGTGATGCCGCTGAGTGCAACGACGGCCATAGCTGCGAGTTTGTGACCGGATTCTGGTCGTGGAGCGAGTTGGTTGAGTGAGTTGTTCGTCCAGAAATCGGGTGCTTGCCAACCAGCTTCGGTCGCCCAACCACTGAGAACCGCTTGTAAGGCTTCGTTCGGAACGGGGTCAGTGAGCGAGTATCCTAGGTCGTCATCATCGCTGTTGTTTGAGTTGCTCATTATGCCATCGAAGGGGACCGGGGCCTCAATGTTTGATGGTCTATCTTCGGTAGATGGAGTTGCCGGGCGATCGGTGTCAGACATTGGCATGGGTGTAGGGTTTGATGATTGATCTTCTGCCATGGGCGTTGTCGGTTTTTTCACACCCTTTGGTTGTTCGGCACCGGTGGGTAAGACGAGGTCTGAGGCTTCTCGTTCAAACAGCGCGTTGACGATGTCCTCGATCGCGGCGTCGGGAGTTGGAATCAGAACTCCTTCTGGCCGCGCCGGCTTTTCGATCGTGTTGGTCGCTTTAGCCAGCTTGTTAATGACCGGCATCACAGGAATTCGGTCGGGAATATTGTCGGCCGGGTTCGTAGTGAATGAAAAATCGGTTGTGAACGGTTTTGTGTCGACAGGGAGCGGTGCGTTGGGTGCTGCCGAAAAGGAGATGATGAGATCCGCTTGCCGAGAGTTCGTGGTGATGAGGTTGGGCCGCAGGGCGGCGGCTAGTTCTCTCGCGGAGTTCACACGTACTCCAGACAAGCTCAAGGTGCCGCCCCCATCTAATTGAAAGACCCGATCAACTGCCGAGCCGTCGATTATGCTTTGACCGTCACCTGCTCCGTGGATGTTCAATGGATCGGTTATGGTGAAACCGTTGCCAATAACATTGATCCTGCCGGCCGGAAGTGTGATGGAGTCTACCCCGACCAAAGCGTTCGCTTCTTCAATGGCGGCTCGCAAGGTTGTGAGGCCGTCGGCATCGGCTGCGATGCCGTCGCCCGGGGTTGCGTCGTGCGAATCTCCGAAGCTGTTGACGAAGAACGCGGAGAGCAAGTGACGTGGCTCAAACGATTCGGTAAAAAATCCGAACCCTTGTCGGCGACGTTTTGTCGGACGCCACTTTCGGCAGAATTTGACCACGAAATCCCAGCAGACTCGAATCGGCATCATGCTTCCCTCCGGCGGATGGAGTCGCCGGCAAAACTTTGGAATTCACGAGGTCTTCGTGACTCGACTGAGTGCTGGCTTTTGAAATGCACGCTCGCTTGGCTTACAAGCTCACACTTCGTGAGATCGGCATGGGGCTGAGTTCAAACGCAGGCCAAGATTGCCGGTCGGGGAGATTAGACGAACTTTGTTGGTCGTAGGGATGTATTTTGCTTGGCGAGATAGGTTCGGTAACGTTTTAGAGAACGTTGCAGCACTGGCGGCTCGCCAGCGATTTGACCCGGTGAAGTGAGTAGGCGGCGGCCACCTGCTCTACGTATTGAGGGTAACATGCGAGCGTTAGTAACAGGCGGTGGCGGGTTTCTGGGCCGGTACATCGTTGAGCAATTGGTAGCTCGCGGTGATTCCGTGCGAGTTTTCAGTCGGCAACGTTATCCCGAACTTGAAGCGCTCGGAGTGGCCTCACTGACCGGCGATCTCGAAGACAAAGCGACAGTAGCCGCGGCGTGTTCGGGAATTGATACCGTGTTCCACGCAGCAGCACTGCCAGGGATTTGGGGGCCGTGGAAGTTGTTCCATGGCGTCAACACGATCGGTACTCACCATGTCATTGAAGGCTGTCGAAAGTACGGTGTCGGTCGCTTAGTCTTCACGAGTTCTCCGAGCGTTGTTTACGACGGCCAGGATCATTGCGGCGCGGACGAATCGTTGCCGTATGCCACAAAATTCTTGTGTCACTATCCGCATACCAAAGCACTCGCCGAACAGGCAGTGCTCGAAGCGAATGGCTGCGGTGGACTGGCAACATGTGCGTTGCGACCGCATTTGATCTGGGGGCCGCGCGACACGCAGTTGATTCCCCGTTTGATCGCGCGTGCTCGACGAGGGCAACTTCGGAGAGTGGGTGACGGCCAGAATATGATCTCGATGATCTATGTTGAAAACGCTGCGAGAGCACATCTGCAAGCGGCGGACGCATTGAGTCTCTCGTCACCAGTGGCAGGGCAGGCGTACTTCATCAATGAATCGGAGCCGGTCAATTTGTGGGACTGGATCAATACGCTGCTTGATCGTGCGGGCTTGCTACCGATCACGAAAAGTATTTCGGCACGCGCGGCGGCAACAATCGGCGGGGTACTCGAAGTAGTTTACGGATTGTGTCAAATTTCGTCCGAGCCGCGTATGACGCGGTTCCTTGCGTCGCAGTTGAGTCGCTCGCATTGGTATCGAATAGATAAGGCACAGAACAATTTCGGATTTGCCCCGCTGGTCTCGGTTGAAGAGGGTCTGTGTCGGTTGGAGCCGGAATTAAGAAACGCTGCGACCGTTTAAGTGAACTGGTTGGTCGCAATCACAGAAATCAGACCAAACTGAATTGGTGTTCGAATTCGATGCCGTAACGTTTCATTTTTTTGTAGAGAGTCGTGCGATTGATGCCGAGCATGTCAGCGGTTCCTTGACGGTTCCAGCCGTTGGATTCGAGTGCTTCGAGGATCAGTTGTTTCTCTGGAGCGACCATCGCTGATTTCAGCGAATTGCCCAAGCGTCCGGCGGGAGCGGATAGCAGCGGTTCGTTTTGCCGCAACCCTTCGGGAAGATCGCTGGCCGAAATAATGCTTCCTTTGCTGAGCACAACGGCTCGTTCGACGACGTTGACCAGTTCGCGGACGTTGCCTGGCCAACGGTATCGTTGCAGCAATTGCACTGCTGAATCATCGAAGCCACGAATTTGCTTGTTGTTCATCTCGCAGAACTGAGTGAGGTAATGCTCCGCCAGCAACGGAATGTCGGTGATTCGATCGCGGAGCGGCGGTTGGGTTAGCGTAATCACGTTGATGCGATAGAAGAGGTCTTGTCTGAATTCACCTCGGGCCGCTTTTTCAGCGAGGTCTTCGTTCGTCGCCAGAATGACACGGACATCGACCTTGTGCGTCTTGTTGCCGCCGACCGGTTCAAACTCGCGGTCTTGCAGGACTCGCAGTAATTTCACTTGCAGCGAAGGTGACGCAGTCCCAATTTCGTCAAGGAAAATTGTGCCGCCGTCTGCGAGCAGGAATTTTCCGACTTTGTCGTGATTCGCTCCGGTGAAGGCACCGGCGACGTGACCGAATAGTTCGCTTTCGAGCAAGGTATCGGGGAGCGCTCCACAAGCGACTTCGACAAACGGTTTTCCGGCGCGAGTGCTAAGTTGATGAATTGACCGAGCAGTCATCGTCTTTCCCGTGCCGCTTTCACCGAGAACGAGCACTGTCGTTCGCGTGTCGGCAACACTCTCCATGAGATCATACATTTTTTGCATCTTGTAATCGCGACCGATCAGCGAACCGGCGCCGAACTTTTGATCGAGTTGTTTCTTCAGCGTTTTGTTCTCTTCGACCAGCTTGCGTTGGCCGAGTGCCTTCTGAATGGCAAAGCTAAGCTCGTCATCGATCACCGGTTTTGTGAGATAATCGAACGCACCCATACGGATCGCTTCGACGGCGCTTTCGATCGTGCCATAGCCAGTGATCAAGATGACCGCCGTATCAGGACAATGTTCTGTCGCCCATTCGAGCAACTGAAATCCGTCGCGATCGCCGAGGTTCACATCACACAGAACGACCTCGAAGGGAAACTCACCCATCCGTTCCATCGCATCCTTACAAGACATCGCCGTCTCCGTCCGATGTCCGAGGCTGCGGAGATAGTCCGCCATCGCTTCGAGAATGTGCTTGTCATCATCGACTACTAATAGCGAACCGTGATTGGATTTCATGGGTGCGAATTCTCTAAGTGGTCTCGCCGTAAAACGGGAGACGGGTCTGTGAGGGACGGCCTTTGAGGCAACTCCCTTAGTAAGTCTTCGCCACCGTAGCCCGATGCGCAAGTGCAGGGGTTTCGGAAATCCGTCGCCTGGGCGTAGGGCTAGTGTGGGGAAACCAATTTTGAGGAGTAGTCTCAGAACGTGATGAAAAAGCTCTTTGAAATCAGCGATCAGTAGGAATGTTCGCTGGTTTCAAAACGGTCAAAACAACGAAAAACCGTTGTAGTGACATCGAGGGGAGATGTTGTTCGGCCGTAATCTCCATTCACACGACCGTCGTCCGAATGGCATCCGCGCCACCCGAGCGAAAGGGTTCACGTCGGCATGATGCCGAGAGAACACACTCAACATAGGTCATGGTTTCGCGGCGGCAACAAATTCTGGAATGTTGAGGTAACAACGAAACGTTTTCGTTCGGACAGCGTTGCGGCGGCTGTTTTTCGGATCACGAGTTCCGACTGTATGTCTTGAAGTGGCAACAATTCGCGGAAGTGCTGATTGGCTCGACCTGATTCACCGACGGTTGGGAAGATCATTGTTGAATCACGAAGCCAACGTAATCTCGTGCAAAATGTTCCGAGAACGAGCAATCTGCGATTGCTCGAAGTGGCGCTCAAAAGGTAGCAGCCTTTCAGCGTCTGTACTTGACGCGAGGCGGTGAACCGGTAGGATATCGCTGCTTAGTGAGACTGCGTCTCATGTCTCAGGTTTTCCGTACCGGTAGAGCGACCATGCAACACCTTTCCGCCAGTGAAGATGTCGTTGTTTGTGGCTGTCTTAGCGTAACCAAGGGGGAGATTCATTCTGCAATCGCCGTGTCAGACACCCCGTCGCTTCGCGCAGTAATGCGCCTCACATGCGCTGGGACTGGCTGCACGGCGTGTCACCGAATGATTCGCCAAATGGTTGCCGATCAGTGCCCGGCGGCCGCTTCCTCGCCGACTTGCGTGAGCAGATAGTTCTGAAGGCCAAGTCGTTGAATTAAGTCGAGTTGAGTTTCGAGCCAATCGACGTGCTCCTCAGACTCGACCAGGATCTTCTCCAGGAGGTCACGGCTACCAGCATCGTTGACTGAAACGCACAGCGCGATCGCGTCGTTGTAGGCATGAACTCCTTTGGATTCGAGCGTGAGATCGTATTGAAACTGCTCGGTCACGTCGGTGCCGACTCGAATGACGTCGTACCGAGCAATCTCTGGCACACCCTCTAAAAAGAGAATGCGGTCGATGAGCATTTCCGCGTGCTTCATTTCACCGATCGACTCCGACATGTGCTTCGCACCTAGGCGATTGAGTCCCCAATTTTTGCACATTTTCGCTTGAACGAAGTACTGGTTGATAGCGGTCAATTCGATCGTTAGCCCTGCATTCAAGGCGTCGATAACTTTTTGATTTCCCTGCATGATTTCCCTTTGATGATCGTTTCTAAAAACGCAGCCTGAGTAACAAACTTGCGACCAAGCGGCGAATTCTAGCCATCCGAAAGAGTTGGTCCATCTAGCCCTCGTGCGTTCAGCCAAATTTAGGCCAATTGACACATCGTCACACTGTGAGAGCGCGTCTCACATTTGCAGGGCGAAGCCGTTCACACATCACGGTGATCGAGGACTGCAATGAACGGCAAATGTCGATAGTCGTCGTTGTAATCCAGTCCGTATCCGACAACGAACCGATCTGGAATTTGAAAACAATGGTAGTCCGGTTGAATATCAACTGTTGATTTCCCCGTTTTCCATAGGAGCACTGCCGATTGAATGCGGCGCGGTTCGTAGGTTCGAACAGTCGCGAGAAGTGCAGAAAGCGTCGCACCTGTGTCAAAAATGTCGTCAACCAGTAATACCGAGCGACCACGAATATCGGGAAGCAATGAATCATTGATCCGCAATTTTAGCGGAGTTCTTGTCGCCCCTCGATAGCTCGAGGCCTGGATCAGGCCGACTCGATGTGGCAGGTCGATGGACCGAATCAAGTCAGCTAGGAATACGATGCTTCCAGTTAGAACTCCCAGAACAGTCACTGATTCATTGCAGAATTCGGATGCAATTTGCTTTCCGAGCGATGTAACCGCCGACCGAATTTCCTGTTCTCCGATCAAAGTCTGCATAGTGAACCATCCTTCCTTGGCTGATTGAGTTCAACGCGTCTGAAATCTACAGCCCATGTGCGTGAGGTAACAGAGTTCCGATTCATCTTGTATTACCACGCAACTTCCATTTGTCGCGCGAAATGATCGCGCTGACGACGAACTCCCGAACGACATCCCTCAAAAACAAGAAGCAGATAGACTCCCTTTCGGTAACCAATCCTGATGCCCGTAGCCACACCAGATACGGCCACCAAGTTCAATTGTTTTCTCGCTGATATCCAATCTCACAGCCAATCCAAGAACTGCCCAACACGGTTTACCGATGTTCCTGTCACAATCTTGAGAGACAGGATGATACTTCACCTCACGACGAGGACGGCGGCTGGAAATCGTCGTGCTGGTTTTGAAACAGACTTAAAACCAGTTCGACATTGGGACAGTCTCCAAATAAACGGGAAATGGAATGGCCTCGAACGCAGATTCTCCGAACGAGAAACGAGCGGCGGCGACAACGCACGGCGATAGGCCTGTTTCGACCAAGTCAATTGTTCCGTCGAAACCACCAGCGAAGACCGTATCTGACGCGAAGGCGACTGCACCGGAGAGGCCCGTAACAACGAAACGTCCGGTCACGAAAGCCGATTCCGTTCTCAAGAAAATGATAGGGCCGTTCTTGATTGAGAAGCGATTAGGTGTTGGTGGGATGGGGATTGTCTACAAAGCGACCTACACGAAGAACGGAGCCGATGTTGCTTTGAAGGTGTTGCCGATCACGCTGTCTGCAAACAGACAACTCGTAACACGATTTGATCGCGAGATGAAGATTCTGAAGAAGCTGAAACACCCTCATATTGTGCAATTTTACGGCGGTGGCGAACAAGATGGGCAGCATTTCTATGCGATGGAATTCATCGATGGTGGGACGCTCGGTGAAGTACTGAAGGACAAAGGACGGCTCGACTGGCAGCAGGTAGTTGAGTATGGCATTCAACTCTGCCAGGCATTGCAGCACGCTCATGAGCATGGCGTCGTACATCGAGATCTCAAGCCGGCGAATTTGTTTCTTGGTAAAGATGGCAAGTTGCGACTCGGTGATTTTGGGATCGCTCGAGACAGCGACGCAACGGCGCTGACTGCGAGCGGGGCGACAGTCGGCACACACGCATATATGGCTCCCGAGCAAATCACGGGAAAGCAGCCCATTTCGAACAAGACCGACTTGTATGCGCTGGGGTGCGTACTGTTCGAGATGCTCACAGCACACCCGCCGTTTCAGGCTCCGGCGCAGATGGAACTGTTGTTGAAGCACATCAACGAGGCCGCTCCTCGAGTTCGGGCGGAGGTCATGGACTGTCCGATCTTTCTGGAACAAGTGATTCTGCAACTGCTTGAAAAGAATCCCGAGAAACGGCCTCATGATGCGCTGATGGTGGAAGTGGCATTGGAGGAAGTTATTGAACGAGTCGCCGCACAGACGAGTTCGATGTCGCAGATGACTTCCGGAGCGGGGCAGACGTCGATCGGGCTGTCGCAAATCACTGATGCGGCAGAACTCAAGAAGTTGTTGGGGAAGAAACGAAAAAAGAAAAAAGCGACAGGGCCGGTTTGGGAGCGGAGTTGGTTTTTGATGCTCTCCCTGGGCATCCTGATCTGCGGAGTGGTTTGGTCGCTGTTGCCGATGCCCGAAGAGCAACTCTTCGCAAGAGCTCAACCCTTGATGGCGAGCGATGACCCGCTGAAGTGGCAAGAAGCACAGGATCGCTTTTTGAAATCGCTTCTGGAGCGATTTCCTGACGGCAAACATGCGGAGGTTGCTCGCGATCATCGTGACAAGCTGGAAATGCACCGCACAGAGCGTGGCATGGAAACTCGTGGCAAACTCGGCCAAGACCCTAAGTCGGAAGCCGAGTGTCTGTATTTGAAGGCTCGCGAATTTGAACGCTTCGGCGACAACGTGACTGCGCGTGAGCAATTCCGAGCAATGATCGACCTGCTCAAGGGACACGAGGACGATCGAGTGTTTCGGAATCTCGCCAAACGACAGCTTGCCGGCCTGGAAGTTGCCGGACCAGCGAGCATTGACCGAAAACAGATTGTTGACGCCGCCTTGAAGAAAGCCCGTGAGCAATTCCTTGGAGGCAAGAAGCATCTCGCGGAAGAGACTTGGCTGAATATCACCAAGCTCTACGAAAGCAATGCAGATTTCGCTGATGAAGTCGCAGAAGCGAGATCGGGCAGGGCTGGGCGGCTGCCAGACGCAACCGAGAATAACATCAGCCCGGTTCTCAATAAGCAAGTCTCGGAACGGCCAAACTAAGGTAAGGCGATGTCGCAGACTTGTTGTAGAGTCGTTCCTGTGACCAGCGTTCTGATTGAGTTTCGATGCCACGTTTTTCTGCGGTGGGATAGATATTCGAGGTCTCATCCGAATCACTGAAAAAAACTGCGCGTTATCCAAATCGGCTCTTCACTCGGAGTGGCGACGGCTACGTAGCCATCGCCACTCCGAGTGAAGAGCCAAACGCTTCAAAGAGCGCATTCAATTTCTGTGATTCGGACCAGTTATGAGGCAACAGAGCAATGTTAAATCTACCCACAAGATAAAAACTGACCGAAGCAAGTAAGCTATACGGGCATTGTTGTGGCAGTTTGGAAACGCTCTGCAACAATGGCTGCGAATGCTCATTATATGAATAACTTGACGCTATGTATTAGTATTCTATTGTGCATTTTTCATGGGCGGTGTTCGTGAATGCTAGAAGTCAAATCCACGCGACTTGCTCGTGCTACAACAAACATAAAAATTACAACGGGCCGCGACTTCTTCCGAGGTCGCGGCCCGTTGTAATTTTTATGTTTATCGAAGAATACTTGCCTCGTCGCGAGTGGCTGCATTCGCAATCACCGTCTGTTACGGAGTATCAACACTTGTGCAACGAATCAGATGATCGTGATCGATGTAGACAACTTCCTCGGTTTGGTCTGAATGCGTGAACGGGACTGGCCAGTTTGAGCGGATCGTCTTGTCGTAGTACACCGTGCATTTGTAGTGGCAGTGATGCAATCGAGCTGGACCAGCGAGCGGATAGAAACGGCACTCGTCCACTCGATCAACAATGTTCTCCACAACGATGCGGACATTGTTGCGAGCCGTTTCTGCGAGGAACGCAAATCCGCCGGCGGATTTGTCGGGCAGGGCACGGATTACCTCGTCGTGGGACGGGTTGTCCAAGCAGAACAAGGGAGCGTTCTCCCCTTCAACCTGATCGAGGATTGGTACTTTGCTGTACCGTTCTTCTTCGTGGTACGTGTCTTCTATCTGCTGGCTGTAGTACGGGCTGACTGGAATCGGATACGTCGTTCCCCAAAATTTCGCCGTATTGAAACCTGTCACCAATATGCCGGTGAAAAGCGTGCAGCCACTGGCTGAAGTCATCAACAGGCCGAGCAGGGCCAACAGCGAAAGTCGTCGAATATTTTTCATGAGATCACACCTCTCCCGGAGGGACTGTGGAGGGACTAGACAGTTCATCGGCTGTTAAACCCTGCGGACTTGGACGTTTTTGTTGATTTTTCCGATTGTGCAGGAAGCGTATCAAAAGCTTGGGTTGGCGATTCCTTTGACTGATTTCCCGTCAAGAGGTCGCACAACAAAAAATCTCCGAGCGTTTGCACGCTCGGAGATTCAAGGAAGGAGAGTCAGACTGCGCAGAGGTCTCGACTACCAGTTTTTCGGCGACATGAACCACCACCACCTGTCGGTTCGCGACCTAAAGTTGAGGTTCCAGCTCCCGTCATCCCACTCCAATTGTGCTGACCGCCATCCGAGCGGGACTTGTGGGTACGGATAGAACGGGCCGATGTAAGGCCACGCACTCGCGCTGTATTCCTTGGGATATGAGACTGCGGCTGAGTTTGGGTATTGAGCGTAGCTTGGCCAAGCATAGTTCGGCAGATTTGGCGAGTCGTAGACTTGTTGTGCTCCACCATGTCCCATTGGAACTGGTGGCATTGGCATCCCAGGCCCTCCCATCATGGAGGCACCGGGCATCGGTCCGCCGGGCATTGGGGCACCTTGAGGATTGTACGCTACTTGCTGAATTGGCGTTCGCACATATTGTCCGGGGGCACCTGGACGACGAGCTGTCACGTTACGGGAAACAGTCACGGTGTTATCAACTGCTTCGACTCCATCAACGTTAGACACGACTTGGGTGATTCTCGCACGCTGCTCGGGAGTTGCGACAGCTCCCCCAACGGAGGCTCGTCCGTCTTGGTAGCGAACTTCCAAGTCGAAGCCATTCATCCCCGCTTTACCCAAAGCGCCTGCGATTTGCTCAGCCACTTCTTGGTTGTTTGGCCGAGCGTTATTTCCAGACGTCTGTTGGATCTGTTCCGCCGCTTCTTGTTTTTTGGCAGCAACGGCCTTTGGTGGTGAGATAATCAGCCGGTTATCGACCGATTTCACACCCCGAATCTTCGATGCGACCTTGGTCGCTTTGTCTTTTTGAGAGGCGTCGGTCACTTCTCCAGTGAGTCTGGCCGCCCCCTCTTTGACTTCGATGCCGATGTCGGAGCCTTTCAGCTCGGCATCACGCAGCGCTCCGGCGACGTCGTTCGCCACCTTTTGATTTTTTTGTTTCACTTCTTGCGGTGAATTGCCCCACAACCCTGCACTGGAGACGGCAGGGGCAGTGGCTAGTAGGCCCAAGGCCATGAGCCATTTGCCGAGATGTCGCATGAACCACACTCCTTCGTGTTCGATTTGCCCCCGCTGTTGCGAGGCTGATCCGGTCGAGCCAATCCTTGAATTTGGCCCCCGCAGTCTGATTGCTTTTCCATCAATCGGCACGAAGAGTCCGGTTGCACAAGCTTTTCTGGTTGTTTGGACAAAAATGGCAGATCATCGTGTCTCGTCCGAGTTGGCCCTGCGACGGATATATTGTTATGCTCCCACGTTTTCGTCAGCCGCCGAACGCTAGAAACGGTTCTGGCATTGCGGCATCTGTAAACTGACGTGATGAGATGGGAAGACGGAGACTATGGCAAGCCGTTTGGAAATGCGAAAAATGGCCGAGGCAGCGGAGGCACGTGCCTCCGACATGGATTCATCGGATGACGACGGCGGTGAAGGTGCCGAACCGAAGAAACGGAAACGAGCTGTCGCCGGTGCAGCAAAAAAGAAAGTCGTCAAGAAGAAGGCACGTACTAAGCCTGTTGAACGACGGCGAATTGTTTGGGTAATCTTCAATAGTACCCAAAAAGAAGAGGGACGCTTTACCTACGACCAGCGGAAAGAAGCCGAGGAACGCCTCGAAGTTCTGCGGGCAAAGAGTAAGCGGCTTTATTGGTTGCAAGCAGTTAAGGAAGTTCTTGGCGCCCCTCCGGTTGCCGTTGCGAAGCCTGATGTCTACGAAGAGGCGTTTGTGCCGGAAGTTGCCGTAGAAGAAGAGGCAGTCGATATCGAAGAAGAGTTTGAAGAAGAGGAAGAGGAAGAGGAGGAAGAGGAAGAGGAAGAGGAATAAGGCTGGTTGGTGATGCGTCACCAAAGTTCGCTCGTTTTTTATTACTCAAACCTTCGAAGCCCAAAAGAAAAGCCCCCGTTCTTGACGGGGGCTTTTCTTTTGGGCTTCGAAGGTTTGCCACCTCACCAACGCTCGTGAACGCACCATGCTTACATGCCAGGTCCGGTGCTGTTGCTCATGCCGCCGCTGCTGTTACTGCCATTTGCACTCAAACGAGACAATCGAGCACGGCGTTCTGCACGGCGACGATTCCGGCGAGAAATCTCGCTGGGCTTTTCATAGTACTCGCGCCGACGCATTTCCTTCTTAATGCCTGCATGTTCCACAAGCTTCCGGAATCTCTTTACCGCATCTTGGATTTTCTCGTTATCACGCAAACGCAACTTAACCACGAACGACCTCCTTCATGGCAACCTCGACTCAACTGAGTTTAGAAAACAGTCACAGCCCACTGCTGCGACACTTAGTGCTCAACTCTAGCCCTTGGGGCGAGCAGGTAAGATAACAACCCGTCGCTTCGACGCAACGGCAGACGGGCATTAGAACTTGTGACCTTCTCTCGGACCATCCTTGGTCAAAGTCATGATTTCGGGACCTTTTTCGGTCATCAGGATCGTATGTTCGAACTGTGCCGAGAGCCTGCGGTCCTGAGTTCGCACCGTCCAACCATCAGTGATATCCACTTCGGTCTTCCACGTTCCTTCATTCAGCATCGGCTCGATCGTGAAACATGTTCCGGGGCGAATGACTGCCTTTCCGGTTTGCTGATCGGGAAAATGAGGAATACCGGGCTCTTGATGAAAGGCTCGACCAACCCCATGTCCCTGAAATTCGCGGACAATTTCGTAACCTTGATCCTTGGCAAAGCGGTAAATGGCTCGGCCAATGTCGATAACTCGACCAAACGGTTTGATCGCATGAATGCCAACCCACAGCGAGTCAAATGCGGCTTGCACAAGGCGACGAGCTTCTGGTGAAACATTACCGACCAAGAACGTTTCCGATTGATCTCCGTGCCAACCGCGCACGATTGTTGTGAGATCGATGTTAACTATGTCTGCATCCTTGAGCCGATAGCCACCCGGAACTCCGTGGCAAACAACTTCATTGACGCTGGTGCAAATTGTATTTGGATAGCCGTTGTACCCGAGACAAGCCGGGGTGTGCCCTTGCTCGATCGTATAGTTGTAGACCAACTCATCGATTTCGCTCGTCGAAATCCCGATCTGTATATGCGGCCGGATAAAGTCCATCACCTGAGCGTTGAATCGGCAGGCTGCCCGGATCGCTTCCCGATCAACAAGATTGGCGTAAATCGGGATTTTTGTGTGCGGCGCGACAACAGGGGGCCGAATTGTGTTGCCTCGGAAAAACGTCACACCAACTCCTCAAATGACTAATCTGTAACAACGGCTCTTTTCGCAAAGAACAAGGATAAACCAAGTGGCGAACCTCAAACGCGTGAAGCATTGTGGTGGCGTCGCAACACCGACGCAACCTTGTCGCTACCGTATGTGAACGGCCAACTAATTCGTATTGAGCGAAGGCGTCTTGTGAGCCCCCCATTTTGGGCAGGCTCTCAATAAATGACGACGGGGCCAGGAACCGATTTCAGACCAAGCCCAATGTTACGACAACGCGTAAATTTGAACGTGTCCGAAAAAGATCTCCGACCCCGTCGCTTTTTTCAGCCGCATTGAGATGGTACTCAAACGGAGGCGTTAGCAGTCAAACTAAAAGCCATACGCTTTATTTTTGTGATCGAAATCAGCATCCGTGAAGCCGAGGTTCGTCTTAATGTTCGCGTAGTTGTATTCCTCAACAACTGGCGGTTGCTGACCGGCTGCTGGGAATCCGAATTGCTCGACGCGAACCGGCAAGCCGGTCTCCTTTGCAATGTAAAGCCGGGTGATGTGAAACCGCGCGTGAGCAACCTGCTTCGGATAGCTTGATTCGGCAACTTTGCATTCCACTTTGTCGAGCTTTGCGTTTGGGAAAAACTTCACAACAGCGTCATTTTTCTTTTCTTCTGTTTCCCATTGCTGGATCAGAGTGGCCAGCATGTTTGACAGGCCAAACATCGTTATTGGGTAGCGATTTTCTTCCATCGCATCACGGCTGTCGGTTGCTAGCTTAAGGGTTCCGACGATTGATGCGACGCCCTCGGCATGAGCCAGCAATTTCCCCTTGTTACGTCCCGCGACATAGATCACTTCGCGACCGGAATGCGGTGTGAGGTACTTGATATAAACGCTGAAGGGCTGCTCGCGGAACTTGATAAACATCTCCGCTGTGATGAGCTTGTTTCCAACCACTTCTTTCTTGGTAAAGGTTGCTTCGTAGTCTGTGATCTTCTTCAGGTTTTCTTGAGCGTCCTTAGCGAGCTTGATCGCGGTCGCCAATTTTTGAGTATCACCAGTCGTCGCATCGTTCCGTTTCGCAACTTGCGGAGCATCATCCGCGAGTGCCCAACTCGGCAGCCATAACGCGGCGGAAGCAGAAGCGAGCTTCAAAAACTCGCGCCGTTGAGTGTTTTCTTGGAAGCTCATGGCGACACAACTCCTTTTATTTGACTGTATGTGAGGTGTATCCCGTCCCGGAACACTTCCCAACAACGTGACGCAGATGCTACTCGGCCACTTCAGAGACACAAGGCATCCACCAAGTGTTCTGAAGCGTCGCTTGGCGTACTCCGCCAAGGCCACATCCACTGCCAATCGTATCGGGATAACAAGAACGATCGCTGCATTAACCAATGCCGTTGCGATCGGATTCGCTCTTGGCCACGCAATTCAATCGTTGTGAGTGGTTCGTTCAGAAAGGTTTGTCAGACCAACCAAGACGCTGAATTCAACGGCGAAAACTGCCGTTGAGGGATATGTTCTCATTGGCCTACATTCCCGTTCCTAAATGAGTCTCGCAGGACGTGAGGCTCTCTGATGTCCGCAGATGGAGGTGCGCAAGGATGCGTTCCCGTTCTGGTAGTTCGTTTCCCACACTAATGCTGACCTTGCCATTAATTGCTATCCCATTGATGGCCGTCTTCGGGGTTCCACAGTTCGTTCCCGTCATCGCTTCATCAGTGAGCGAAGAGGAGCACGAGCGTAGTCGTCAGGATGCTCCGCGATCAAACGGCGTCGGAGAGTCCATTGTTCCGGCCTCCTTCGTCGCAGGAGGTCCTATGCGGCCTTTGGAAAGTTCAAGCGAAGGTCGCTTGAACGACCTCTTCCGCCTGACGAAATCAAAGCCGCCAGAGAGTCGGCCAATTCAAAGCCGTCAACTGGAGTCAGCGGCATCCTTTGGTGATCGTTCAGTGCTCGCTTCAACCTCTACAGAAGCTGCGATGACTGATTTGCAAAGAGACAAGCTGGCCGACCTATTTGGCCCAGAAGCCAACACGCCGGATTATGTTGATCTGCGTTCTACCGAGCGTTGGTCTGATGCCTCCGTGAGCATTCAAAAGCAACGAACGACAAACACCACGCGAACAAATTCGACAGACGGCCTGACGTGGCGACGAGCTGTACATCGATTGAATGAGTTGGGGATTCATCAATTCCGTTTAGAACCTGGTCGTGATCAGGGTGAGTTCTACTTTTCGTGCGAATTCTCACTGGAGCAAGATTCGCGAATCACTCGCCGGTTTGAGGCCGAAGCCACGGAGCCGTTACAGGCGGTTGAACTTGTACTGCGACAAATTGACGAATGGACGTCGCGCCGTTGATTGCGATGTGAGCCTAGTGGGACACGCGGTTCGCCTTCATGTAGTGCAAACCCATCGCGTATCCCATAGCAGTCACCACGAATGGCGGAGAGCCACAAGTCCGTGAGTAGTTTATGTATAACAAGTTTCAATGCGAACTCAGGAAGCATGAAGGGACGATCCTTCCTTGTTCGCAAGCGACTCGATCATCGTCGATCAGTGGGTTTGTATGGAATTTCTTCCTCGGCCGGCAGCCTGCGTCAAAGGCGGACTTCGTCGCCGCCGTCGACTTCTGTCAGCGCACTCCGAAAATGGCTCGACTCGAAGCGGTTCTCTTTGTAACCGATGAAGCAGTCCCGCTGAAGCGGTTACTACAGCTCGCCACATTGGCCGATTTTGCTGAAGCACTAGAGTTAATCAATCGACTGAATACGGCGTATGACGCAAGCGGTTCGTCGTTTCGCATTGAACGAGTTGCGACCGGCTATCGGCTGTTGACTCGCCGTGAGTTCGTGCTGTGGCTCGATAAACTACATCAGCGGCAAGCGACTTTGAAGCTGACTCCACCGATGTTGGAAACCCTTGCGATCGTGGCATATCGACAACCGTTGACTCGCGCCGATCTTGAAGCTGTACGTGGTGTGCAGTCTGCCGAGATGCTCAAGCAACTGATGGAACGAGAACTTGTTCGAATTGCTGGCGAAGATGACTCGCTCGGTCGTCCGTTCTTGTACGAGACGACCCGAAAATTCCTGGAGCTTTACGGCCTGCAATCCCTAAATGAACTGCCTCTGGCCGAGCGTTTGCGCCGCAGCAAACCGACGAAGCTCGAATCCCTCGAATCCGAAGCCGCCTGATTAATTTGTTTCTTCGTCGCCACAAGCGACCAGCTTGAGAGCCAATCGAGGCAACCTAGTCGATCGCCGCTACGAAGATTACTCAATTACTGCTACGCACCCGATACAAGTGCGTCTTCGACCGCAAGATCAATGACTTTCCAGCCACCGCAGGTGAAGCGTTGAAGCCGCTATCGAGCTTATTTTCAGCAACGAGTTCAAACTCACGCCCCGCTTTGAAAACTGGGATATCGCCTCCCTGAGAGAAGCAATAAATCAATCCGTCGGCGTACAACGGCGACGACCAATAATCGCCACCGAAGCGTTTGGTCCAAATTTCGATGCCAGTCTTGGCATCCACACAAGTTGCGATACCGCTGTCGCTCATCATGAAAAATAGGTCGCCGACTAAGAGCTGCGAAGGACGTTTTGGAACCGCTTGTTTGATTTTCCAGACGATGTTTTTGGTGATATCGCCAACCCCCTCAGGTCGCACTGCGATCAGCGGATTCGGGCCATCAGCCGAATTGATGTAGAGCAGGCCATTGCCAAACAGCGGTCGCCCCGCAGCATTCATGCCTCCGTGACGCACGGTCCAAATTGGCTCGCCCGTTTTGGGATCGTAAGCAATCGTGGCGGCGGCGAACGGACTGATGAGCAATTCACGCTGACCTTCCTTGATGATCAAGGGGGTCGAGTACGCTTTTTTGGCGTCACCGTCAGTCGTGCCAAAGTCGATTCCGCGATCTTTCTTCCAAACCGTCTTACCCGTGAGCTTGTCGAGTGCCGTGATGTACTGCGCGTCGTAGCCATCGAAAGTGAGATAGACCAAGCCGTCATGGACAATCGGTGATGAGCCTGGGCCACGAAAGTGATCGCATTCGAGGTCGTGACGCTCCCAAATCTTCTCGCCGGTCTTGGTGTCGAGGCAGGCCGTGCCATAAGCGCCGAAGTGAATGTAGACGCGGCCCTCTTCGATATAGGCCGTTGGCGAAGCATAGCTGTTTGTGGCGTGCGTGAACTGCGGCTTATCGAACTCGAACATCTTGAGGTTGTGAATCACCTTGCCCGATTCGAGATCAATACAGACGGCAAAGAGCTCAATCGGCTTGTCGAGCTTGGGTTTCTCTTTCGTTGTATTTTGAATTTCGGGGCCGTTGGTCAACCAAATCTGATTCTCCCAAACGACGGGGGACGACCAAGCTCGGCCAGTGATCGGCGTCTTCCAGACAATTTCCGGTGAACCCTCACCAAATTTGACTGGTAGGCCCTTTTCTGTCGTGGTTCCGTCGCCGTGTGGACCACGAAACTGATTCCAGTTTTCGCCAGCGAACGAAATCGAACAGACACACAACAGCAGGACGGTAGCGATCAATCGCATGGGAAACCTCTGGGCATTCAACCGAGTGAAATCAAAACTCACGGGCAATGTAATCGCGGCCAGAAGCGGAGGCCAAGCGCTGCGTTGTTGCAAACTGCGGTCGAAGCCTTGCTCGACGATCTGAGTTGTGCTGATCCCTTCCCTCCAATCCCACCGAGAATTCTTGAGATAACCTCGTGAGGGGGTCCATTTCACATCACCGGCAGAAAATTCCCGATATGACTCTTCCGTGCCGCCGTCACACTTAGGTGAGAACCTCGATACGCCTTAGAGTGTTTGTCATGTTCAAAATCGTCTTGACCCTGTTTGTGAAATTCTCGTACTGTCCCTCGCTCTTCTCGTTTTGATGTTGCCCATCAGCGGCAATCCCTTCCGGTGTCTCTCCTCTCGTCTTTCTTTCCCACCTCACGCGATAGCCTCCCCAGAAAGGCCCATCTCGATGACCCACCCTGGTCGCGACAGGTTGGCTTGTTGTGTTCGACCTCAGTCGTCCCGGAGACGTTTCGTTTTCGCGTGGACGTGTCTGCTGAGTTGTGCGGCTCTTTGTGGCTGTGCTTCGACGGAGGTCATTCACGCCAACAACGTTCCTCAATGGCTGCAAGCTCCGACGATCGAAAACCCCAAGACGTTGGACCTGTCGGGTTTAGCAACGGGCACGTATGGCAACGACACGATTGATCGCGGCGATGTGCTCGAAGTCACGATCAACGCGGGGCTCAACACGAAAGACAATGTCACAATTCCGGTTCGCGTGACTGAAAACGGCATGGCTTCGCTACCTGTGGTTGGTGAAGTTCCTGTTTTGGGACTCGACTTGGAATCTTCTGAAGCGGCGATTGCCGCCAGTTGCGTACAACGCGGGATCTATCGCAGTCCGCACGTGACCGTGACGATGAAACGACAGCGTATGAACCGCATCATGGTGGGCGGTGCGGTGAAAAGTCCTGGTACATATCCTCTGCCGAGAGGCAGTGCGGATTTGCTGAGCGCTTTAGCTGCCGCAGGTTTTTTGGCGGACAACGCCGGAACGGGAATCGAAATCCGAAACGCTGCTGGAATAAACAGTGCCGTGCAGCCAGATCGGATTGCCGGCGGGTTGCCGGGGTCGAACAACGTCGCGCAGACCGGTCATTCACAAACATTGCCGACGTCAGCGAGGTCGTCTTCCGCTCAATCGCTGCGAGTCGATTTGGTCTCCGCCACGAAAGCGGGAGCGAATGCTTACCCGCTCGGCGATGGGGCGATCGTCATGGTTGAACGTCGCGATCCGGCTCCGGTTCAGGTCATGGGGCTCGTGAAAAAGCCGGACACTTACGAATACCCCATTGGGACCGAGTTGACTCTGTTGAGTTTGATCTCCAAAGCAGGCGGGGTCAGCAATCTCGGAGCGAATAAGGTCTTCATTATCCGCCAAATTGCAGGGCAACCTAAACCGACCATCATTGAAGCCAGCCTTCGAGCGGCCAAGCGTCATGGCGAAGAAAACCCGAAGCTGGCTCCCGGCGATGTCGTCTCCGTGGAGCAGACTCCGACAACCGTCTTGCTCGACACCCTGAGTGTAATCCGCTTCGGTGTCGGCACCTCTTTGAACACACTCTTCTAAACCAAGCTCGTTGAGTCAGGCTTATGAATTCCGAAGCCAATCCGCTGGCGTCAACACCGACTTTGAATACCGCCAACGTCATCAGCGGTGTGATTCGCTATTTGCACGCCGTGCGGCTCCGAAAAGGGACGTTGTTGGCGACGATGCTCGTAACCGGAGTCTTCGGGGCGATCTACTACTCAACGGCCACGCGATACTACGACGCACATGCGCAAGTCAACGTCTTGGAAACCGAGAACAGCAACAACGCACTGCAAGGGAATAACCAAGGCCAGCAGAAGATGATTTTGGAGTACATCCCAACGTACCAAAAAATCATCAGCAGCGATGTTGTCTTGCGAGCAGCCTTAAAAAACTTGCCGAAGGAATCGCTGGTTGATTTCAAAGGGTTGCCACAGGAATTGTGGGTCAACGCGCTGAAGAACAACGTCATCGTCAGCAGCGAACGAGGCACGAGCTTGATCGACATTCGGTGTCGTTCGCGGGATGCCAAAGCGGCGGCGGCGATCGTCGGACGGATCGTCACTGAGTACACACTGCATGTGAATAAGAACAAAAGCGGTTCGGTCGAAGACGATTTGCTGAAGTTGAATGAGGTCAAAAATGAGAACATTAAAGACCTTGAGGCGAAAGACGCCGAATATCTCGAGTTGCGACGACAGTTCGGCGGCTTCTTGAATCAAGATGGAAAGCAGGTCAATGTCATCGGTGCCCGCGTTGAAGAATTGAATAAAGCGTTAGTCGAAGCACAGCGAGCGACCTTGGATGCTTGGACCTTTCAGCAAGCGGTCAACAATGCGCTGGCCCGTGGTGACGACTTGCAGCAACTCACGATGCAGGCCGATCCCGCATTTGGCCAAGCCATGTTGATCAAGATGATGGGACTTGACAGTGAAGGGACGCGGATCGTTGCCAACGCCAACGAAGATCTGAATCAGAAGAAGTCGGAGTTCGCGAATCGACGCGCTGTACTCGGAGACAACCACCCAGAAATTCGTGAACGTTATGAGGAGATCAAAGCTCAACAGGTTTTCATCGACAGTTATTTTCAGCAGTCGAAAGCGAGCTTTATTCAGCTCAGCACGAGAGAACTTGGCCCTCAATTGAAAACAATGTCGGAGCAACGTCTCGCTTATGCCTCTTCAAAACAAAAGATTTTGCAAGCACAATTTGACTCCGAGATGCAGGCAGCACTCGGTCAGAACGACTTGATGTTGAAGATCGAAATGGTGGATTTGGATCGCAAACGTCTGGCAACATACGACGAGAATTTGTCGAAAAAGATCAGCGACCTCCAAATGGGGGCGGACAAAGGAATCAAAGTTTCGCCGACAAAGACAGCCCGTCCGGCGACGGCTCCCTCTTCGCCTCGTCTCGTGATGGTCCTTGCGATCTGCTTAGTAATGGGTGTCGGGAGCGGCATGGGGCTGATCTATCTGCTGGATATCCTCGACGATCGCTTCCGTTCGCCGGATGAATTACGGATGCAGTTGGGAGTTCCGGTATTGGCGATGGTGCGAGCGATGCAGCCGACCGGCGGCAGCGGCGTAGATGCGATTCAATGTTTTGCGAAACCCAACGGTGTCGAGACCGAAGCTTTTCGGACTCTACGAACGGCGATTTCGTTCTCCGATCGCTCGACTCAACGGATCGTCGTTACCAGCACGGAACCGGGTGATGGCAAGACGACGGTCATGTCGAACCTCGCAGTCGCGTTTGCTCAGTCTGGAAAAAAGACATTGCTCATTGACGCCGACATGCGTCGTCCGGGGATGACGACGTTGCTGAATCTCAAAGGCCAAGCGGGCTTATCTCAGGTGTTGCGCGACGAACGACCTGTTGGGATCAGTGCGGCTGACAATTTGGTGGCTCAGGTTGTTCCCGGTTTGGACGTCATTCCGTCAGGCTCTCGTCCGAGTAATCCGGCGGAGTTGCTATCGAGCGAACGTTTCTCGGAATTGTTGGCGTGGGCAGAAACGGTCTACGACCAAATCCTTGTCGATGCGCCGCCGGTCTTGGCCGTCGCAGACCCGATCATCATTGGTCGTATGGTGGATGGGGCCGTGCTTGTGGTGCGCCCCGACAAAAATCGCCGTCGTATGGTGATTCGCGCGGCCGAAGCATTCTCGACCGTTGAGGTCAACTTGCTGGGCGTCGTCGTCAATCACCTGTCGAGCGAGTCGTCCGGCGATTACTACGGTTATGGTTACGGCTACGGCTACGGCTACGGCTATGGCTATGGCTATGGCTATGGACATGACGACGCTGTGGCAGGGATGTCCGAAGCTGACACGGTCGCGGAAGTTGACGAGGAGCCGGTCATCGCACATCGTCGAGCGGCTTAGAAATCAAACGGCTGACAAGCATCTCGCCATTGGCTGGACGAAAAAAACTTTCCATCTTCCGGCGTACATGAGGTCGAATATGCCCACGAGTTTGTCTCTCAATAATCGTCGCTCACGGACTCAGCGAACGTCGGGAACAATCTCGACTTCAGACAACTTGGTTGATCGTTGGTCGCGAGTGGTGATTGATGTCGCGTTGATGGCCAGCGTGTTTGTGGTGCCGTTTCTGCTCGGAGGGCGCATCGCCTGGGGGCAAGTCGCGTTGGCGACTTGTGCTGTCGCCGCAGGCTTGGCGTGGTCACTCGGTCTGTTTTTAGGACGACGACCGACATGGGCGGTGACGTGGGTAGAGCCGTTATTGCTCGGTGCAATCGGATTGGGGTTGCTACAGATCACTCCGTTACCACCGAGCTTGTTGAACATTCTCTCGCCGCATCATCACGCGTTGTTGCCGCTTTGGTCCGGTGCTGCTGATGCTGGAAATACGCTTGGAGAATGGCGGACACTTTCGCTGAATGTGGGTGAGACTCGATCGGCCTTGCTGGTCGGTTTCAGCTATGTGCTGTTGTTTTACGTGGCGACGCAACGCATTCAACGAATTCGCGATATCGAACGAATGTTGCGTTGGGTGGCTGGTGCGTCAGCGGCGATGGCCTTGTTTGGGCTCACGCAATGGGTGACGAACAACGGCAAGTACTTTTGGTTCTACGAGTACCCATTGACGGACACTTGGCACCGCTTGAAGGGGGCTTTTACCAACCGAAATCACTTTGCTCAATTTTTGGCTTTGGGCTGCGGGCCGCTGCTTTGGTGGATCACGCAGTTATTAGAAAATCGTCAAGCTGGCCCTGGGAGCTTTGGCAGTTCGTCGAAGACCTCCAGCAACAACAATGACACATTGTTTGCAGGTCTATTAGTCTCGTTTGGTGTATTGGCCTTCGCTGTCATGTATTCGTTGTCGCGAGGAGGAATGCTGGCCTTGGGTGTCTCCTTGGTGGTGATGCTGGGGGCTCTGTTTTGGACCGGTGTGTTGTCTGGCCGCGTCATGAGCGCGATGCTAGGGATCACGTTGATCGCGGGGAGTCTGTTTGCGTTCTTTGGCTACGAAAAGGTGACCAAGCGACTCGACAACTGGGAATCGGATTCACGCTTAGCGATTTGGCAGGCGAACTTACAAATTCTCGGAGACTTCCCGTTATTCGGGACTGGCCTGGGAAGTCATGCCGAAGCGTATCCGCTTTATTACGACCCACCATTTGCCGTCGCGGAGTTCACACATGCAGAGAACAGTTACCTGCAAATCGCGTCAGAATCGGGTGCAGTTGGCATCGGATTGATGTTGTTGAGCGGCGTGTGTGTGGCGACATGGTGTTGGCGTAGTTTGCGAGCGACATCCGATCGCCGAGTTCGAGTGTTAGCGGCGGCGATCACCGCGAGCTTGGCGGCGAACGCGGTTCATGCGGCGTTTGATTTCCTGTGGTACGTGCCGGGATTGATGACAGTCACGTTGTTGTTAGTGGCGTGTGCTCGACGACTCGATCAATTTTCATTGGCGCAGGTCGCTGATCGCCATGTGCAACCGACGACAGAGCCGACCGAGCATGAGCAGCGGATGCGGCAGACAATTCCACGTAGCCTAGGGCTGATCACCGGAGTGGCAGTGATCTGTGTTGCGGTCTGGATGGTTCCGAAATTGAATCAAGCCATTGGTGCCGAGCCGTATTGGTTTACGTACTTGAAACTGATTCGTGCGAATAACTCCGAAGAGCCGGGGGCCGCAGCTAGTGTTGATGACGACAATGAAGATGATCAATCCGAACAAGCTCAACTCGAACGCTTCAAGCGCCGAGTGGCCGCGTTGAGCCAAGCGGCGAAACGGAATCCTGCGAGTGCTCGCACGCATCTGCGATTGACCGCGTCGTACTTGACGGCATTCGAGCATTTGCAGAAGAGCAGCGAGAATCCGATGTCGCTGGCTCAACTGCGTGACGCTGCGTTGTCCGCACAATTCAAGTCGGTCGAAGAAATGCGAGTTTGGTTAGAGCGCGCCGTGGGACCGAACTTGAAGTACCTTGACGCGGCCTCCAAGCACGCGACCAAAGCCTTGCAGCTTTGTCCGTTGCAGGGGGCCGGGTACATCCATTTGGCCGAGCTACAGTTCTTAAAGAATCTTGATCCCAGTCATCCGCAAGAGTTCCTTAAACAGGCTCAACTGGTCCGACCGTTTTCAGCTCAAGTGCAGTTTGTCGTTGGTCGTGAAGCATTGATCGAAGGACGACTGGAAGACGCGATTATCGCGTGGAAAGATGCATTTCACACCAGTCGAGTCTATCAGGATCAAATTCTGGACCACTTGGTGGGAACCGCATCTGCCGACCTCATTCTGAAGAGCTTGGAACCGAATATAGAAGAACTGGAACGCTTGGAAGTTCGATATCGTCAGCAGCAGGAGTCAGAATATGTCGTCGTGGTTCGCGCCTATGCGAATGCGCTGAAAGTCGATGCCGAGCAACCAGAGTGCGTTCATCCGGTTGAGCGAATTTTGGCTGCTGCTGTCGCATATTCACGCTTGAATGAATTGTCTGAAGCGGATCTCTGTTTCCGTAAAGCGATTGAAAAAGACCGTAGCTCAGTAGCTGCTCGACGCGGATACGGGGTCTTTCTCTATCAACAACAGCAATTCAGCCGAGCGGCGGAACATCTGCAGTGGTGCTTGCGAATGAACCCAACAGACGGCTCTCTACGACGCCTTACAGAAGAGGCGACCAATCGCGGCGTGCGACATGAAAGTCCGATTCAGTCGGCGGAGTATCAATCGTTGCGAGTCAAGAAGTCTTCCAAGCGATAACGCGGCATGACTTCCGAGTGGACCTGCATCGTGGGATAGGCTTCCAGCCCCTCGGATTCTCCGAAAAAAGACAGTCTGGGGGCCATCTCAATGCTTACTTTTCAATATGGGCCTACTTGGCACGGTCGCCGTCATGCTTCGAGTCTGTAGATTAATTGGCGTTTTGTGGTGGACCAATTCAAGACTTGGACCAGACGAGTGATTCGTAAGAGTTTTGGCTCTCTGCATGCCAGCGACTAAATGGCAAACTCATCATGCGACCGTCGTTGGAAAGGCCCACCTCCAGACGATACGTTGCCAAGCTGCCATGTTCCCGACAATTACGAAAAAGGTGAACCGCTCATGTCACATCGTCGCTACCTCATCATTCTGCTCCTGATTGTCGCTACGTTTGGTCCTGTTGGAACCACTCACGAACTCATTGCGGCGGTGTTGCGTGGCGAAATTCGCGATGCGGAATCCGGTGAGTTACTACCGGCTCGGATTTCGATTCAATCGGAGGACGGGACGAAGTGGTACTTTGCGAAGTCGGCGGACACAAACGGTTCGGCGCTGAGTTACGATCGAGTTCGCGGCGAAAGAAGCATTGAGAAACACACGACATTGTCAGCTCATCCGTTTGACGTCGAATTGCCACCCGGCAAGTACACACTCACGGCTGAACGGGGCAAGGAATACCTGATCGAGACAAAAGATGTCGAAGTAATGGAGAAGCCGGTCAACGTCACGATCAAGTTGAAGCGTTGGATCAATATGGCCGAGCGCGGTTGGTACTCCGGCGACACGCACCTGCATCGCACGCTTGCGGAGATACCAAACTTACTGCTAGCCGAAGACCTCAACATCGCGTTCCCGATGTCACAGTGGGTGCAAGGATCACACACGCTACCGGAGAAAGGAACCATTGATCCTCAGCCGATTCCGACCGACCCGATCTTTGCGGACGCGACGCATACGATCATGCCACTCAACTCCGAGTACGAAATATTCTCGGTCGGCTCGAAGCGTCACACATTGGGAGCGGTCTTGGTGCTCGGCCAAAAGTCGCCGTTGAAAGTCGGTGCTCCGCCGATGAAGGCTGTTGCTGAAGAAGCTCACAAGCAAGGGGCATTGCTCGATTTAGAGAAGCATTCGTGGGCGTGGACGCCGATCATCGCTCCGGTCATGAAGGCGGACTTGTATCCGCTGACGAACAATCACGTTTGGCGTACCGAATTTGCGTTCAAGTCGTGGACGATCGAAAACAACTGGCGCGACAATCCGCGTATCGAAACCACAAAAGAAGGTTTCACGGAGGAAGGCTGGTTGAACTTCGGTTTCGAGACCTACTACGCCCTGCTCAACTGCGGCTTACGGATGCGACCGACTGCAGGAACTGGTAACGGCGTGCATTCTGTTTCGGCAGGATTTGGTCGAGTCTATGTCAATCTCGGTCAAGATAAATTCACCCCCGCACTCTGGATGAAGCGACTGGACGAAGGCCGCAGCTTTGTAACCACCGGGCCGATGCTCATGCTAAAAATCGGCGACAAGCCGTTTGGCTTTTTCAAGCAATCAAAGTCCAAACGCCGAGGACTCGTTGATGTGTTCCCCATCGAAGGGCGGATCGTCAGCCAATTCCCGCTCGATCGCATCGAGATCATCAGCAGCGAGGGTGTGGAGAGAGTGATTAAGCCACCCGCACAAACCGGCGAGTATTTCACGAACGATTTGTCAGAATTCGTTCCCTATGACGACTCGAAGTGGTTCGCCGTTCGTTGTTTTGAAAAGCTCCCCAACGGACGAACTCGCTTCGCCCATTCGGCTCCCGCGTTCATCGACATTGAGGATTCGCCGATCCGCCCGCGCCGTGAACAAGTCCGCTACTTGATCCAACGTTGCGAAGAAGAAATCGCTCGCAACAAAGATGTGCTCAAAGAGGCGGAACTAGCCGAGTATCGCGAAGCACTGGAGTTCTACCAAAGTAAACTCGCCACGGCGCGATGACGCACGACCATTATTGACGCTCATTACCACAAGCTCTTCAGTTCCAAGCCAGAGGCTTCTGCCAACATTGCTTGAGGTCGCTGAGCGCTGAGTCGATTACGACCGCTCCATTCGCTCCTTGAATGACAAGCCGATCTGTCGATGTGACTTCGCCCAATTTTGTGATCGGCACATTCACCGCGTTGCAGAGTGATTCGACCGCTGCTTGTGACGCGGTGGGAACTTCGATGACAAAACGCGAATTGCTTTCCGAGAACAACAGCGCGACGTCGTCGTTCAGACGATTGGCTACCGCGAGCGACTGCAGATTGAGCGACAGTCCCAAACCACCGGCAAACGCCATCTCGGCGACCGCAGTGGCGAGACCACCTTCACTCAAGTCGTGGCAAGAACGGATGAGTTCATTGCGGATCGCTTCGTGGATCGCACCGAAGATTCGTGGTGCGAGTTCGAGATCCAATCGTGGAACCGCCCCTCCTTCAAGACCGTTGACCAATGCGAAGTGGCTCCCACCAAGTTCGTTAGCAGTCACACCAACTAGCAGGATCACATTGCCTGCCGACTTGAGATCCATTGTCACGGCTTGCTCGACGTCATTCAGTTGGCCGAGAGCAGTAATCAATAACGACGAGGGGATTGCCACTGTTTGTTTTTGACCGGCAGAATTCGTGAATGTGAACTCGTTATTCAAACTGTCCTTGCCACTGACAAACGGCGTTCCGAACGCGATCGCAACTTCTTTACAGGCGAGCGCCGCTCGCACGAGTGTGCCGAGCGTCTCTGGCCGATCAGTGTTCCCCCAACAAAAGTTGTCGAGGATCGCAATGCGACGCGGGTCCGCACCGACTGCAACACAATTTCGTACAGCCTCATCAATCGCGGCCGCAGCCATCCAATATGGATCGAGATCGCCGAATCGCGGATTCATTCCACAAGCGACAGCCAGTCCTCGCTTCGAAAGCAAATTAGGCCGCACAACCGCCGCATCCGAAGGACCGTCATTGCAAACTCCGACGAGCGGCTTCACGACGCTGCCGGCTTGTACTTCGTGGTCATACTGGCGAATGACCCACTCTTTGCTGCACACGTTGAGCGAGCCAAGAATGCGTTTGAGGTCATCGTCATAGAACGGTTTTTCAAATCGTTCGGCAGTTTGATTTTCGAGGACAACTGGCTCAGCCGACTTGGAAAGCCGGCCTACAGAATGATGCAACGGCTCATCGGCCTGCGGCGCATAAACCGCCTCGCGAACGATCGGCGGACGACCGTCGTGAAGAAAGCTCATCGCGAGATCACCGACTTGTTCGCCATGATACTTCAGCACCAAACGCCCCGTCGATTTGAATTCGCCGAGTACCGCGGCTTCGACACCTTCAGACCGACACAGTGTTTCAAACTCGGGCCATGAACTTGGCGGCACCGCCAGCACCATTCGTTCTTGAGCCTCAGAAATCCATATCTCGGTGTAACTTAATCCGGCGTATTTTAAGGGAGCTTTCTCCAACCACACTTCTGCACCGAGTGCCTCACCCATCTCCCCGACCGCGCTGCTGAATCCTCCTGCGCCGCAATCCGTGATAGCATTATACAGCCCACGATCGCGAGCTTGCAGAACGACATCCGCGACCATCTTCTCGACAACGGCATTGCCGATCTGAACCGAGCCGCCTGAGATCGTTTCGCTTTCGTGAGTCAGTTCAGCGGACGAAAAGGTCGCACCGTGAATGCCGTCACGCCCGGTGCGTCCGCCGACAGTCACGATGTAATCGCCCGGCATAACCTGCTTTTCACACTTATTGACCGGGATCATCGCGACGTTGCCGCAGTAGACCAATGGATTACCGAGGTAGCGTTCGTCGAAATAGATCGCCCCGTTGACTGTCGGAATACCCATTCGATTGCCGTAATCTCGCACTCCAGAAACGACACCTCGCATCACAAGCTTCGGATGCAGCGTGCCTGGCGGCAGTGATTCGTGCGGCGTGTCTGGCGGGGCGAAGCAAAAGACATCGGTGTTGCAGATTGGTTTCGCACCCAGACCGGTTCCGAGCGGATCTCGAATCACGCCACCAAGGCCGGTGTTCGCTCCACCGTAAGGCTCGATCGCAGATGGATGATTGTGGGTTTCGACTTTGATGCAGACGTTTTGCGTCTCATCAAACCGCACGATGCCCGCGTTGTCTTTGAAGACGCTGACGCACCAGTCTGCATCGCCTAGTTGCCGACGAATCTCAACCGTTGCCGCGAAGATCGTCTCCTTCAACATACTCTGAAAGTAAATGTCATGACGTCCGTCTTGGTAATGAATGCGACCACCCAGCGTCTTGTGTGAGCAATGCTCCGACCAAGTTTGTGCGACCGTTTCCAATTCGATTTCAGTCGGGTCACGGTCAATATCGATGAAGTGCTGTCGGATCGTCTGCATCTCCACCAAATTGAGATAAAGCTGCCCTTCACGGCTCAGTCGCGTCAGATGATCGTCATCCATTTCGCGAATCGCGATTCTGGTCAGTTTGAACGTGTACTCGTTACCAACCGCGATGCTCTCCATTTTCAGAGGTCCAGCAATGACATGCTCGATCGCATCATTGGCGAGCACTCGCTTGATAAGCCGCTGGACTTCGTCCGCGTTCGCGCCTTCGTTGAGCCAATACTTCCGGCATGTTGCGACTGCCGATACGGGAACAGTGAGATCCGTCAAAGCCGCTTTCGTACTGAGAGCGACGTTGTCCGTCACTCCTGGTTTGTAGAGCACGTTGAAGAGGGTTGATGGTTGATGGTCGGTGGTTGATGTGAACTTCCCTTCGCTCGTGCGGCTTCCGAGTTGCCTCACAGCGCACGATTCAACAACGGAATCAACAAGCAGACCGAGAGATCGACCTTGAATCGCCGCTTCGTCAGCCTCACCTTCGATCAAGAATGACCGAGCCGCACGCACGTTAGTAATCGAACTAAGTCGCAATGCACGAGCTTCGCTCAGCACGCGAGCCCCTTCGCGGTCCACTTGTCCGAGAGCCGGGTGAATCTCCACTTCCCAAAGCATGTCCATCTCCAAACTTCATCGCATGATTGACTAACTTCATCCAAAGCGAGCGAGGCGGATTGTAGGGATCAAGCCAGTCGGCATCAGCCGAGTGGAGCCGATCGCTTCAGAATTCCGATCGGTTTTTGAGAATGAACAAGATGGTCAGTAAGGCGGTCGCTTTTCATCGAATCGAGGCTGGCTATAATCCCGCCACGCTTTGTGGCGGTCGCTCAGCGGTTGTTGGAAGTATGGCGAGGTAGCTCAGTCGGTTAGAGCACAGGCTTCATAAGCCTGGGGTCGAGGGTTCGAGTCCCTCTCTCGCTATTGATTCTCTGATGCTGTTTCGTGGGGACGCGTTTTCAACGTCCCGTTTTTAGGAGCACATTGAGAATGTGCTCCTAAAAACGGGACGTTGACGAAGTCAATTAAGCACCAACGACCAACCGCTTGGTCATGCTCAGCCTGTTTCCCTTGTCGTTGTATTCGACAGAGGTCATGAAGGACCGAATTAGCATGATCCCCCGACCGCCGGGCTTGTCGAGGTTGTCATCCTCGGTGGGATCAGGAACTTCAACGACTTCGAAGCCTTCCCCTTGATCTTCAATAACGACCGACACTTCATCGGCGGCGAACTTGCACGAAATGTAGACCTGCTTGGTGGCATCCATTCGGTTGCCATGTTTGATCGCGTTGACAAGCGCCTCTTCCAAAGCCAGCCGGACTCCAAAGGCGTCGCGCATCGGCCAGCCGTGTTGTTCTAACAAGCCGACAATACGCTCCTGGACCTCATGGCCTTCGGCCGTGTCATTAGGAATCCAGACTTCGAATTGTTCGATGTAAGCCATGGTTTCCCGAATGACCCCGCCAACGTTTCGTCTCTACGAAATGCGCTCCATCTACGGTGGCCCTGAAATTTCGGCCAATGAACTTGGCATGGAAATGAGTTGTCGAACTCTCAGAACATATTTCAGATGCCGACTTACATCCCTTGTAAGGCGGCTTCCAAATTATCCTTCATGTCAAACAACTTGTTGAGCTTCGTGATCGCGAAGACTTCATAGATATCCGGTCGGACATGGCATAACCGCAGCTTACCCTTAGCCGCTTTGACTTTCTTATCCATCGTGATCAGTTTGCCGAGAGCCGCACTGGAAAGGTATTCGACGTTTGAGAAGTCGAGCACGATTTTCTGGCGGCCATCGTCTTCGATGAGTGCGAACAACTGTGTCCCGATGATCTGGATATTTCCTTCATCAAGGATTTTTTTGTCGGTGAACTTCGCGACTGTGACATCGCCAATTTCCTCGATATCCAACCTTCGGTTTCCGGCGCTCATAGTTTGTTTCCCGTCTGCTTGGCGACAAGCGATCAAATGAGTTGTGCCCACCAATGGGCCACAGGATGATGCTGATTGCTCGAAACAGTGTCAAGCAAGTACTTGCTACCAAAGGCAATAGTTGCAGCATCCGGCGTCGGTCTCACACTTGTTCGGCACTCGTGTGAGGACGAATCCCAATTTCCCTCACAGGATCATCATGCAAATGTGGCTGACGAACCTCCACGTTGACTAACTGAGTTCCATTCGCGCTCTTTGCCCGAAGCAACGAAAGGAAATCCATGCGAGTTATTGGTCTCGACATCGGCGGGGCAAACATCAAGGCCGCCACAGAATCCGCGAACGCCGTCTCTTTGCCCTTTGAGATTTGGCGAACACCGGATCGTTTGGCGGAAATACTGACGAACGTCGTTGAGCGATTTCCTGCCGCAGAAATGCTTGCCGTAACGATGACCGCAGAGTTGGCGGACTGTTTTCAAACGAAGGCGGATGGCATTGATCACGTTTTGAAATCTGTTCAACAAGCGGCTGGAACACGACCTATTCGAGTTTGGCAAACGTCTGGAGAATTTGTCTCACAGAATGAAGCTTGTGAGGAGCCTCGTTTAACAGCCGCCTCCAACTGGCACGCGCAAGCGACCTTTATCGGACGACTTGTCCCGCGCGGTTCGGCGATGCTGATTGATATTGGTTCAACAACAAGCGATCTAATTCCACTCATTGACGGAACTCCGCAGCCGACTGGGCGGACTGATGTGGCTCGGCTGCAATCCAACGAACTTGTTTATTGCGGAGTTCGGCGAACTCCGTTGTGCGCGTTAGTGGAACGAATTCCGTTCCGAGACTTCGATTGTGCGGTCGCTGCCGAATTGTTTGCAACGACGCTTGATGTGTATCTCACGCTGGGGTTAATCGCGGAGGACCCGCTAGACACGGTGACGGCCAATGGACGGCCTGCAACGATTGCCTATGCCGCCGATCGGTTGGCTCGATTGTTGTGCTGCGATTTGACCGAAGTCACTCCCGCGGAACTGCTTCGACTGGCGGAGTATGTTGCAGCAGAGCAACTACGAAGACTCACGCAAGCGGCTGATTTCGTCGCGTCGCGCCTACCGAGTCCTTGCGAGACCGTGTTGGTTTCAGGGAGCGGACAATTCTTAGCTCGAAAAGTTGTCCTGAATTCGAGTTGCTTGAAAACGGTAAAACTCATATCGCTACCGGAGTTGTTCGGCCCTGCCGTTGCCGATGCGGCGTGTGCGTTTGCTGTCGCCAAGCTCGCTGCTGAACGCGAACTACCGTTCTTTGGGTTGTGAATTCGTTAGAACCGGCGACTCGGCTATTTCTCCTAATTCAAGCGTTCTCGCCTTGCAACAAGCGGACGAGCGGGATGATAAGCCGCTCGAACGCGCGTGCTCGGTGGCTCAAGTGGTGTTTTACACTTGAGCTGAGTTCTCCGAACGTCTGATGGTATTCGAGAATCTGAAAGTACGGGTCGTAACCGAACCCGTTCGCACCGCGCGGTTCGCGAATGATCCGGCCTCGACAGGTCGCCTCGACAGTGAATCGAATGTTACCGCGTGGATCAGAAATCGCCGCGTGGCAGAGATATCTCGCGCCCCGCTTGTCATCGGGCACATCAGCCAGTTCAGAGAGCAGTTTCTTGTTGTTCTTTTCGTCGGTCGCTCCTTCGCCACTGAAGCGAGCGGAATAGACGCCAGGCGCCCCTCCTAGCGCATCGACCATCAAACCGCTGTCTTCCCCAAGCACCCAGCGGTTCAAATGCTGCGCGGTTTGAGCGGCTTTTTTAGCGGCGTTGTCGGCAAACGTGACGCCGTCTTCGATCACTTCCGGCACGTCCGGAAAGTCGGTGACGCTGTGTACTTCGATCCAATGCGGGGCGAGTAACTCTTCAATCTCACGTCGTTTTTTCGCGTTGCGACTAGCGATAACCAAACTGGGGCGAGCGGACATGGCGGCGATGATCCTCCGAGTTACTTGGGGAATCGAAGTAGTTTCAAGTTCGCGTCCTCGTGGCCGACGCTGCTACAGTCGGTATCAACTATTACTGATCGTTTCTCGAAGGACGCTGGCAGCGTCCGCCACGGGCCTGGAGCTTCTGGATTGGCTTCACAACGTAGCAAAGGCCTCACAGCTCCGATGCCTTCAGCTTCCCGCGATCGTCTGGCACTTGATACTGCTTTTGCAGCCGCACGATCTCGGCTTGAAGTTGTTTGACCAAGTCCGCGTTCGCCGTGTCGGCGAAGATGCTTTTCATTTCGTCAGGATCGTTTTGCAGATCAAACAGCTCCCACTCGTCTTCGTTGTAGAAGTGGATCAGTTTGTAGCGGTCGGTGCGCACGCCGTAATGGCGGCGAACATCATGCGGTGCGCCGCGATCAGAGAAGAATTCGTAGTAGTGGTAGTAAATGCTCTTTCGCCAATCCGTCGGCGTTTGCCCCTTCAGCAGCGGAACGATGCTGCGGCCCTGCATGTCGGACGGCGCAGCGACGCCGGCGATGTCGAGAAACGTTTCGGCGAAGTCGAGATTCTGCACGAGGTCCGTGTTGAGCGAGCCGGGCTTCGTCACTCCGGGCCAGCGAACCAGCAGCGGCATCCGCAGCGACGGCTCGTACATGAACCGCTTGTCGAACCAGCCGTGATCGCCCAGATAAAAACCTTGATCCGACGAGTAGATCACGACGGTATTCTCCGCCAGCCCGTTGTCGTCCAGATATTTCAAGACGCGACCGACCCCCTCATCGACCCCCGCGACGCAACGCAGGTAATCCTTGATGTAACGCTGATACTTCCAACGGACGAGATCCTTGCCGCTGTGTTTCGCCTTCTCGAACTCGGCGTTCTCCGCGTCATACGCTTTGTGCCAAGCGGCGAGTTGTTCGGCGTTGAGGTTCTTCGGCGGATCGAGCTTGAGGTCGAAGCGAGTCATCGTCTTTTCGATCGTCATGTCTTGCTTGTGAGCCGCCGTGCCGCGGCCGGAGTAATCGTCGAACAGCGTCGCCGGTTCCGGGATCGTCACGTTCTTGTAAAGCTCAAACTGCTTCGGCCCTGGCGTCCATTCGCGGTGCGGTGCCTTGTGCTGCCACATCAACACGAACGGTTTGTCTTTGTCGCGGCCTTTGTCCAACCAGTCGACCGCGAGGTCGGTGATGATCTCCGTCGTGTAGCCGGTGCGTTGCACTTTCTTGCCGTTTTGCAGCATCGGCGGGTTGTAGTACGGACCCTGCCCGATCAACACATCCGAGTAATCAAACCCGGTCGGCGCACTGCCGAGATGCCACTTGCCGATCATCGCCGTTTGATAGCCGCTCTGTTGCAGCAGCTTCGGAAACGTCTGCTGAGCCCCGTCGAAATCCTTGCCGGCGTCGTTGGTCTTGAAGCCGTTCAAGTGACTGTGCTTGCCGGTGAGGATGACCGCTCGGCTGGGGCCGCAGATCGAATTCGTGCAAAAGCAATTCTGAAACCGCATCCCTTCGCTCGCGATGCGATCGAGATTTGGCGTCGTGTTGATCTTCGAGCCGTAACAGCTCATCGCGTGCGAGGCATGATCGTCGGTGAAAATAAAAATCACATTCGGTCGCTTCGGCACTTGTGCGGAATTCGCGACCGAGGGGAGCAACCACAGAAACAGCCCGATGCCACATGCCAATGTCACTAAATGTTTCATCCCGATGTCCTCGCAAATTTCGCGAACCATTGGTTGTTTTGGATGAGTGGCAAGCTGGGAGCTTCCACTACGAAAGGACGACCTCACGATACAGCTTGGCGTGTGCGTCGACCATCGAACCGATGCTGAACTCACGGCGCATCCGTTCGCGACCGGCATCGCCCATCCGGCGCGCCATTTCCGCATCGCTCAGCAGCCGATCGGTGAATTGCTGAAACCCAACGCGGTCACCGACGCGGACCAGAAACCCAGTCTCGCCGTCAACCACGAGTTCGCGATTCGGTGGGATGTCGCTCGCGATACACGGCACTCCGGCGGCCATCGCCTCCATCAGGCTGTTGGACGAACCCTCGAAGTCACTGGCCAACCAGAACACGTCCATCACATGCAGAAACTTCGCCGCATCCGCACGGTGCCCGGTAAACCGCACAAGATGATCGATCCCGATTTCGCGAGCGAACTTCATCAGCTTGTCCCGCTCCGGCCCTTCGCCAATCATCAGCAGATGCGCATCGGGCCGCAAAATGGCGACCAACGCCATCGCGAAGATCACGTCCTCGCAGCGCTTCTGCCGAGCCATTCGACCGATGAATCCAATTACCGGCGAACCCACTGGGATTTCCACCTCGGCCAACAATGCCTCGCGACTTAACGTCGATGTTTCGGGGATCGCGATCCCGTTGTATATCACGCGCACGACATCAGTCGGGTAACCGATCGATCGATAGAACTCAGCGACAGCGTGCGAGTTCCCCAGCAGCCGATCCGTGCGGCCAATCAACTTTTGATCGAGCCATAACTGCCAACCCGACTTCCAAACATCGACGCAACGCTCCGACACGATGACCTTCGGTCGCGAACGCATCCGCCGTCCGACAACCAAGCGTCCGTAAGCATTCGCTGCGAACAACCACGTGTGAAGAATATCTGGCTGTTCGAGTTGGATGAGCTTTCGCAGTCGCCAGAGCGCAATTGGGTCGAACTTCCAACGCTTTCCAAGCACAGTCAAACGCACGCCGTGCTCGTCCAACTCCTCCGCAAATGGCCCGCTACGCGTCAGCGCAACAACATGCACATCGAACTCTTCTCGCGGCAACCGACAGGCCAGCAAGACCAACTGCTTCTCGGCCCCCGACTGATCGAGTGTTGGAACGAGCAACATCACTTTCAGGCGTCTCATACTCGGCGGCAATGAGGTCATACGAAGCAACCTACTGCGAGCGATCCAGATCAATCTCAGGATCAACAAGGTGAGCCGGAGAGCGTTAGCTTATTGGCACTCTCCGGCTCACCAAATCAACGAGCACAACTCAAGCAACTACTTCGTGCATTGCTCGAAGTACTTCTTCGATCCTTCCGGATCAGGCTTAATTGTCGCTGACCCTGGCTTCCAATTCGCTGGACAGACTTCGCCGTTCTGCTCAAAGAACTGCAACGCATCGAGCATGCGGATCGCTTCATCAACGCTGCGGCCAAGCGGTAAGTCGTTGATCAATTGATGGCGAACAATACCCGCCTTGTCGATGAGGAACAGTCCGCGCAATGCGATTCCTGCAGCTTCGATCAATACACCGTAATCGCGAGCGATTGACTTGGTGAGGTCTGCGATCAGCGGATACTTAATCTCGCCGATTCCACCTTGCTCACGTGGCACGTTGGTCCAAGCGAGGTGCGTGTAGTGGCTATCAACCGACACGCCGAGCACTTGGCAATTGCGTTTGGCGAACTCATCCGCCTTGTCGCTGAATGCCGTGATTTCGGTCGGACAGACGAACGTGAAGTCGAGCGGATAGAAGAACAGAACGACGTACTTACCCTTGAATTCGGACATCGTCACTTGGCGAAACTTACCACCATCTACCGCCTTCGCCGAAAATTCGGGAGCCGGATTTTGCACGAGAGTCGACACAGCAGAAACCCTTTCAGAAAGTGAAAAACATCTCAACGAATCGAGCCGACAGTACAGCCAACTAAACGATCGTTGTCGGAGAGCTCGAGCGCCACCGATTGCGGTATGGTATTGTGGCCTTACTGACTAAGACTGCAACTCACGTGATCGGTGCGAATGACTGATTCGGAACGCCGATCACAGACCGCAGACAACATTCACTCACTGCGCCATCGACGACGAATGACGAATGACGAATACAGCTACCGCCTCTCAGTTGCCCTGTTCTGCGGTCAGTCGGCATACTACTTCACTCAAGAAATGGTCGCCGCTTGGAGTTCTGCATGTCGTCTCACACATACAGCCATGAAGTTCTCTTGGCCTATTTGGCGGAGCAATTGCCGTCCGAGCGGATGGCTACGATCGAGCAGTCTTTACGTGATTCGGAACCGTTGCGTCGAGTGCTTGCCGCTCTGGCTCGCGAACGTGACCAGGGTGGCTTCACGGTCGGCGAAGTATGGAGACGCGAACGGCTAAGCTGTCCGACTCGCAGTCAGTTAGGGAGCTTCTTGCTCGGAGCGCTCGACGAAGGGCCGCAAGAATATGTTCGGTTTCATTTAGAAACAGTTGGCTGCCGAGTCTGCGGGGCCAATCTCGAGGATCTGCAACAAGCGACCGCTGCTGCGCCAGAAAAGCAGCGGCGACGTCGAAAGTATTTCGACTCATCCGCCGGTTATCTCAGGCGCGATTCGTGAGGCGTATCAGAAACGCGCTTCGCAGGCCACTCCGGGAGTGCCGTCCGTCGGATGCACATACGAAGTGAACTTGAGGCGTGTGTTGCCGCAGATGTGTCGTCCGGCGACCGCTTTGCCAATCACGATGCCCATCGTACCACCAAAGAACACATCCGACAAATCGTGGTCTTGCTCGTCGAGGCGACTGAACCCAATCGCTGTCGCCAACGCATACGCGGGCAGGCCAACATAACCGCCGTAGTACTCATCCAAGACCGCGGCAATCGTAAAGCTGCTGGCCGTGTGGTATGAGGGAAACCCGTAGTGCCCGTTGTTCCAAGTGTCTGAAGGACGGTCGCTGTTCACAGCTAGCTTGAGCAGGACAGTGCTGACTCCTGTGATCGTGTAGGCGCTCAGCATGGTCCCCATCAGGTTATGTAATTCTTCGTCTTGAGCCCACACTGAATAGCCATAAACGCCGATTAACACCGGAGCCTGAAACTCAAAGTTCCCGATCTGTCCCAGAGTGTGTCCCGTGTCTCCCCAGCGATTCGGATGCTTGTTGACCCACTCACGCACTTCGCGATTTGTGTCTCCTTCGCGAAACCCAATCGCGACTCCCGCTGCTGCACCCAGGATCAATGAGTTATCCCAATTCACGATTCTTTTGGCGTCTTCCCAGACCGTGAAAGGACAGTGCCGCAAATCGTCGTTAAACGAAATTGGCGAATAACACTCTTGGCATTCGTCGTCACATTCTTCAAACGAATCGGACTGATCCGCAGCACAAAGCGTGGAGACGCAGAGACAACAGGCCGGAGGTTGGTCGTTCAACCACAGACGGCTGGACAGTGGCTCTTCCTCGTCTGACCGACACGACTTCGGTTGACGGTCCACGAAGCGAGATCGTGATGCTGATCGATTTCTGGAAAACGCAGAAGCTGGCACCCAAGGTTCATCGTTTGTTGCGAAGAGGACAGACGCAGAGCCGTTCGGGGTTAAACTGGTCGAAGCCCATTGGATGATTGGCTCATTCGCCGTCGCGGTTGTCGTAAACGTCATCGTGGTGAGCGGTGTAACGCCAAGCAACGCGACCAACATGAGATAATACCTCATATTTGAATCGCGTTGGAAAACAAACGATGATCCCCCAAACAAGCGCACGATATAATGGCTCCGTCCGAACTGCGGTTTTCTTCTGCCATCGGACTTTGTCGTAGTCACTGCCGATTCAATTGGTCCTTCAACGATCAACTCGCCAACTCGCCGCAAGCTGCCAATAATCCGTCAACAGTGAGGTTTACCCGGCCTGACACCAAAGCGAGTCGCTTAGAGCCTGACGACCACGGAACCATCTTCGTTGCCATTCCGCCACATCGTCGAATCTTTGACGTTCGTTGCCGAAGAAATGGTTCGTGGAAACCACTTTTTCAACAGGGTGTTGCGTTCTCATTGCCCGCTTCCGCATAATCTCGCAATCTGACAGACAATGTGTCTTGTCTGTTCGTGAGTTGGTGCTTCTTAAAACGTCGTTTCTGCGGCTCAATCGACGGATCAAGCCTATGACTTTCGCCTCTCGAAAACTGAAAACGTTTAGCCTTTCGTTCCTGGCCT
>JAPLNX010000290.1 GCA_026400935.1 Planctomycetia bacterium | reverse complement strand
GCAAGACAAACTCCCCAATCGTCCCGGCCGCTCGTTCGCCCGAGAAGCCTACCCCCGACGACCAAAATCCAACCAATTCCAAAAAAGAAGACCCAAAAATCCCGGCCCCAAACCAGACTCCTAAAGTAAGTGCCATTGGGCGCTAGCCACCGGTGATTGCGCCGATCGACCGGTGGCTAGCGCCGCGCCGCTCACGGGTCTTGATTTCAAATTCGAGATCAGCGCAACGGACTTCAACCCACGCCCCCCCTCACCGCGCGCGATCTCCAAATCAATCGTCGTCAGCGAGGCCAACAAATCCTTCGGCGGTTCCACGACCGGCAACGCTCGCTCTTCGTTGACGTGAGCCAACCGCCGCCGCTCCAGCACCGCCAAGTCCGGCGAACGAGACAGCCCACGCTCGACGAGCAGCCCCACCGCTTCACACAAACCATCCTGACTCCGAGGCAAATCCGCGTTGCGAACGGTCATCAATCCGACCGTGTGAAACGCGGGAGTGCGACCTTCTCGTTTGCGATGCGCCGTCCGTACCGCAATGACGATCGCATCGGCCGACTTCTCCAATTCCGTCGCCGCGACCGGCAACGCGGCGTTCCAATATCGGACCCCCGTTCGAGAATCGAAGATCACCAGCCCCGGCACGTTCTCGTTCTCTTTTCCCGGCGAGGTCTCGACGACCGCAATCAGATCGACCGCCAGCAACTTGCCAACGGCAATTTCCTGACTCGCGTCAACGAGTCCCGACACCGACAGCTTCTGCTCGTCCATCACGCGCCGAATGAAGGCTCGATCCAACAGCTCCAGTTCCGGCTCCTTGCTGAGCGCGACCTGCGCCAAGTCAACAACATTCGCGGTCTGGTCCGTCCCTTCACCGTTCAACAATGCGATGCGCGTCGCTGCGCTCGAACTGTTTGAACCGAGCAGCAACAAGCCGGCGGTCAAACAACACGCGATCAAGCGACGAACCAGCACGAAACGCAAGCGAGTGGTCCGAATGACCGAGGCATCCACCACTCGCTTGAACGTCGTGCTTATGATTGTATTTCTCATGGTCTGTTCCGTTCCGTAGCCACGCTCAATTGCGTGGTGTCACCACGCAGAGTCCTTTTGTCGTCCCCAGCCACAGGCGATCGTGCAGCCAGACGCCGTCATAAATCGAATGCGCGTGAACTGTCTGAAAGCCGTCGGCCGGAGTGAATTTGCGAAACGCGCCGGTCTTCAGATTGATGCGGTACAGGCCGGAGCTCAAGAAGTGATCCCATTGGTCGCCGCCGAACCAGACGTCGTCGCCTCGCTCGGTCACGAAGTTGAGGTGATAGCCGGCCTTGGATCCGGGCACGAAATACCAGGCGGGTTTGAAGAGCTGATTGGTTTGTTCGTCAGCGTTCCAGCGAATCAACTCGCGGCCGTAGTTCGAGGCCCAGACGCCGTTCGTCCCCGCGAACAATCGCGAGGTGATCGCGACCGGACGATTCGGTTCGTCGGGATGCCGCGACCAACTCTGCGATTCCCACGACCATTTGTGAATGACCTCCAGAGTGGCAGCCAACAGCTCTTTGTCGGTGACGACCAGATGTTTCGGCGCGACGCTCGGACTACCCGGTTCGTTGAAGAGATGAACTTGGCCCTGTTCGTCGAGCCGGATCAAACCTCCGCCAGCCGCTGAGCCGACGCCCACGAAAACGTCGTTCGAGCGAAACGCGATCGACTCGACATGCAGGTCCGGCAGACCTTGCTCCGTGCCGAATGCGGTCCACTTCTTCGCGTCGAGCTCATATCGCCACAGCCCGCGGTCGTACGTCCCGACCCACAGTTCTCGATCCCGCAACTTCAGGCAGGTGACTTTGAGATCGGCATGCAGCGACTGCCAAGTCTTCGATTCGGGATCAAACGCCGCGACGCCGACTCCGCCCCAGAACGGTCGGCTGCCCGCGACAGTCGCGTTAGCCGCCGATCCCGGTCGGATAAACACGACTCCGCCCAAGAACAACCAACGGCCATCCGTTGCCAACGCGGTCGTTCGGATCTCTTGCTTGTTTTCTTGCGTGACGTATTCCACATCGACATCACGATCCTCGCGCAGCGGCACACCGCCAAGATGAATGACTCGCGGCACCAACTCAGAGTTTGAACAGATTCCAGGACACTCGTCGGCGGCGCGGAGATACGCGGTGAGTGCCTTCTGCGGTTCGTCCAGAGCTTCGTAGCAGGCTCCGATTTCATAGCCGTGCGCGCCGAGCACCAACGAGGCGGCGGAATCGTGTGGCTTGAATGACTGCAACAGCCGCAACGCTCGGTCAGGTTGTTTCGCCAAACGATAATTCTTCGCCGCTTTCACCAGATGTCCCTCGCGGTAGAGCTGGTCTTGGGGCGACGTCGCCTCCGCCGCCGCTGCGGCGGCAACCTCGAATAACTTGGCCGCGTCGAGAAACTCGCCGTTGAGTTCGTGGATCGTCCCCAGCCCCAGTCGGCCGGCATAGGCAAGTTGTGCGTCCGATCCGTCGGCCCAACGCCGCAATGATCCGATCGCTTTCGCCTTGAGGTCGGGCTTCTTCGATGACTGCGACGACAACCGGGTCGCCATCGTCTTCGCCTCGTTGGCCAATTGCCGACGATGTTGGTCGCCTGCGTGCTCCACGATGGGCAACACCTTGTCCAACAGCGCGGCATTCTGTTCGGGAGTCTGCTGAAGCGGCGCATACAAACTAAGAATCCGCGCCCAACGATGTTCTCGAAACTCAACCGGAGTCTTCTCAATCGCCAACCACAATCGCTCGGCCGCCGCGTTGCGAGCCGCTTGCAATGCGATTGGATTCTGTTTCATCCCCTTCGGCAGCGGATCGAAATGCCCGTCCTCATCATCGAAGGCCAACTCGCTCAAGAACGCCAACGCGAGCGCCGCCAGTTCGCTCTGCGGTTGCAACGAGGCCGCTTTGCGAAGCAGTTCATCCGCACACTCGGGCCGATAAATGCCGGGCTGATGAATCGAGAAGCAAAAGCCGAGCCCGTAGGCCGCTTGAGCGTCGTCGGGGTGGATGAACAGAACCGTCTCCAGCCGATCAATCGACTTCCGGAGCAATGTCCTACCGAGCGGCGTGTTTGGTCTGACGAGTTTCGGGAGATCTCGTCCGGCCGATTGCATTGTCAGAGCAAACGCTCGATGACCGTGGTCAATCGGACAAAGTCGCCGAAACCGATGCAGATCGCGGAAGGCGAGACTCTTGAGCGATTCTGCTTCCGACGGTTTGTCAGCACGTTCTACATCGGTTCGGAGGCGAGACGCCTCCGCTACGCCGAGATGCTTCGCGAGTTCATCAACGCGCGCGGTCAGTTGCTCTTCGAGTTCCGTCGGCAGGCAGTCGAATTCAAACGAAGCGCGGATCTTGGCACTCGCCGCATGACGCAGTTCGCCACGGACGACGATCGTGAACTTGCCATCGACTTGCCGCTCGTCGATTTCCCCCTTGATAAGAAACGCTGCCTCCCGGTCGGGCAACGTGCGCGGCAGCCGGTCCTTGTCCGCGAAGCCGGATTGAATCAGATCCATCTCGCGCAGGAGTTGTTCGAGATTTGATCGCTGCACAACTTGAACCGGAGGATGGGCACTCTTGCCCGTCTCTTCGTTCTCATCATTCGCGCCGGAGGGACGGGAAGGAGTGCCCGTCCTACGCAGCAACTGCGATGTCACGAGATCGCGAATCCCCAGCTCCAACGGACGCAGGCGATCGAAGCGGCCAACGCTTTCAAACGGGGCGACGGCGACGGTGATCGTCGGCATCTTCGGTTCGCGAATCACCACCGACAGGTATCGCACGAATTGATCAGCGATCTCTTCGAGCGACACATCATCGACCTCGGTCGCCACGGTGATGCCGCGAATCGCCGCCGTCTTGGCTTCGACAACGCGCAGCATCGCCGACGGCTTGACGGATTTCTTTTCCGACTGACGCAACTCCAACATCACCAACAAATCCGCCGTCAACAGCTTGCCGAGTTGCAGCGATTCGTCGGCGGAGCGCGTCTTGCTCAGAGCCAATTCCTGCATCGCCAACTCAATCTGCCGCCGCTCGACGACTGCCAGCGAGTCGTCGGCCAAGACCTGTGCCTCGACGAGCACGATCAAGGTCTCAGCCAGTTTCTGAACGGATCCGGCGGACGAAGTTGTCAACGCGATTGACGTTCGTTCGGCCGCCATCATTGGCACGCACCATTCCACGAGCGATCCGCAACCAAGCACGATCAGCAACATGACTCGCGACATTGTCGTAATCCTCGCAGGACTGGCTCGAAGTTTCATTTGGGTCGACCGTACCGCGTAGCCACGCTCGCCAAGAGAGTGGGAATTGTGGATCTAATCGTGGTTTTCCCACGCTCTTGGCGAGCGTGGCTACCGGGTATTCAATCTCATTTGGATTCTTGT
>JAPLNX010000227.1 GCA_026400935.1 Planctomycetia bacterium | reverse complement strand
ATCAAGCTCGCCTTCCAAACCTTCGACTTCGCCCTGCAGTTCTTTGAACTTCAGGTGCAATTCGGCGATTTGGTCGCCATCCAACTGATCTCGAATGCCGAGGTCATAGTTCGCACGAGCCACGTCACGAAACGCCCGCTTCTCGCGGACCTTTCGCATCTGCATGCCATACTCGTTATCGAGTGCTTTCGCTTCCGCTTCTAAATCAGCGAGGTTTGTGACCGTCTGCACAAGTTCCGTTTTCCGTTGAACGCTCGCGTCTTTGAGTTCTTTGAGCTTGTCGGAATAACCTTTATCGCCGCCGACACCAGCAATGCGAGCTTGTTCTTCAGCTTCGACCTTGTCGGCTTCGATGCGGAAAAATTGCCGCTGATAACCGCGCCATTCATCGTGATGGTCGAAATACATCATCAACAACGTCGCTACGAACAGCACGATCATGCTGACCGCAAACACGCGATGCATCTTCGGAAGCGGACGGACGAAATCTTCTGTGGCAGGCATGAGTCCTATAAGTCCCTATGGGTCTGATGAGTCCTGTTTGGCGGACGAAGAACTGATTAGACGTTGAAGAACCATTCCGGGATCGCGATGAAGTACTTCAAGTTGACGGCCCAGCGGAGCACCATCTTGATGGGCAACGCAGCCATCATGAGCACCAAGTTCGAGAACACCATATATCGCACGAAACCCATGCGAATGAAAAACGTTTTGAAGACCGTCATCGCCATGACCATCGGCAGCACGCCGAGATAAACGCCGATCGCGACAAACCCGACAAACTCGCGGGCCAAAATATATGGGGCCTGCGTCCAGAAATCAGAACCAGCAGGAGCCATCGGCAACGGCTGACCAAATCCGTACCAGAAGTACTCGGACAAATTGACGTTGTTGAGCGCCTCAAGTTTGTGGACATCCCAGAATTCATAAATGCCGAAGATGTTCCAGTTCGGGCCGCGTAAGAACGTGCCGAGGATGATCATGCCGACCCACAACGGCAGGAAGCCGAACATGAAAGTCGTGATCGCAAACTTGCGTTCATTGAACGTGTAGTATCCGTTGCCGAGCTTATTAAAGTCGATGTACGGAATCGCCATCATGCCGCCGAGGATCACACTCGGAAACACCACGCCCGCCAACCACGGATCGTAATAAACCAGCATTTCTTGCAAGCCGAGGAAGTACCACGGAGCCTTAGACGGATTCGGTGTCTTCACAGCGGAAGCCGGCTCTTCCAACGGGGCTTGCAACGCGATTCCCCACAGAATGAGGATCGCCGTCACCGCGATCATGCAGATCATTTCGGTGTAAACGAGATCGGGCCACGTCAGCACTTTCTCGTTCTTCTCTTGCTCAAAGAGCGGACGTCCCTCCAAACGACGACGATCGTTGTCGTTCGCACGATAGAAAAACAACCAAGTGAAGTAGCCCACAATGAAGAGCATCGCCACGATCGGAACATTGTCCGGCTTGCCGACAATTTGTCGAAAGTCCCAGTCCGTCAAACTAATCGTCAAGAACAACAGCGCGGCATTCAGCAAAACCCAACCCACGTTCGGCTTCGCCAGCCAGTTTCGCAACAACAGCATCCCGATGAATGCAATCATCGTGACGCCGAAGTACCGCTTAGCATCAGCCACAATAAAGTCGATTGCATTCTTCGCGAAATCAGGCATCACCAGCAGGAAATTCTCGGGACGGCTGTAACAAGTGAAGTGTGCAGTCGCCACCAAAAACAAAGCCGTAGCGTAACACCCCCAGATCGCCGCATTGGGAGCTTCTTGTCCGCCAAACAAATCCGGCAGCTTGAAGTGCCGTCCCCTCTTATAGGATTGAATGGTCCAGACCAGGTTCATCGCGAAGAGAACCAAATACAACCAACCCAGGCCAAACAACACGCTCGGCGTGACATTGGGATGCGGGTCAACCGATCCCAAGCTCAACCAAAACGTGATCAGCGGCAGAGAGTTCATCCGTTATTCCCACCCGACGGTGCTACGAAATTCAAAGTTATCTGACCTACAGGGACTTACTGGCCCTATTTTCCAGCACTACAACGGCTGACTAATTCCACCGTCCTTACGAACGCGCCAGAAGTGAATGGCTATCAAACCGGACACCACGAGCGGGATCGCTACACAGTGCAAAATGTAAAAACGGTTGAGCGTCTCTTCACCTACGAATCGACTCCCCAACAACAAGAACCGAGCATCGCTGGCATTCGTAATGAGGTCATAGCCACCGAGATTCAAGAACTGGAACCCTGGACCTTCGTGGCCAAGCACGGGAGTCGCACGAGCCATGTTCGACCCGACGGTAATAGCCCAAATCGCCAATTGATCCCATGGCAGCAAGTAGCCGGTGAATGACAACAGCAAAGTGAGCTTCAGCAAAATCACTCCGACCACCCAGTTGAATTCACGCGGTGGCTTGTAGCTTCCCGTGAGAAACACTCGGTACATGTGCAACCAAACGGTGATCACCATCGCGTGAGCACCCCAGCGATGAATCTCACGCATGATCCCTAACGTGGTCACGTCACGAAGAGCCAAGATGTCATTGAAGGCCCACTCCAAAGTTGGCCGGTAATAGAACATCAACAAGACGCCGGTGATGGTTTCCACCAAAAACAGGAAGAAGGTGACACCACCCATACACCACGTGTAAGAGAGGGCGATCCCCTGCTGTTTGATCGAGACCGGATGCAGATGGAGAAAAAAGTTAGTGAGCATCACGACCACGCGATTACGGCGATCGTACGGAGCCGGATGCCGGAAGATACTCTTCCAAATCTGCGAATCGCGAATGTAATCACCGACCGACATGGATGCTGACTTTCCAATGCCAGACATTCACAGCCTCACAGACTGCGGATGCCTTGTTTTTCAAACTCAATTGTCCGTTACTAATTTCACCAACTGCCGAATTATTTCAGCAAACCACTAGGCCAACGTGGCATCCACGAACGAATTCGGATCTTGCCACTGCCCCATTTCTTCTTGGAATTTGACGCTCTTATCGACTTCGAGCATCCCGTCCGGAGCCACCCGAATTCCGACTCGCTCCAACGGTCGAGGTGCCGGACCTTCAAAGTTGATCCCGGTCACATAAAAACCCGAACCGTGGCACGGGCATTTGTATTTCTGCTCTCCTTCAAGCCAATTCGGCGTACATCCAAGATGAGTACAAACCGAGGCCAAGGCGTAAATGAGATTCTTTCCCTGATACTGATCCGTATGTACAATCCAAATGCCGCGTGCAGCGAGCCACTTCGTACTCACCGTTCCCAGCGGATAGTCACTGGAAGAGCCAATCTTGAACTTTGTCGGCGGCTCAACCAGCACATTCGGGAACATGAAACGAGCCAGATCAAGCACCCACAGCAAACCCGTCGCCGCCATTGAGCCAAACGCAATCACCAGCGGAGAGAAACAAGCAGCAATAAAGCTGCGACGCTCAACAGCGCCCTTTTTATCCTTCGAAGCAGCAGGCTTCACAGGCATCGGCGGCAAGGCCGGCTTGACTGGAACCACTTGAGCAACAGCACCAACATCCGCAGCGATTCCCCGAACAGCCTTAAGCATCTCTTCCACAGAGGGCTTTGGAACACCACTTGAAGCCGCAACTGCAGATTTAGACGGCGCCACCTTTTCAGCAGACACACTCGTCACTGGCGGGGCTGCTGCTCCACCCTTACCCGCTCGAATGGCTGCAAGAATATCGCTGGTTGCCCCGGGCTTTGGTGCCGCTGGTTTTGCAGCCGAAGCAGTACCGCTTTTGGCGGCCGCCTGAGCGCGAACCGCAGCCAGCACATCAGCTGGCGACCCCGGCTTCGCCGCGGCCGACTCAGCAGCGGAAGCAGACTCCACTGGGGCCACTGCCTCGGCAGTGGGCGCAGCCACAGACTCAGCAGGCGCAACGGGAGCCGCCGCGCCTGCGTTTGATTTTGATGCTCTGAGTTTGGCCAGAATTTCGGCCGTCGATAATTTTTGTTCAGCCATGTCTCTTCAAACGCTTAGAACAGACCACGCAATTTCCGCGCGGTCGGAGGGCAAGGCTAAGAAGGTCGCCAATTGTTGCGACGCCTCTTGTCCCCGGCAACCTCCTAGAAGTTTCACCAGGGCAGATTTCTCAAGTTCAAGATCGACTCCAAAAATCGATTCCCACCGCTGGGAACACCCACAGCCAGATGCTCTCCGAAATTTTGGGAGAGAAGGCTTCTGGCTTTCTCAATCGTCGTCTCCTTCAATGCCTTGAACCCAATTTCGATTCGACGACAACGGACAACGATATCGGGGACGGCGAAATGATGGAGAGGACGAATGACCGCAAGGTCCGACATATCGGCCGAGCACACGGCGCTACTTGATGAGTTTGAGCGGTTCATTCATCGCGATCCTGCTCGGAGAGGGCTTATCTCCAGCGAGTTAGTAGAAGCCGGGCAAGCTGCGGCGACAGCGATGCGACTGGGTCACGGCCAGCTGACATCTGCCGCCGTCGATCTCGCTCAGCACGCACGGCGCGTTGCGATTGTCACCGGTTTTTTCATTCCACACGCTCAACCTCCGAGTGCCGAAACGGACGGGCCACCAGGCAGTCTGTTCCTCGCACATTGTCTCCAAGAACTTGGTGTTGATGCTGCCGTCATCACTGACGGGCCTTGTGCTGCAGCACTAAGAGCCGCTGCCAACGGGATCGACTTCCCGCTCGATCGCCTTTTTGTCGCACCGCTCAAGGCCGATGAATGGTGCAGCGAATTCTTGCAATCCGATTTCGCCCGGGACTTCACTCACCTCATCGCCGTTGAACGCGTTGGTCCAAGCCACACTCGCGAATCCGCCGGTATTGATTTCGACGTTCGTGAAGAACATCACAATCATTGCCATAACATGCGTGGAGCTTGTATCGACGCGCACACAGCCCCGTTGCATTTGCTCTTCGAGCGACTGCCGGAGTTCATGCCAAATGCTCGCACAATCGGCATCGGCGACGGCGGCAACGAAATTGGCATGGGTTCAATCCCGTGGTCTGAACTACGACAACGCCTCTCTGGAGAGCAAGCCGGTCGAGTCCCATGCCGTATTGCGTGCGACTTCAATATCGTCGCCGGAACCAGCAACTGGGGTGCAATGGCCCTCGCTGCGGCAACGTGCCTACTCAGCGATCGAGTCGAAGTCTTGCGGCCATGGACGCAAGCTCGCCACCAATCATGGCTCGAACACATCGTCGCTAACGGCCCCGCTGTTGATGGCGTCACTGGCCGCCGAGAGGCCACCGTCGATGGTCTACCGTTCCTAACTTACATCCAACCGTGGGAGGGTATTCGGCGACTGTTGGGCTGGAACGATTGAATTGGTCAGCAAGACGTGTGTAGGAAAATCTTTGACGGAAAAACGACCGCTCAAGCAATTGCTGAGGTGTGCTTTATTCCGTTCAGATCTTGGTCCTTCGAGATCGCCAGCGATCGCTGGTTAGAGAGCTCGCAAGCCTTACGCCAATCGGCCCATGCTCAGGACTTTTCGGCGAGCTTGCCGCAGCAGATTTTCCACTTGGAATTTCAGTCGCGGGCGTTGCCAGACAAACCAGTGCATTTTTTCGGAGTCGGTCGAAAGGCTTGTCTTGTACCGACAGGTGCCGCCGAGGAAATCGTAGATGGCGGCTCCGTTCTTCAGATTGTGCTGAACGGCCAAGACATGACTAACCATGCCTGGCTTGCGCTTCGGATCACCCTCTTCGTCGTAGTCGAAGCCCGACTGATAGCAAAGGACTCGGCCTTCATGCAGGAAGTTGTAGAGGTAACCCATCGTGGCCGAACCGTTGCGAACTCGCAGCAGTTGAATCTCGCCCAGCGGCCATAACTCGGTGATGAGCATACGATGAAAGCGATCGCAGAAGTCAGAACCAAACGCGCCGGGATGTCCCTTCGCTTGCCAATAGTCTTGATGCAGTCGTTTCATCTCGACGTAAAACTGTTCGACTTCTGCGAGCGATTTCGGTTCGTCGATTTCCAGCGGCCCCGCTTGCTCGAACAGTCGCATCGAACGTCGCACTTGCTGCCGCGTGTTGCTGCTGAGCTTCGATAGATACTCCGCACCGCTTTCGCGTAGGGTCGCCAAGTTGATGGTTTCAAAAGTCGTCTCTTTGAACAACTGGCATTCGATTCCGAGCGGCGGTTCGTTGATCAATTCGGTCAGCGAGTCGTGTTCGTCGATGCCGCTAAAGTGCAGCTCGTCCCAGTCGGAGTGTTGTTCCAACAGAAACGTCAAACAGGCTCGGCTGACGTCGATCGCGTTCGCTGAATCGACCAGCAGGCCGTTGTGTTCGATGGTCAGTTCGTCCAACTCCTCGTTGCCAGTTTCATTCAGGAACAGGCCATCGGCGACAAACACTTTGTGGCGGCAATGCAGACGTCGGCACAACAGCGACAGGCCGACGATGTCGTCTCCCGACTTGGCCATCAAAACTTGAGGTCGCACATCGTCCGGCAAACAAGCCAACCAACACTTCATCCAGCCCCACGACGTGAAGAAGGAATGCCGCGCGCGGCTTTGCAAGTCGGCCCACGCTTGGCCCAATGCGTCGAGGTCTTTGATCGGAGCGACCGTCACTGTGATCGGACTAGCGTGGTTCATGAACGGCGTTTCCTACAAATAGGGACAATTACAAAACTAGCACGACGCGCCAGCGAGTGGTGAAAAAAATGCCAATGGATCAACCACTCGCTGGCGCGTCGAGCCAATTTTGAAACTTTCGCTAAGCACTCTTCTCAAGGGAATCAGTCCGTTGAACAGCAGACGAAGCATTCAAATTCGGTTTCACGATGCTGCGATAAATTCGTCTCAACGGACTGGCGAGCCATTTCGGCAAGCTCGTCACCAACAGCTCCCGCCAGACCGGCCAATACAGCGGACGGTGTGACAAGCTCATCCGAAAGTGTTGTCGTGCGGCTGCTCGAGCGCCCCGTTTCAGGAGCACTTCACCGAGCCAACAGTGTGCTTCCGCGAGTACGGATCGAATCATTGCAGCGGGCAAGTGAATGCGATCGCGATGATTGGTCAATTCAGTTTGCACGGTTTCGAGAAAGCTCGTGGCGAAGTTGATCTGCGATTCTGGACGAGTGATCTGGTCCGCGAAGCCGAGCTGATACTGAATCGACGAGGCATCCAAAAACGCGACGGACCCTTCGCGGCAGGTTCGCAAGTGGAAGTGATAGTCTTCGCCGCCGTGAGTGTATTTGGAATTGAAGTCACCGACCCGCTGCATCCGCTCGCGTCGCATCAGGACCGTCGAGGTATGGACGAGGTTGCCCATGATCATCTGCGAGTAAATGTCACCGCAGTAAGCCGACACTTGGAGAATAGCCTCCGGCAAGTTTGTCGCGTGATCGGAAAGACGAACCGATTTCGGAAACAAATCGGCTGATGAGAACCAGCGATACGCGCTATACATCGTCCGGAGATATCGTGGATTGACGACCTGATTGTTCGGGTCGATCGCCTCCATGTCGGTCCAGACCATGCCCACTTCGGGAAAAGCTTTGAAGACGGCGAGTTGGGCTTCGATCTTCCACGGAAACCAGATGTCATCGGAATCGAGCAGAGCGACGAAGTCGCCTTGAGCGAGAGCCATGCCGTGATTGCGAGCGCCCGAAACGCCAGTGTTGTTCTGATAGAAGTATTTGACGCGCGGCTCGTTTCCGTATTGCTGTTGAATGAGTTCGAGTGTGTTGTCACCTGAGCCATCATCGACGATGAGGATTTCGAGATTCTGATGCGTCTGAGCCAGCGCGCTGTCGATCGCTCGCGAGAGACAATACGCGCGGTTGTATGTCGGAATGACAACGCTCACCAACGGCGAGACGCACGCTTCCCGGGTTTCTTGGGACGAGCTGATCACGGAGGACTTTCTCAAGTCGGTCATAAAAAACGATGACAAGACTGGTGAGCCTAGCTCACGTACCGTGATCAGACTTGATGCCTGTTGAAATCTTTAGGAAGAAGTCAGCGATCGCAAGGGAGTCGCAACCAAATGGTGCAACTTGGCAACGGCCATGTTGCGAAATCGCAACGTCGGCTTTGTGGCGCACGCTACTCACACTAATTCGGAGATCGGCTTGCCACCTTCAACCATGTAGACCGGGCGGCCCGCTTGATTCGTGAACTGCGTCGCCAGATCAATGCCCAACACGTCGAACACGGTCGCCATCAAGTCTTGCGGCGTAATCGGTCGGCTGAGCGGACGAGTCACCTTCGAGTCCGATTCGCCGATGACTTGGCCCATCTTGAGGCCACCGCCCGAAAGTGCGAGCGTGCTCAACGGTGCCCAGTGGTCGCGGCCCGCATTCTTGTTGATGCGCGGAGTCCGTCCAAATTCACCGGTGATGACGAGCAGAATCTTCTCATTCAGACCGCGTTCGCGAACGTCATTCACGAAAGTCGCAACGGCGTGATCAAGCATCGGGACGCGGCCCTTCAATGCCTGATTGATGTTGCCGTGCATATCCCAGCCGCCGTAATTGAGCGTCACGAAACCGCAGCCTGATTCACACAAGCGGCGAGCAATGAGAAGTTGCTCACCCAAACCCTTGCCGTACTTCGACACGACTTCTTTGCTTTCTTTCTTCAGATCGAACGCATCAGTCGCGTTGCCGAGCACGAGGTTAAAAGCTTGTTGCTCGAACGCATCCAGGCCCGACATCAAGCCGGTGCGGTCGGCGTCACGTTGAAAGCGATCGAAGCCATCCAGCAGTGCGCGACGATCTTCGACTCGTTCGAGCGACGTGCGCAACGTCATATTGGTCTTCGCTTGGTTGTTCGTTCCAAACGGCGCGTAACCGGTTCCGAGAAACGCCGGACCGTCCGCACCGATGTTGTCCAAGCGGACGTAGGTCGGCATTCCGGTCTCTGGATGATTGGCACCGCGTAGTCGAGACGTGATCGAACCGAGCGACGGTCGAGTCGGCTGGCCGCCGTTATCGGCCATGCGATTGTCGTAGCCTGTCATTAAGAAATGTGTGCCGCCGCCATGACCGCTGTTGGTGTGCGCGAACGATCGGACGAACGCGAAGTGCTCGGCCTGCGCGGCCATCTTTTGAAACTGGCCGCCGATCGTCACTCCGGGAACGGAAGTCGTAACTTCTCCGGTCACGCTGCGATATTCAATGGGGGCTGACATCTTCGGATCGAATGTCTCAACATGCGTTGGTCCACCGCCGAGCCAGAGCCAAACAACCGAGGTGTCCTTGACTGACTTGCTACTCTTGGCTGCCAACTCGCGAGCCGCCAATAACTGCGGCAGACCAAACGCCCCCAAACCCAAGCCACCGATCTTCATGAAATCTCGACGGCCAATTCCGTCACAATTTGGATGAGCGTTTTGCGAAACGAGCGTCAGCATCGGAAGGCTCTCCCCATGAAAGTGGAAAACGAGAATTCGGCCAACTCACCAAGCGACCGACCGAATTTCGGCATCAAAGTACGCTGATTTGTTCCGTCGGTCAACGTGCAACATCAAGCACGCGCTTGCTGGTCATTTTGCCGACCGCCAGAATGTGCCCGCCTTCATTCTCCCATCCACACAACTCTGCCAAACAACTAAGGAACACAGACATGGCTGATGACAACAACATGAATCTTGCTCACAACGTTTATTTCAATCTCAGCGATGCTTCGCCGGCGGCTCAGCAAAAGCTGATTGACGCGAGCTACAAATATTTGAAGGGACATCCTGGCGAAGTTTATTTCTCGGTAGGAACGCTCGTGCCTGACCTCGCTCGACCGGTCAATGATCGTGGCTTCCATGTCGGCCTGCATGTCGTCTTCGAGAACCGCGCGGCTCATGATGCTTATCAAGCTCACCCGCGACACATCCAATTCATCAACGAGAACAAACCAAACTGGGCCAGCGTGCGCGTGTTTGATTCCTACGTTCGCTAAGTAGACCGACCGAGAATGCTGCGGCAGTGAGCCGAACACGATTTTTTTCTAGGATAGGGGTAGGAACGACCGATTGATTTCGGTCGCCCCTCCCTCCGAACCGGACGGGCGGGTTTCCCGCATCCGGCTCTCCGGTTGATGGTCTTACCTGCGAGAGGATTGAACGGCCAGTGCATGGGCGGTGGTCAGGTT
>JAPLNX010000148.1 GCA_026400935.1 Planctomycetia bacterium | reverse complement strand
GATTTCCAGTTGCCGCTCCGTCGCCTCAATCCGCACTGCCTTCCTTGGCATCGCACCACCCTCCGTTAAAGGTGATGCAGTAATGACACAAACTCGCTTTTTATGGAGGATCAATTCTCGGTCGTGGTACTAGCGCAAAAGCCTGCGAGCCACCGAGACAAGCTCGGTGTGTGGGCTTCATTGAGGCTGGTTTTTGAGCGTCGGGGCTTGTTGTTTACTCCAAGCCGTCTTCGTCGTTCTTCAGCAAGCGACGAAGTGTTTCGCGGAGTTCTGCGCGACCTCGATGAATGCGGCTGCGAACGGTGCCGATGGGGCATTGCAGCAGTTCGGCGATCTCGTCGTACTTCATCTCTTCCATTTCGGCCATGACCAGTGGCACGCGATAATCTTCGGTCATCTGTGCGAGTGCCTGTTGGACGATCCGCTGGCGTTCGGCTTGCTCGAGTGGCTGTTCGGGTGCTGTATCACAGCGATCGTCTGATGGTTCGTTGCCGATTCGTTCTTTGGTTGCTTCGATGGACTGTCCCAGCGAGCGATTCTTACGACGGAAATTGACGCTGGCGTTCAGCGCGATCCGGAACAGCCACGAATAAAACTGCGCGTCGCCACGAAAGGTGCTCAGTTTTTGAAACGCGAGCGTGAATGCCTCTTGGGCAACATCCTTTGCGTCTTCTGCAGAACCGACGACATGGATCATGGAATGATACAAGCGGTTTTGATATCGGGAGACCAATTCACCAAACGCCGCCGTATCGCGTGCCAATGTGGCGGCGATCAGGTCTTGGTCACTGCGTACGGTTTGCGGTTGGTCCAAGATGTGTGAGTTTCGCTGAGATGATTTGTTGTGATTGCGTTTTTGGCGATGCAGGTGAGTCACTCCGAGACTCGAAGGTTCCGGTCACGGAATGACCGGTCTATTTTTGTCAGCCGCCTTTCGGGGGAGGATCGCATTCGCGGCGTCAGCAATCAACCGGTCGCTCGTTTCAAAACGAGTGGCCGACTGATTGCCAAGGCAATTCCACCGGCGAACATCGCAATGCTGATCCATTGAGCGATCGTCAGCGACGTTCCGAACTGTCCCATTTCGTCACCACGCAATCGCTCGATAAAGAACCGAGTGATCGGATACGTCAGCAGTCCTAACGCGATCACCGAGCCATCACGGCCGCGCAACGGATAGTATGCAAGCGTCAAAAAGCAGAGCAGCAGTCCGTCGATCGCGCTGTAAAGCTGCGTTGGATGAATGCGGAGTGTGGCTGTAGCGTCCTCGGTGATGAAGCCACGATTTAATTGAGAACTAAAGACAATTCCTAAATGAGTCGGGTCGTTAGCTTCGAGCAGCTTCGGGAACTCAACGGCCCAAGGAAGATCACAGCGATCTCCGTAGCAGCAGCCATACAAAAAACAGCCGACACGACCAAAGGCGACACCCAAGAAAATCGACGGAATCAGAATGTCTCCTAACTTCCATGCCAGCAGTTTGCGACTGTGGCAAAACCAAACGTATGCCGCAGAACTCGCGATCAAGCCGCCGTAAAAGACCAAGCCGCCGTCCGACAGGTTGATCGCTGCCCACAAGTAGTCACCGGCGGTTTGACAACGCGTGAAGACATTGCCTCCATGTTGCAAGAGATAGAACAATCGCGCGCCGCCGACTCCGGAGATCAAAAACCAAAACGTCAAATCCCAAATCGTTTCCGGGGCGAACCCAGCTTTCGTCGCACGTCTGTTGGCCAGCATCGTGGCCGATACAAAACCCAAGCACATCATCATGCCGTATCCGAAAATCGGAATCGAATTGATGAACCTCGGGGCAACGACGATCGCAGTACCGATTAGCCCATAGGTGAGAATATCGCCCGGGACGAACAACGGTTGTTCGGAGCGTCGCGAACGAAGCCAGACGAACAATCCAACCGCAAACCAAACACCCAATAGCAGTCCAAATCCAAAGACCGGCAGCTTTCCCAGCGGGCCGAGATCGAGCGTTCCGTCCAGTGGAATGCGGAGCAAAACAGGCCGCATGAGCTTCAGTCCTTTGTCGCGAATTGCTTTCAAAAATTCAGAACGATGTCTGCATGACTGACGTTCTTTGAAGTGTTCGGCTCATCACGCGGAGCGTGATGGCTACGTAGCCGTCACGCTCCGCGTGATGAGCCGAGCGTCCAAGAAACTACGGAATGAGCATATTGTCGATCAGCCGAGTTGCCCCGACGCGAGCCGCCACCAACGCCACCATGCGTGGGGCGATCTCTGTGAGTTCCATTAAACTATCCGGATCAGCAATCGTCGCGTAATCGACGCTGACTCCGGGAGTCTGTTCCATTTCGGCTCGCAGGGCCAGACGAATCGCGCGGAGATCGGTCTCGCCTGAGCGAACCTTGTCGCGAGCAAGCAGCAATGCACGCGAAAGCGAAAGCCCTGATGTTCGCTCGGCAGGACTGAGGTAAACGTTGCGGCTGCTCATCGCCAGCCCGTCCGAGTCTCTCAACGTCGGGCAAGTGATGATCTCAGTCGGCATGTCGAGGTCACGGCACATGCGACGAATGACCGCTTGTTGCTGAAAGTCTTTTTGGCCAAAGAACGCTTTGTCCGGCTGCGTCAGGTTGAGCAGTTTCGCAACGACGGTCGTCACTCCGCGAAAGTGCCCCGGCCTCACGGCACCTTCCCATTGATCGGTCAGACCTTGAACTTCGACGAACGTCGAATAGCCCGCCGGATACATCGAATCTGCCGTTGGGCAAAACAAGAAGTCGACACCCGCCGCGCGACACTTGTCGCAATCGGCCTCGAAGGGACGCGGGTACTTTTGCAGGTCCTCTTTCGGACCGAACTGAGTCGGATTCACAAACAGCGTGACGATCACGAAATCGCATTCCGCGCGAGCCCGTTCGACCAAGCTGATGTGCCCGTCGTGTAAAGCGCCCATCGTCGGCACGCATCCGACCAGCTTTCGACTCCGTCGTGCGTCCGCGACCATTCGTCGGAGTTCAATAGCGTCTTCGGAAATGACCATTGTTTTTGAATGCGATTGAGCTTCAGCGGTTGCCACTGCGGACTTCTTTCTTTGAAACAATACATATGGCTGGAGAGTCCCGTTGTTTGTAGCGCGAGAGTCCGCTGATCGCAACGTTGGTTCGATGATGATTCGCGCTGTTCCTATCCGGCAACATATTCATCCAGACTTTTACCACGAAGACGCAGAGGCACGGAGATAACGCGAGGCAGAGAATTTATCGCCTCTTCTTGGCTATCCTCTCCGTGCCTCAGTGTCTCCGTGGTAAAATCCAAACCTCATCTTTGTGAAACCACAACCAGAACCGCGAACCATGTCTCACCGCAAACGACGCACGCTGCATCTGCCGATTACGTTGAGCGTCTTGATGATGGTGCTCAATGTGGTCTTGATGGTTTGCTGGATCGTCTTGTTGGCTCAGTTGAATGAGTGGAGTGCGCTGACGATCGGCACGGTGGTCTTCGCGTTGATCTTGGTCGTCTCTGGGTTCTACATGTTTTTGACGATCAAAGAAGTGCGGTTGAATCAGAGGCAGGCCAACTTTGTTGACAGTGTGACTCACGAACTGAAAACGCCGATCGCCTCGCTGCGGCTGTATCTCGACACGCTGCGCATGCGACATGTTGATCCGAGTCAGCAAGAAGAGTTCTTCAAAGTGATGGATGGTGAGTTGGTCCGATTGGATCATCTCATCAATCAGTTGCTGGAAGTGGCTCGCCTGGATGACATCGGTCAGGAGGCGGAACCAGAAGACATCGAACTGGAGCCACTGCTCCGTCGGTGTGCCGAAGCGGCGGGTCGGCATCACAAGCGAAAGCTCGAAGATGTCTTTTCGTTCGACGTCGAACCGGCGGTGATTCGTGCTCGACGCCTGCCGCTGGAGATGATCTTCGGCAACTTGTTGGACAACGCGATCAAATACGGAGCCGCCGATCCGCATGTCGATGTTCGTGTCCGAGTCAACGAGCGTGGGCGAGTCATGACACAGATTGTCGATAACGGCGATGGAGTTCCGACTCACATGCGGCAGCGGATTTTCAAAATCTTTTATCGCGGCGGTAACGAATTGGAACGCCGCCAAAAAGGAACCGGCGTCGGCCTCTACATCGTCCGCACGCTCGTCAGTCTTCTGAAAGGAAAGGTACGAGTCTTCGACGGTGCAAACGGCCTCGGCAGCATCTTCGAAGTCGAGCTACCGGGCCAAGCCATCGTGAACGATTCCCAAGAATCGGGAGCGATGGCGACATGACGCCGAAAGAAAACGCGAGCGGGTATCACAGCTTGCCGTCCAAGCAAGCTGTGTGCGCAGCACAAGAAACTTGCGAGCGACATTCATCCCAAACCCAGCTTCCATTGCGTTCAAAGCCAACTCCGAGTTTCTTGTGCCCGCGGCACCCAACTTTTGGAAAGTTGGGCCACCCGCGGGGAGCACGAATCACGAAGAAAGTTCCAAGCCTTCTGATGAGTAAGAGAAAGTGCCTGACTTTCGAGTTTGCCTTGTTCCGCCGCGATGTCTTATTGCTGTTGGAGAATTGCCATGCAGTGGATGGAGTTTGGTGACTATCAAATTCAGTTCGATCGCGGTGCGACCGGAGCTGCATACAAAAAGGTATCGGTTAGCACTCCTGAAAAGTGTGGCTGCGGTCCTTGTCTGAATTGGGCGATGACCCGATCCCTCATTATTCCAGTTGAATTTCAGGAACTGCTCCATCAGTTTGGAATTCCACTTAACGGCGAAACTGAAGTGTTTCACAACGGGAAGCTCGCGTCCGGACTGCACTCCTATGGAGCGTGGTATCACTTCGTCGGCAAGCTGCTGAGTAGTGAGCGTGAAAAGCCGCTGACGTTGGAGTTTGGGAAGTTTTCTGTTTTCTTTCGCTCAGAATTGGATTTGTTGAGAGAGGAATTCAAAGGACAATCTGTGGTTCAAATGGATATTCATGCGGAAGTTCCGTGGCTATCCAATGTTCCTGAAGAGAACACAGTCAGCGAGTATCTTGAGTCATTACTCCTCCCCGATGTTCCTGAAATGAAATCGCTGTCCGATGCTGTTGAGCCGAAGTGGTTTCCCGAATTACCGGATTCAAAGTAGGAGCTATCCATGTTTCGAACGTTGATCGCTGCATCGCTGTTTGCGACCGTTTGGCTCTGTTGTGGTTCGATGTCTTTCGCTCAGTCTACTCGGCAGACGGAGACGTACCGCCGTGTGAAACTGTACCTCGATAAGGTGCCGGCAATTGACACTCACGATCATCTTTGGCCGTTCGACAAGCTGCCGGGTTATCGCGAGACGAAGCTCGGCAAGGGGATGAATCTTTCGAGCATTTGGGGGAACAGCTATTGGACTCAGGTCGGGCGGCTGACTCCGTGGCAGCCGAAGATGGAGTTCGATGACTGGTGGCGCGAGGCGAAGGACGATTGGGACAACTCGCGAGCGACCAGCTTCTATCGCTACACGCAGATCGCGCTCAAAGATTTGTACGGCGTCGATTGGGACCGCATCACCGATGCTCAAGCGAAAGAGCTCGATGGCAAAATCTTTGAAAACTATCGCGATCAAAAATGGCTGCATCACGTCGTCACCGAGCGAGCCAACATCGAGTTGATGTTCAACGACCCGCATTGGGCGCGGTTGGCTTTCGAGAAGTCGTACCCGTTTGAAGTGATCGTGTTCAACGTGACCTCGCTGGTTCGCGGGTTTCATGCGTCGGAATTCGAGAACCCTTTCGATAGCCCGTTCGACTTCGCAACCAAGCACGGCCTGCCGATGAACTCACTGGACGAATTCTTGACGGTGCTCAACCGGCTGTTCCTCGAAGCGAAAGACAAAGGGGCTGTCTGCTTGAAGAGCACACTCGCCTATCAGCGGACTCTGAAGTTCGACCGCGTCCCGAAGGAGCGTGCCGAGATCGCGTTCGGCAAACGTCGCACGGCACTCACTCCGGAACAGATCAAGGACTTCGAAGATTTTGTCTTTTGGAGGCTGTGTGAACTCGGAGCGAAGTACGAACTGCCGTTTCAAATCCACACGGGACACGGCCGCATTCAAAGCTCGAACCCGATCCTGCTGGTCGATTTGATCGAAGCCAATTTGAAAACGAAGTTCATTCTGTTCCACGGCGGCTACCCGTGGACCGGCGAGACCGGCGCGATCCTGATGCGGCACTGGCCTCACGTCTGGATCGACAGCGTCTGGCTGCCGAGCCTCAGTTATTCGATGGCCAAGCGAGCCTATCACGAATGGCTGGAGCAAATGCCGTCAACGCGAATCCTCTGGGGCGCGGACTGCAACCACGGCGAAGGGATCTACGGCTCGACCGAGCTGACTCGCCAGTGCATCGCCGAAGTGCTGGCCGAGAAAGTCGATCGCGGCGACCTGATCGAAGAGCACGCGAACCGCATCGGCCAACAAATCCTGCGAGACAACGCGCTGGAGTTGTTCCCGCAACTCAAGGAACGGTTGTGGAAACATAAAGAGAAGTTGGAGTGAGAAAGCAGATATGGACACCGCCGTCCCACAGATTGAATTCCATCTCCAATGTCACAGAGAGCGTCATGTCGATCAGCTCAATCCCCTAAAAGATTTCTCTTCGCCGCCGATCTCCTGCCAACGTGGCCGTTCCACGAACTCCTCCTGAAAGGACTTTACATTGAGTCATCTGCTCCGAATCCACATCTCGCGTCGGTCTCGTTACAGTTCGCCCTCTGATTCGTTCATTCAAATGCGAGGGTTCTTGGCTGATGGCTGTGTTGATGCAGATTAGGCAGGCGTGCAAAAGTTACGGCGAGCAGGTGTTGTTGGATAATGCAGAGGCAACGTTGTCTGACGATGTGAAGGTGGGCTTCATCGGTCGCAATGGGGCGGGGAAAAGTACGCTGCTGCGCGTGTTGTTGGGGGAAGAAGAACTCGACAACGGCGAGGTGATGCGGCATCCGAATTTGCAGATCGGTTACTTGCGACAGCACGATCCGTTCTTGCCCGGCGAGTCGGCTCACGACTTCTTGATTCGGGACAGTGGCCAGCCGGAATGGAAATGCGGCGAGGTTGCGGGGCAATTCGAGTTGAAAGGTGATTACCTCGAAGGCCCAGTCTCTCGGCTGTCTGGCGGTTGGCAGACGCGCGTCAAACTGGCCGCGTTGTTGCTTCACGAACCGAACTTGCTGCTGCTCGACGAGCCGACCAACTTCCTCGATTTGCGCACGCAGATTCTGCTCGAACACTTCCTACGAAACTTCAAGCAAGCCTGTCTGATCGTGTCGCACGATCGAGCGTTTTTGAACGCAACCTGTGACCACACGCTCGATTTGTCACGTGGCAAGCTGACGATGTATCCCGGCAAGATTGACGCGTTCCTCAACTATCAACAGGAGCAAAACGAGCACCTTGTTCGCTCGAACGCGGCTATTCAAGCCAAACGTCGCGACCTCGAAGTTTTCATCGCGAAGAACAAGGCGAGAGCAAGTACCGCTACGCAAGCCAGATCAAAGTCGAAGCAACTCGAACGACTGGAGTTGACCGAGATTGCCGGAGACGAGGCGACTGCATTCATTCGCGCGCCGCAGGTCGAACCGCGACAAGGCCCTGCCGTGCGGTGCAAAGACCTGAGCATCGGGTATCCCGAACGCCAAGTTGCCAAGGACATCGGCGTTGAAATCGACCACGGCTCGCGAGCCGCGATCGTCGGTGACAACGGCCAAGGGAAAACGACGTTTCTGCGAACGGTTGTCGATTCCATTAAGCCGCTTGCGGGCGAAGTGAAATGGGGCCACGGCTGTCAGGTCGGCGTCTATGCTCAGCACGTCTACACGAGCCTCCCGGAAAAATACTCAGTCCTTGATTACCTCAATGACAATGCCACCTTCGGCACCACGACTCAAGCGGTCCTGAATGTCGCAGGAGCGATGCTCTTTCGAGGGGACGCCGTTCATAAAAAGATTTCGGTCCTTTCCGGTGGTGAACGAGCGAGATGCTGTCTCGCTGGGTTGCTGCTATCGCAATACAACGTGCTGGTTCTGGACGAGCCGGGAAACCATCTCGACGTTGACACGGTCGAGGCGCTCGCTCAAGCGTTGATCGACTACAAGGGGACGGTCATCTTTACGACCCACGATCGCCATTTCATGAAGCGTGTGGCGACGTGCGTGATAGAAGTTCGTGACGGCCACGTGACAAACTACGGCGGCGGATACGACGCTTACCTCTACGCGATCAACAAAGAGATCGATGACGGCGAACGAGAACTCGCGACAACACTCAGTAAAGCTCCGCCTCAAAGCAACAAGCTACCGGCTAGTAAGTCTATCGCCCCTCGCGCCCCGCGTCGTGACGATCGGGCGATACGGAAAGAAATCGCGACAACAGAGAAAGCGATTGCTCGGCTTGACGATCAAAAGAAAAAGGCCAGCAGCCAACTCCTCGAATGCCACGACGCTGCGGAATCCCTGCGACTCCACAACGAAGTCATCACTCTCACAACACAACTCGACGAAGCCGAAACCCGCTGGTGCGAACTACAAGCGGAAGTAGAAGACGCCGAGTGACGTTGATTTCCGTTTGAATCAATCGAAGGTTGCATTCGCTTTGCAACAATGGACGATATCACGACTGAAACCTGATTCTCAAAGAGTAATTGAGGCCGAACAAAATCCGATGAATTCGGAAGCCGAGGTGATGATGTTTTCTCCGCAATTTCAATGGAATCGTCGAAACTGGCTGCAAGTCAGCGCGGCTGGTGTCCTGGGAACAACTCTGCCGCTCGCTTCAACAACGACTGCGGCCTCATCGTCACCAACAGGTCGAGCTAAGTCTGTCTTGATCGTGCATCTCAGCGGCGGTCCTAGCCAGTTGGATATGCTCGATCCAAAACCGGAGGCACCGGCGGAGATTCGTGGCGAGTTCTCACCGATCGGGACCGCGATTCCGGGAGTTCAAGTCTGCGAGCACCTGCCGCGACTGGCTCAACAACTACGACATTGGACTGTTCTGCGTTCACTGGCCCACCTGGAGCACAACCATTTGCTGGCGACTCATGTCGCGTTGACTGGCCGACCAACTCCGATCCCACGCGGCGGCAGCGATCTTGATCGAGTGGAGTCTCGCCACGACTTCCCCAATTTTGCAGCAGCCCTCAGCTATGTCCGACCTCGCAATGACGGCGTGCCATCGGGCGTTTCGCTGCCAAATTACTTCATCGAAGGGCCACTCACATGGCCGGGACAACACGCCGGTTTCCTCGGCCCAAAGCATGATCCGTGGCAAATCAACCACGACCCGAATGATCCCAACTTCCGAATCGACTCGCTCAGCCTGCAACCAGGCGTCACGTCTCCAAGGTTGCTCTCACGTCGCGGACTTCTAGAAGCAGTCAATCGCAGTCCGATGTCGTTGGAGGCCGAAGGGCGAGCCAACTCTTTCACGGAACAACAAGGGCTCGCGTTCTCTTTGTTGACGTCCGATCGAGTCGCGCAGGCTTTTGACATTCAACGCGAAGAGGCCGCATCTCGCGATCGCTATGGCCGCAACAAATTTGGACAGTCGCTTTTACTGGCTCGGCGTCTGTTGCAAGCTGGCGTCCCGATTGTGCAAGCCGCGATGGGCATCGTGCAGACTTGGGACACGCACATCGACAACTGGGGCCGCTTGAAGAACACGCTACTGCCGGAATTGGATCGAGGTCTCGCAGCAATGATGGACGATCTTTCATCGACGGGCTTGTTAGACCAAACGTTGGTCCTCGTCATGGGCGAATTCGGTCGCACGCCCCGAATCTCGACGCTGCTCGGTCAAGGAGTCGCCGGCCGTGATCACTGGGCTCACGTCTATTCCGCCCTTGTCGCGGGAGCCGGTGTTCGAGGTGGCCAAGTCGTCGGCCAGTCCGACGCCAACGCGGCCTATCCGGTCTCACGATCGTGGTCGCCTGCCGATGTTTGCACGACGCTGTTCAACGCTCTGGGAGTCGGCCACGACGCTGTGCTCATGGACCCGTTGCAACGCCCGAATCACCTGCTCAACGGCGAAGTGATCGACCCGCTATACACGGGCAGAACCACTTGATGGTTCTGTTCCAAAACGACTGAGCTTGCTCAATCTCGTCGAACCAAGTCCCTTTGGCAGTCTCCATCCATTTCGACGCTGGCCTCGAACGCCCCGTTTCATCGCGTCGGTTGCGAATGGCATCAAACAGCGTCTTGGCGAGAAGAATTCGTAGTGCAATCGCCTGAGCGTTTGCTGTAACTGCTCCCGACAGGCTCGCTCGACATTGTGATTCAGCGGCAGTGCGAGTCCACCCTTGCCAATCCGCTCACGAATAATGACCGCCAGCGGCTCAAATGCCGGGCGACCGAGTTGCCTACGCAGAATTTAATCATGAAGTTCTTCGTGAATGCCGTGGCCGGATCGCTCATAGAGAGCAAGATGCTATGCTCCGAAGCCGACTATCCTACAAGGTCAGACATCACGAGATCGCCGTCGTCACGACGTTCCCGCGTGTGCCCGTGATACGTTCCTCTAGCACCTTGTAGAAAAACGTCAGGCGCTTGTGGTCGAGGCACCATGAGGTGCAGGATTGTGGCGTGCAGGTCGGAGACGTGGCACGGTTCATCGACGGCGGCGAAGCCTAACTCGTCCGTCGCGCCAATGGCTTGGCCGCCGCGAGTGCCGACTCCGGCGAGCCCTCCGGCGAGCCACATTGAGAAGCCGTGCCAGTCGTGGTCGCGGCCGGGGGTATCCTTTGGGGCCGCCGCCCCATTCCAGCAGCGTTTCGTCCATGACGGATTCCGAGCGGTTCACGATCAAAGTTTCCTTCAAACGCTAGCGAACTTTGATTGTGTTGCTCAAGCGATTTTGACCGCTATGTTGGCGACAACACTCGCCTCCGATGTGCCGACGGATTCACTGGCGAGACAGGTCACTTTCAGAGTGAAGCTGGTGACCCTCGGGGCTCGCACTGTCAGCCCCACCAAGTCAGTGGTCGTCAGTTTCCATGTTCCGTCCACTTGTTTCTCACCGTGATTCAGTGTCGCGAAAGCTGGTACTCCCGAAAGTTTGAACATCAGTATTTCGGAGCCATCGGTGTCGGCCAATGTTCCCGTGATGGGCAGATTGAGATCAGAGTTTGGCGCTCCGGTTATTGATTTGGGTACGATCAACTTTGGTTTGTCGGCGACGGAAGTGATGTTGAGTGTCACAGTCGCAGGCGGAGAAAAAATCGTGCCGCTTGAGACGCGGTAGGTGAAGGAGTCCGCTCCGGAAAAATTGGGCGCCGGGGAATAGTTGAACGCCCCGTTCGGATTAAACGTCAACGTCCCATGTTGCGGAGCAGTCACCAATGTGGCAATTAACTTGTCCGAGTTGATTTTGGTGTCGTTTTTCAAAACGCCATTGGCCAGCGTGACCTTCAAAATGACATCTTCCTTCGTCGAGTAGATGTCCGTAACAGAAAATAACCGTTGGTTTGCAGAGACCTCTGATGCCGGAACCGGTTCACCCACATGAACCCGCAACACTCCGCAGGTCGAATGCCCACGGGAATCGGTCAAGTGATAGACAACTTCTTCGACTCCTTGGAATCCAGAGATTGGCTTGTAAACCAATACGTCATCAGTTGGATTGTTGGGAGTTCCGTTCTGGTTGATAGACACGCCACCGACGCTGTGCAATCCAGGCAAAGACAACGTTAGTGGCCCTGATAATAAACCAGTGTCGTCATACGAAACGAACGCTGATACCGGTTTTCCGATCGGCGTTGAGACCGAGACGGAATTGGAAATCTCGGAGCTGGCACTGTATCTCGAAGTCAACCAGACAGCCTCCGGATCACCGTCGTCATTAATGAAAAATGACGGATGAAAATTGTCCTCGAAGTCGTCATTCGGAAAAGTAACTGTCGTGTCGCCTTGAATAACTCCGTTCGGCCCCAACCTAACGAAGTCGATCCAATCGTTGCGAGTGTAACCGACAACGAGATCACCATTCGGTGCATCAAACAATTTTAGATACGCTGCGTAACTGAGATGACTATTGGCCGTGATTGGATCGCCGTCCTTTGTTCCGTCTGCATGGAAATGATATACGTTAAAATTGTAACTATAATTATAATTATATCCATCTGTGCTGCTTCCAATGACAATATCAAATTCACCAGATTTATTCATCACGACTTCTGGGTTTGGTAATCGTTCACGGATTCTAAAATGATCTCGCGTTATTTGGGATTTTCTGCGATCAGTAGGTGATGCACGGTCAGCGCGTATCAAAGTTGTTGACCTGTTAGGACTTCCGCAAGGAAGTCGTCGTTCCAGCCGGCTATTTGCATTTTGCCTCGTAGGCTTTCTTTGAGCGGATGGTGTTTGAGTCGCGTGATGGCGAAGCGGCGT